>NZ_JBHZGN010000018.1:0-126076 GCF_049334135.1 Metapseudomonas cellulosilytica | reverse complement strand
AGAACTGGGCAAGATCAATAGGATGCACGGCGGCAGCAGGGAGTGGGGGTTGGTGTGTTTGGCGACTGCCAATTTACCCACTTCCCTGACTGTCAACTCGCTCTTCCCCCAGACTCCGCGAAGAACCATAAAAAAGCCCGGAAATTCCGGGCTTTTTCGTTTCTTCTCGGGAATCACTCCCCGGCCAGCTTGCGGTTGTACTGGAAGCGCCAGCGGGTATAGAGCAGCGCTGCGCAGAACAGCAGCAGGCTGAGGCCCGCTTCCAGCCAGCCGAACAGGCTACGCGCCGGGTCGATGGCGGCGAGCACGCCCTGGATGAAGTAGAGGTTCACCACGAAGCAGGCCCAGGCATGTGCCCGGGCGTTGCCAAGGACCATGCCGGGGGCGAGCAGGACCAGGGGCACCATCAGGATGGCCAGGACCACCCAGGTGCGTGCACCGTGAAGGTCAGCGAAGAACAGGGTGTTGATGGTCAGCAGCAGGGCCAGGGCGATGAAGCTCGCCAGGCTGACCACGCGGCTGGCGGTCATGCGCGGCGCCAGCCAGGCCAGTTCAGGAAGTTGCTTGGGTTTTCTAGCCACGCGGCGTCTCCAGGCGTTGCGCGATCTGTGCCAGGCGGCTGCCCAGGGCGCGGCAAAGGGTAATCTCGTGTTCATCCAGCGGCCGCTTGCCGTCGGCGCCGGCATGGTGACTGGCGCCGTAGGGCGTGCCGCCGCCACGGGTCTCCAGCAGTGCGGGCTCGCTATAGGGCAGGCCGGTGATCAGCATGCCGTGATGCAGCAGGGGCAATAGCATGGAGATCTGGGTGGTTTCCTGGCCGCCATGCAGGCTGGCGGTGGAGGTGAATACCGCCGCCGGCTTGCCCACCAGTTCGCCGGTCAGCCAGAGGCTGCTGGTGCCGTCGAGGAAGTACTTGAGCGGTGCGGCCATGTTGCCGAAGCGGGTCGGGCTGCCGAGGATCAGGCCGGCGCAATAGCGCAGGTCGTCCAGGCTGGCGTAGAGGGCGCCGTCGGCAGGGATATCCGGTGCCACCGCTTCACATTCCGTGGACACCGCCGGGACGGTGCGCAGCCGCGCCTCCAGGCCTGCCAGCTCGACACCCCGGGCGATTTGCCGGGCCATCTCGGCGGTGGCGCCGTGGCGGCTGTAGTAGAGAACCAGGACGTAGGGCGTGCTCAAGGAAGGATCTCCAGCACCTTCTCCGGCGGGCGGCCGACCACGGCCTTGTCGCCGGCGATCAGGATGGGCCGTTCGATCAGCCTGGGATGGTCGACCATGGCGGCGATCAGTTGCTCTTCGGAGAGTCCGGCATCGTCCAGGTTCAGCGCCTTGTATTCGTCCTCGCCGGTACGCAGCAGCTGGCGGGCGGAAAGGCCGAGCTTGGCCAGCAGATCACGCAGCTCGGCAGCGCTGGGCGGGGTTTCCAGGTAGCGCACTATAGTCGGCGCCAGGCCGCGGGCCTCGAGAAGTTCCAGGGCGCCGCGGGACTTGGAGCAACGCGGATTGTGGTAGAGGGTCAGTTCGGTCATGTCGGGGGTCGCATGGGCTTGGTCGAGGCGGCTATTCTAACCGCGTCGCGGCGTCGTCCTGAACCGTGCGCTGTGGTTGCGGTCTGCTCTGGCGGGCCGGGTCGATTCGAATCAAGGAGATGGAATGCGCCAACGCCTTACCGACGTCGTCGAATTCTGGCGCTTCCTGCTGCAGCGATTCATTGCCGATCGTGGCACCAACAGCGCCGCAGCCCTGACCTACACCAGCCTGTTCGCCGTAGTGCCGATGATGACGGTGACGTTCACCATGCTCTCGGCCATCCCCGCCTTCCAGGGCACCGGCGAGCAGATCCAGAGTTTCATCTTCCGCAACTTCGTGCCTTCCACGGGCGAGACCCTGCAGGAGTACCTGCGTGGCTTCACCGTGCAGGCCCGGCACCTGACCTGGGTAGGCGTCGGCCTGCTGGTGGTGACCGCCTTCATGATGCTGGTGACCATCGAGAAGGCCTTCAACACCATCTGGCGCGTGCGCCAGCCGCGCCGTGGCATTTCCAGCTTCCTGCTCTACTGGGCGATCCTCAGCCTCGGTCCGCTGCTGCTGGGGGCCGGCTTCGCGGTGAGCACCTACATCACTTCACTGTCGCTGATTTCCGGCCCGGACGCGCTCTACGGCGCCAAGACCCTGCTGGGCGTCATGCCATTGTTGTCCAGCATCGCCGCGTTCACCCTGATCTATGCCGCAGTGCCCAATGCGCGGGTGCCGGTGCGCCATGCCGTGGCGGGGGGCGTTTTCACCGCGTTGCTGTTCGAGGCGGCCAAGGCGCTGTTCGGCCTCTATGTCAGCTTCTTCCCCGGCTACCAACTGATCTATGGCGCCTTTGCCACGGTGCCGCTGTTCCTGCTGTGGATCTACCTGTCCTGGGTCATCGTGCTGTTCGGCGCCGAGTTGGTGTGCAACCTCTCCACCCCGTGGCACTGGCGCCGTCGCGCACTGCCGCGCCTGCTGGTGCTGCTGGGAATCCTGCGGGTCTTCCACGACCGGCAGATGCGCGGCATGCCGGTGCGGCACTTGGATGTGCAGCGCGCTGGCTGGCACCTGCCGGAGGATGAATGGCTGGAGATGCTCGAACTGCTGGAGAGCCAGCACCTGGTCTGCGGGGCGAGCGGCGGCGCCTGGGTGCTCTGCCGCGACCTCAATGGCTACAGCCTCTATCAGCTGCTGAGCCACATGCCTTGGCCGCTGCCGAGACTGAACCAGTTGCCTGAGCATCTGGACGAGGAATGGTATCCGCCGCTGCGGGAGGCCTTGCAGTTGCTCCAGCAGGAACAGCAGGCACTGTTCGGCGGCAGCCTGGCGCAGTGGCTCAAGCCGGGAAACGACTGACGAAATTCGTCAGTCGACAGCGGCCGCATCGGCTCGGCGTGCTGCCGGGCCGCGGCGGAGCAGAAGGCTGCGATTGGCATGGTTATGGCACTACAGGGAAAGGGCCGTCGAATCGATGGCCGGGGGACGAAGGCAATGGGTAACGCGAAAGACAAATTGATCCACCTGCATGAGCGCGCTCCGCAGCGGGCCCTGGACGGACTCAACCGGGTGACCGGGCTGAAGTTCCATCACTGGCCGGAGTCGCTGGCGCCCGAATCAGTGCAGGAGGAGGTGGTTGCGCAGGAAGTGCCGCACAATTGCCGGGCCTTGCCGGGCTGAGACGCTTCAGGCGCGTGCCCGACGATTGGCGGGTTCAGCCAGCTCCACCGCCTGCACGAAGAGCTCTTCCACCAGCAGCCCCCTGATGGGTACCGCGCAGCGCATGCGGATCTGCATCTGCTCGATCTTCTGCCGGAACGGCAGGCGGGCGATGCCGGCCAACAGTATCTTGCCCCTGGGGTTGAGCTTTCCATGATCCACCGCCACCTCGCGGTACTGCTCGCCGTCCAGGTAGCTCACCAGCAGGGACACCGGCAGCTCCGTCATGCCCGGCAGGTGCAACCAGGCCGCCACATTGAAATCCGCCACTCGGCCCTCGAAGGCCGTGAGGGTGGAGCGGGCGACTTCGACGACACGGGCGGGGACCGGGCCGATCAAGCTGTCTTGCTGTTGCATGGGGCGTCCCGTCTGGAAAGGCACGTTCGTACCGATGATCCGGGATTATAAGCAGCCATTTCCCCACGAACTGTGCGCCTTGGCCGGCGCGCTGCGTGATCCGTCTCGCAGTTTGATCGCTCAGGCCAGTTGCAAGGGATAGCGCGCCACCAGCGAGGTGCAGAGGTTGGGTTCGGGCAGCGGCACAATGGCCTGGTTGTTCACGCTGGCCAGTTGCAGCCAGAGATTCTCGCCCTGGACGAATTGCTTGCCGGGGAGCCACAGACCGTGGTGCCAGCCATTGCCCGGCGCCGGTGTGCTCTGCAGCACGCCGGGGTGGGTCTGTGCGCTGGGGGCGCGGCGCAGCCACACCGGGCGCGGCAGGCCCTTGAGGTAGCGCAGGCCGAGGTGCAGGCCCTCGGTGTTCTGGTAGCGCCAGCGCACCAGGGCGAGCATCGGAGTGTTGCGGGTCTGCACCAGCACCAGTTGGCCCACCGGCAGCTGGCCGCCCTGGTCGCCGTGGCAGAGCAGGCGGGCGCCGCCGGGGCTGGCATCGAGCATCTGCGCTTCCGAGCGGCCGGGATGCTGCGCCAGCAGGTCGGCATGGATGGCGGGCAGCCCCACCACCAACTGGCAACTTCCCGATTGCTCGGTGCGCGGATGGCGCCGTTGCTGGCGTCCAAGCCAGTGCTGGCGGACTTTCTCCAGCAGTGCCCCTTCGCCTTCGCTGCGCAGGGGAGCCGGTTCATGGAGTGCGATCAGCAGGGCGCCCAGCTCGAAACGGCGCAGGTAGCCACTGGCGCCATCGGGGCGTTGGTCCTGGGGCAGGCAGGGCTGGGATTCGGTCAGGTCGACGGTCGGACTGCCATTCTCGTCGTCCTCGTCCCACGGCAGCAACCGTGCGAGTCCCGCCAGGGGCGCCAGGGCGCCGAAGAGCAGCGGGCATTCGCCTTCGCTGAGATGAAAGGGATTGCTCAGGGCCATGAGCAGCATCTGCTGATAGAGCCCGCGCAGGGTATTGGCCGGTGTGGGGCGGAAGGCCGCGGCCACCGGCTCGTCCAGGCAGCCCTGGTGTTCGCCGATCCAGTACAGCAGGTGACTGTCGCGCCAGAGTCGTGGGCTGGGCTCCTGGTAGAGCTGATAATTGCGCAGCTGAGTCTGGGCGAGGAAGTGCTGGGCCATGTACAGGCACCAGGCCAGGTGGGGGCGCGAGGGGTGGTGACCCTGGAGAATCTGCAGCAGCAGGCGCTTGAAGCCGCAGGCCAGTTCATCGCAGAGCCTGACGAAGAGGCTCGGGGGGAGGCTGCGTTCCTGATAGGCCAGCGCGAATTGACGGAACTCTTCGCTGACGCTTTGCAGCACGCGTTGCCTTTCGAGTAAGGTCAGCGCGCTGCGGTTGAGCCTGAACAAATGCCCCAGGACCTGCTGCAGGGCACTATCCTGAGGGAGTTGGCGAGCCTCTGCGAGGAGCGCCGGCAGGCTGGCCAACGGAGTGCTGTTCTCTTCCAGGATGTCCGGCACTTCCAGGCGCAGGGCATCCAGCGTCATGTCAACCCCGCGTACATGAGGACCGAATGCATGGGATTGCGACTCCATTCTGTAATAGGGCTGCTCGCGCTGATGGGCGCCGGCCTGTTCCTGGCCGGCTGCTCGGACGACGTCGGCGTCGATCAGCATGGACAGAAGGTAGCGGTTGAGCGCCTCGAAGGCCAGTGGCTGGTGATCAATTACTGGGCAGAGTGGTGTGCGCCGTGCCGCACGGAAATTCCTGAACTCAATGCCTTCGCCGAGCAACAGAAGGACAAGGGGGTGAAGGTGATCGGGGTCAATTTCGACGGGTTGCAGGGCAGTGAGCTTGGCCAGGCAGTCGAGAAGATGGGCATCCGTTTCACCGTACTGGCGGAGGATCCGTCAAAGCGTTACGAACTGCCGCGCAGCGAGGCATTGCCTGTCACCTACATCATCGATGCTCAGGGCAAGCTGCGTGAGCGACTGATGGGCGAGCAGAGCGCTGCGGGCCTTACCGCGAAGCTCGAGGAATTGCGCAAGGGGGGTTAGGACCATGGCACGAATCTGTCTGCATGGCTATGTGAGCGGCAAGGTGCAGGGGGTCTATTTCCGCCAGTCGACCCAGGACCAGGCTGACCGCCTGGAGCTGGACGGCTGGGTGCGCAACCTGTCCGATGGACGGGTCGAGGTGCTGGTGGAGGGCGAGGAGGACGCCGTGCGTGAACTCGCCGCCTGGCTGGAACAGGGGCCGGCGGATGCCCGGGTGACCGGGATCGAGCTGCAGGATCAGCCGGTGCAGGGCATCACCGGTTTCATCGTGCGGCGCTGAAGGGCCGCACGAGGGAGTTTGGCTCCCTCGACAGATTCAGTCCGATTCGCCCGGGTCCGCCGCCAGGCGTCCGGCATCCTTCATCAACGACTGGAGAAGTTCCTGCTGCAGCTCCGGATCGTTGCGGGTCAGCTCGATCAGGCTCTGCTCCAGTTCGCTGGCTTCTTCTTCCAGGCCCAGTTCCGACAGGCGCTTGACCCGATGAACCCATTGCGGGACTTCGTCATCCTCGAGGTCCTCGAAGATCAGCCCATGGGCTTCCTGCAGCTTGCCGCGCAGTGAGTGGCTGATGCCCAGGGAGGCGTCGGCGCGGGCGGTGTCCAGCGGGTCCTCGACGCTCAGCTGGAGCTGGCCGATGCGGCTGATGTCCTGGTCGGCAAAAGGGCCGTCCAGCAGGTTCAGGCGCAGGATGCCGTTGCGATCGGTGAGCAGCTCGTGGGTCTTGTTGCCGGCCTTGACCTGCACCGGACGCTCCGCCCAGGGCAGGCTGGAGTACTCCATGCGCTTGTCCAGCTGCTTCTCGTCGATGCTGGCCAGGTTCTGCTCGGAGCGGCCGTTGGACTCGACGTTCATCGCCGGGTTGAGGCCGGCGAATCCGTAGCTTATCCAGTCCTTGGTGGCCGTATCCGGCAGGCTGCCGAGCAGCGCCACGTTGAGCACATTGGCGCCGACGCCGGCGACCACCGCTACCGCGCCCAGCGGAACTTCGTAGAGTTCCCGCCAGGGCTGGTAGGGGGTGTAGCGGTCGTAGTGACGGCTGACTTCGAACTCGGTGACTTCGAAGGTCTTCTGCTCGTTGATGCGGATGCGTCGTTGCGGCAGCTCCAGCACCTGGGGATCACCCACGTCGATCTGCAGGCTGTGGTTGAGCAATTTGCGCTCGACACGCTCCTCGTGTTCGCTGCGCTGCGGCAGATGGTTCGCGCAGCCGCTGACGAAGAGGGCGCCGCACAAGGCGGCGCCGGCGAGGCGATGGGAACTACGCTTGGACATTTTCTCGATCAGCGATTCACGCGGGCGGTAATGAAGGAGAGCACCTCGGCAACCGGCACGGGCTGGCTGTCGGATTCACGGCGGCTCTTGTATTCCAGGTTGCCTTCGGTCAGGCCGCGCTCGCTCACCACGATGCGATGCGGAATGCCGATCAGCTCCATGTCGGCGAATTTGACGCCGGGGCTGGTCTTCTTGTCACGGTCGTCCAGCAGGACATCGACGCCCGCCGCGCGCAGCTCGGCGTAGAGCTTGTCGGTGGCTTCCTTGACGGCCGGGGTCTCGTACTTGAGCGGGACCAGGGCGACCTGGAAGGGGGCCAGGGCCTGCGGCCAGAGGATGCCGCGATCGTCGTAGTTCTGCTCGATGGCGGCCGCCACCACGCGGGAAACACCGATGCCGTAGCAGCCCATGATCAGGGTCACGGGTTTGCCTTGTTCGCTCAGCACGTTCAGCTTCATGGCTTCGCTGTACTTGGTGCCCAGCTGGAAGATGTGGCCCACTTCGATGCCGCGCTTGATCACCAGGGTGCCCTTGCCGTCCGGGCTCGGGTCGCCGGGGACCACATTACGCAGGTCTGCGACTTCCGGCAGCGCGAGGTCACGCTCCCAGTTCACGCCGAAGTAGTGCTTGTCGTCGATGTTGGCGCCGATGGCGAAGTCGCTCATCAGGGCCACGGAACGGTCAACCACGCAAGGCAGCGGCAGGTTCAGCGGGCCGAGGGAGCCGGCACCGGCGCCGATGGCCTGGCGCAGCTCGGCTTCGTTGGCGAATACCAGCGGGCTGGCGACCTGGGGCAGGTTGGCGGCCTTGATCTCGTTCAGCTCGTGGTCGCCGCGTACGATCAGGGCGATCAGGGTGCCTTCCTCGGCGCCATGGACCACCAGGGTCTTGATGGTCTTCTCGATCGGCAGACCGAAGTTTTCCACCAGGTCGGCGATGGTCTTGGTGTTCGGGGTGTCGACCAGTTTCAGCTCCTGGGTCGGCGCCAGACGCTCGGTCTCGCGGGGCAGGGCTTCGGCTTTTTCGACGTTGGCGGCGTAGTCGGAGCTTTCGCTGAAGGCGATGTCGTCTTCACCGGACTCGGCCAGCACATGGAACTCGTGGGAGCCGGTACCGCCAATGGAACCGGTGTCGGCCAGCACGGGCCGGAAATTCAGGCCCAGGCGGCTGAACACGTTGCAGTACGCCTGGTGCATGCGGTCGTAGGTTTCCTGCAGCGATTCCTGGTTCATGTGGAAGGAATACGCGTCCTTCATGACGAACTCGCGACCGCGCATCAGGCCGAAGCGCGGACGGATCTCGTCACGGAACTTGGTCTGGATCTGGTAGAAGTTGATCGGCAGCTGCTTGTAGCTGTTCAGCTCGTTGCGCGCCATGTCGGTGATGACTTCTTCGTGGGTCGGGCCGACGCAGAATTCGCGCTCATGACGGTCGTGCAGGCGCAGCAGCTCGGGGCCGTACTGCTCCCAGCGGCCGGACTCCTGCCAGAGTTCGGCGGGCTGCACGGCCGGCATCAGCACTTCCAGCGCACCGGCGGCGTTCATCTCTTCGCGGACCACGGCCTCGACCTTGCGCAGCACCCGCAGGCCCATTGGCAGCCAGGTGTAGAGACCGGAGGCGAGCTTGCGGATCATGCCGGCGCGCAGCAGCAGCTGGTGGCTGATCACCACGGCATCGGCGGGGGTTTCCTTGAGGGTAGACAGCAGGTACTGACTGGTACGCATGTTTGGCCGTTTTGTCGGTTGCGATGGGTTTGAATGGCTCGGCATTGTACGGCCCTGATCAAGTTGCGTACAGGATTGCGGTCCGGTTGACGGAGGAGGGCGACGTGGTGGCATTGACGGCGGAGCAAGTGGAGGCGCTGATACGCGGCGGCGTGCCCATGGCCGAGGATATCGGCCTGCGTATCGAGCGGCTGGACGCGGATGGGGCCCTGGCGCGGGTACCCTTCAAGCCCAAATTGGTGCGGCCTGGCGGCACTTTGTCCGGCCCGACCATCATGGCGCTGGCCGATGCGGCGATGTATGCAGTAGTGCTGGGACGACTGGGTAAAGTTGAAATGGCGGTGACGTCTAACTTGAACATCAACTTCCTGTCAAGACCCAGGCCGGTCGATCTATTTGCCGAAGCGCGGATACTTAAACTTGGTCGGCGTCAAGCAGTTTGCGAAGTTTCACTCTATTCAGCGGGTGAAGAAGATGATCTGGTGGCTCATGTGACCGGTACTTATGCATTGCCTCTGGGTGATTAAAATTTGCGCAATATCCTGGTCATATTTTGATCAATGTTTGCTTGTATCCTGATCGGTCTGATGGCGGATTACTGGGCAAAAAGAAACCCGGCCTAGGCCGGGTTTCCTTAATCACATACGCGTACGCGAGGGATATTACAGGATATCCAGCGGGTACTCGGTGATCACGCGAACTTCGTCGTTGGCGGTGCCGCCAGCGGCGCCGAAGAAGGCCATGTCGCTGTTGGCGCGCCAGGAGGCGTGACGGATGCGGATGGACAGGTCTTTGGCAGGACCGCCCTGAACCACGTACTTGGCCTCGATGTCGCGTTCCCATTCCTTGCCGTCGCCGCCGATCTGGCCAGCGAAGGCGCCGTTCGGGTCGGCCTTGGTGCCGTCGACGTCGTCACCGGTGATGTAGCGAGCCATGAAGCTCAGGCCGGGTACGCCGTATTCAGCCATGTTCAGGTCGTAGCGAGCCTGGATGGACTTCTCTTCCGGACCGTTGAAGTCGGAGTACTGGACGGAGTTGGCCAGGAAGATGGAGTCGCCGGAGTTAAAGCCGTCCATCGAGATGTAGTCGAAGGGCTCGTCGCCGTTCACCTTCTGGTAGGCCAGGGTGAACTTGTGAGCGCCGATGGAGTAGGCGGCGGCAGCGGACCAGGCGGTGCTGTCGAGGTCGCCGGCCTTGGCCTGACCTTCGTCCAGGGTGCGGTAGACGTTGAAGTCCAGGTTCAGGGCCTGCTTGTCGCTGAACGGGATGTTCCAGTTCAGGTTGCCGTAGTACTGACGCCAGATGTCTTCCAGCTCGGCACCGTACAGGCTTGCGCTGACGTTGTCGGTGAAGGCGTAGGAGCCGCCTACGTAGTCAGCGCTGTTGGCGGCGAGACCGGTGTAGGTGGTGGTGATTTCACCGCGGCGGTTGGTGGAGGCGCTGCCGTCACGGATCGAGGTGAAGTGGCCGGCGTCGATGTTCAGGCCTTCGAGCTCGCTGCTCAGCAGCTGGAAGCCCTCAGCGGAGCCCGGGAACAGACGAGCGGTACCGGTGGCGAATACCGGCGCGGTCGGGAACAGGTTGCCGTACTTCAGCTGGGTGTTGGAGATCTGCGCTTTGACAGCGCCGCCAGCGTAGGAGTAATCGTCCTGGGAGCGGCCGTCGGAGCCGGTCGGCAGCAGGCCGGTACCGTTGGTGCCGTTGCCGCTGTCCAGTTTCAGGCCCAGCATGCCGTGGGCGTCGATGCCGAAGCCGACGGTGCCCTGGGTATAGCCGGACTCATAAATGGCACTGATGCCATGGGCCCATTCTTTACGGTAGTTCTGGCTGGTAGAGGGGTTGTTGCGGAAGTCGCGCCAGAAGAAGTAGTTCTTGTTCAGCAGAGTCAGGTTGCTGTCTTCCACGAAGCCCTTGGACTCTTCCTGGGCGCTGGCGAATGCCAACTGCATGCTACCGGCGGTCACGGCCAGAGCCAGTGCGCTCCACTTCATCACTTGCATTGTGATTGCTCCTTTGGTTTTGAAGATTCTCGCCGCTTTCTTATTCAATGGAAGGCGGTTCTTTCTTTTTGTGTCGGCGCTAACTTATAGCACGGCGACAATAATGGCGATAGTTGAAACCTAGTCCTTACGATTTCTTCACAGTGCTGTCGCAAATCGAAAAGAACTGTGTCGCATATCTATAGGATCCGCCTTGCATCCCTTCGTCCCCTATGTTTCCGAGGTACTTTGCGGGCAGGCGTCCATTGGACTTGATCCTGGTCCCGTCTGTGACCTGGCTGCTCTCAAGCAACAAGCGTGCACAAACGATGGGGTCGAAGAGAAAAATTCCCTTTGCCTTGTGGCGCGGTCGTTCCGGGGCGCCAAAGCCCCGATGCCAGCATGGTCGATGGGGGGAATGCGCTGCCCTGAAATGAGGCACCCTGCACGCCGGCTGGCTATTGACAGTCAGTGCCAGAAAAGCGTGACGGTTGTGTGAACCGTCGCCCTGGGCGACGGGTCGTAACTTCTGGTGTTGCCAGTGGTAACGAAATGCGGGGACTGCGCTGATCTGGTGCGCGCGGTAACGCGGCCTGTTCAACCTTCCTTTATATAGGCGGCGCTCCTCGACGAGTTTCACTCGGGCGATGGCTTGGCTATGCTGCGCGGCCTCGTCTCCGCCGCTCGGCACTGGGCCGGCGAAAGGGGCGGGGGTTAAGCTCAGTTATCCTCAAGTCGAACAGGAGAGGTCAGTATGTTCACCCTGGACCCAAGGCTTCAGCAGGACACCCTGCCGATAGGTGATTTCCCCCTGTGCCGGCTGTTGTTGATGAACGATGCGCAATATCCCTGGTTCATCCTGGTGCCGCGCCGCGAGGAGGTCAGCGAGCTGTTCCAGCTCGGCGTCGAAGACCAGCGCACGCTCTGGGAGGAAACCAGCTTTCTGGCGGAGACCCTCAAGGATGCCTTCGGAGCCGACAAGATGAACGTCGCCACCCTGGGCAACGTGGTCAGCCAGTTGCACATGCATGTGATCATCCGTCGCCGCGAGGATCCGGCCTGGCCCGCGCCGGTCTGGGGGCGACATCCGGCGGTGCCTTACTCGGCGGAGCAGGTTGCTGCCATCCGGTCCAGGCTGCGCCTGGTGTTGGCCGACGATTTCCGCTTCGTGGAGGACTGAGCATGAGCCTGGAAATGCGCATCGCCGACCTGGAGAGCCGCCTGGCCTTCCAGGATGACACCATCCAGACCCTCAATGATGTGCTGGTGGAGCAGCAGCGGGTGGTGGAGCGCCTGCAGTTGCAACTGGCGGCCCTGGCGAAGCGCCAGGAGGAGCTGCTCAGCCAGTACGGGCCGAGTGAAGATGAAGCGCCGCCACCCCATTACTGATCGCCCATGAAAAAGCCCGCCGATTGGCGGGCTTTTTCATGGGGGGCTCATCGCCTGCTGGGCAGCGCGGCGATCACGTCTTCGGCCTGCAGGCCCTTGTCCCGCTGGATCACCGAAAATTCCACGCGCTGCCCTTCGATGAGGACGCGGTGGCCTTCGCCGCGGATGGCGCGGAAGTGGACGAAGATGTCATCTCCCGTGTCGCGGGAGATGAAGCCGAAACCCTTGGACGTGTTGAACCACTTCACCGTGCCGGTTTCCCGGTTGGACATGTCCTGGGGCAGGGGGGTGGCCTGAGTGACCTTGCGCAGGTTGATGACCAGGTGCAGCGCTACGGCCAGGATCACGGCGAGGATGCTGACCAGAATGGCCGGCTGCTCGCCAATCGACGGCAGCGGGGCGAGAAGGACCAGGGTCTGCAGTATTACCGACAGCACCAGCAGGGCGGAAACGAGGCTCTGCAGCTGGCTGCGCATGCCCTTGGCCCATACCGGCACGACCGGCGCCAGCAGCAGGTTGAGCAGACCACAGAAGGCGAGGTAGAGCGCATCGGGCTGTTGCAGGTAGGGCAGGGTGTCAGCGCGCAGGCTTGGAATGAAGGACAGCAGTAATGCGGCAGCGCCCGTCAACAGATGGACGATCTTAAGTATGTTCAATGGATTCACCTTGAAAACGGAATCTCTTACGGAAGAGCCGGGCCGCGCGGGATGAAGAGGGCGCAGCCATCGGCCTATGCCGCACGACCCAGGATTGTCATGCGGCACGGGCTGTATTTAACAGCAAAGGGCAGGGCTACTCAAATCAAGCGCTTAGCACGGGTTCCGAGGCGGGCGGGTGCACCTGGTTGCGGCCATTTCGCTTGGCCTGGTAGAGGGCGTCGTCGGCACGGGTGATGAAGCTTTCGAAGCTGTCGCCGGGTTCCGCCAGGGCGAGGCCGAAGCTGGCGGTGATGGTGTCGAGGACCTGGTCGGTGCGCCGGACCTTGACGCGCAGGGCCTGCACCTTGCCGCGCAACTGCTCGGCGAAGCGCCGGGCGGTATCCAGGTCACGGCAGTCGCGCAGCAGCACGCAGAATTCCTCGCCGCCATAGCGGCCGGCCATGGCGCGCGCTGGCAGCAGTTCCCGCAGCAATTGGCCCACATGCTGGAGCACGCGGTCGCCCAGCGGGTGGCCGAACTGGTCGTTGAACTGCTTGAAGTGGTCGATATCCAGCATCACCAGCGCCAAGCCTTCCTGGCCATTCTTCAGGGATTGATCCAGCAGGCGGGTGAAGGCCTGGCGATTGAATACCTGGGTCAGGCCATCCAGGGTGGCGGCCAGTTGCGCGCGTTCCAGCTGGTTGCGCAGATGCTGGATTTCCGATTGCGCGGCGCGCAGTCGGTAGAGGAACAGCTCCTGCTGCTCCTGCATCAGTTGGGTGCTTTCCTGCAGATGGCTGAGCACGCCGGGCAAGTCGTCGATGATGGGTTCGTGCAGGGCGGCCAGGCCACTCGCCAGGCTGCTCTGGTAGGCCTGGCTGCCGTTCACGCTGCGGCTGACGTCGCTTTCGATGTCGTCGACCAGTTCGATGACCTGCTGCTGGCCCTGGCGTGCCTCTTCCAGTTCGCCGCGGATGATGTAGTCGCGGAACAGCTTGATCGCCGACTCCGGCGGGAAGACGTCGAAATCCTGGGTGATCTTGTCCAGGCGACGGTTGAGGTCGGGTTCCAGCCCCTTGCTATAGGTGTACCAGAGGGCGTAGTGCACGGGGTTCGGCGGGATCGAATGGCGCACCATGTGAGGGACGGCCTGTTTCAGCAGGTCGGCGGCCTCACGGGTTTCTTCGGGGAATAGCTCAAGCAGCGACGGCGGTTTCGGAGGCTGGCTCATGCACTTCACTGTGACGAGATGTCGAATTGCCAGAGCATAGAGCAGGCGGGCTGTGGCGCCTAGCGAAAGGCCCGGTATCCCGGGCCTTTTTGATCGCCTGCGGATCAGACCGCGAGGAGGCTGCGAAGCATCCAGGCGGTCTTCTCGTGGACCTGCATGCGCTGGGTCAGCAGGTCGGCGGTGGGCTCGTCGCTGACCTTGTCCAGCAGCGGGAAGATGCCGCGGGCGGTGCGCACCACGGCCTCCTGGCCCTGCACCAGTTGCTTGATCATGTCCTCCGCGCTCGGCACGCCTTCCTCTTCCTTGATGGAGGACAGGCGGGCGTAGGCGGCGTAGGTGCCGGGGGCCGGGAAGCCCAGGGCCCGGATGCGTTCGGCGATGGCGTCGACCGCCAGGGCCAATTCGTTGTACTGGCCTTCGAACATCAGGTGCAGGGTGTTGAACATCGGCCCGGTGACGTTCCAGTGGAAGTTGTGGGTCTTGAGATAGAGGGTGTAGGTGTCGGCCAGCAGGCGGGACAGGCCCTCCGCGATGGCTGCGCGATCCTGTTCGGCGATTCCGATGTTGATTTCCATACCAATTCTCCTCTCGGTAGCTTGCGGCCCGAGGCAGGGCCGTGATGGGCAGAGCCTAGCACGGGTCGAATGCGGGCCGGCCTTGTCTTCTGTCAATGGAAGCGATCGTTAGAAGTCATTGGTGCGGGTCGGGTTCAGCCCTTGCCCAGCAGCTTGCCCAGCAGTCGCGGGTAATTGGCGGGCAGCAGGCGTTGCAGGTGGTCCAGGAAACGGGCGTCGGCGCCGACCATGATCCGTGGCTGGCCGGCCAGGATGCCCTTGATGATGGTTTGCGCCGCCTGGTCCGCTGAGGTGCGCGCCAGTCTGTCGAAGCGCTCTGCCGCCCGGGCGGCGTCGCTCCTGCCATCCATGCCCCGATAGAATCGTGCCGAGCGGGCGATATTGGTGCGGATGCCGCCGGGATGGACACAGCTGACTTTGATGGGGGTGAGGCAGAGCTCCTGGCGCAGCGCTTCGGTGAAGCCGCGCACCGCGAACTTGCTGGCATTGTAGGCGCCCTGGGTGGGGAGGCTGACGATGCCGAAGATGCTCGACAGGTTGACGATATGCCCTTCGCCCTGGGCCAGGAGATGGGGCAGGAAGGCCTTGGTGCCGTGGACCACGCCCCAGAAATTGATGCCCATCAGCCATTCGAAGTCGTCGTAGCGCAGCTCGGCGATGGTCTGGGAAACCGCCACGCCGGCGTTGTTGATCACCAGGTGGGCGCTGCCATGGTCGGCAACTACCTGGTCGGCGAAGGCGTGCACGGCATTGCGGTCGGCGACGTCCAGGGCGTGGGTGGAAACGTGCTGGCTGTCGCGGCGCAAGGGGGCTGCAGTGGCTTCGAGGCCGTCGGCGTCGATGTCGGCAAGGGCGAGGCAGCAACCCTGGGCGGCGAGCTGATTGGCCAGCGCCCGGCCGATGCCGGAGCCGGCCCCCGTGATGACCGCGACCTTCCCTGCAAGCGACTGCATCTTCACTCCTTGTAAGCGTTGCGTCCTTCCGTCCGTCCGTCGGGCGAGTGCTGGCGAGCTTAGTCACTGCTGGCGGGCGCAGCAAGCGACGTGGCGCTTGTCTGCACGGCCTGGAGGCGCCGGGTGGGCGGCTGCGTTTTGTCAATATTCGCTATATAATTCCGCCCTTTGCCGCGAACCCCGGCCTGTCCGGCAAGGGGTTGCACCTCCGCCGGATGCTCCGCCGCCCTTGGGGCGGACGAATTCACGACTCAAGAGAAGCGAAACACGACCATGATGCGCAGCCACTATTGCGGCCAACTGAACGAGAGCCTGGATGGCCAGGAAGTCACCCTCTGCGGTTGGGTACACCGCCGCCGCGACCACGGCGGGGTCATTTTCCTCGACATCCGTGACCGCGAAGGCCTGGCTCAGGTGGTATTCGACCCGGACCGCGAAGAAACCTTTGCCCGCGCCGACCGTGTGCGCAGCGAGTACGTGGTGAAGATCACCGGCAAGGTGCGTATGCGTCCGGAAGGCGCGCGCAACGCCAACATGGCTTCCGGTGCCATCGAAGTGCTGGGTTACGAGCTGGAAGTACTGAACCAGGCCGAGACCCCGCCGTTCCCGCTGGACGAATACTCCGATGTGGGCGAGGAAACCCGCCTGCGCTACCGCTTCATCGACCTGCGCCGTCCGGAAATGGCCGCCAAGTTGAAGCTGCGCGCGCGCATTACCAGCAGCATTCGTCGCTACCTGGACGAGAACGGCTTCCTCGATGTGGAAACCCCGATCCTCGGCCGTCCGACTCCTGAAGGCGCGCGCGATTACCTGGTGCCGAGCCGTACCTACCCGGGCCACTTCTTCGCCCTGCCGCAGTCGCCCCAGCTGTTCAAGCAGCTGCTGATGGTGGCCGGCTTCGACCGCTACTATCAGATCGCCAAGTGCTTCCGCGACGAAGACCTGCGTGCCGACCGCCAGCCGGAATTCACCCAGATCGACATCGAGACCAGCTTCCTCGAAGAAAGCGACATCATCCACATCACCGAGAAGATGGTGCGCCAGCTGTTCAAGGAAGTGCTGGACGTCGAGTTCGACGAATTCCCGCACATGCCCTTCGAAGAGGCCATGCGCCGCTACGGTTCCGACAAGCCGGACCTGCGGATCCCGCTGGAACTGGTTGACGTTGCCGACCAACTGAAGGCTGTTGAATTCAAAGTCTTCTCCGGCCCTGCCAACGACCCGAAAGGTCGCGTTGCCGCCCTGCGCGTCCCGGGCGCCGCTTCCATGCCGCGCAGCCAGATCGACGACTACACCAAGTTCGTCGGCATCTATGGCGCCAAGGGCCTGGCCTACATCAAGGTCAACGAGCGCGCGAAGGGCGTCGAAGGTCTGCAGTCGCCTATCGTCAAGTTCATTCCCGAAGAGAATCTGAATGTGATCCTCGATCGCGTTGGCGCGGTTGACGGCGACATCGTGTTCTTCGGCGCCGACAAGGCCAAGATCGTCTGTGACGCCCTGGGCGCGCTGCGTATCAAGGTCGGTCACGACCTCAAGCTGCTCACCAAGGAGTGGGCGCCGATGTGGGTCGTGGACTTCCCGATGTTCGAAGAGAACGATGACGGCAGCCTGACTTCGCTGCACCACCCGTTTACCTCGCCCAAGTGCGCCCCGCAAGAGCTGGAAGCCAACCCGGCTGCGGCCCTGTCCCGCGCCTACGACATGGTGCTCAACGGCACCGAACTGGGCGGCGGTTCCATCCGTATCCACGACAAGTCCATGCAGCAGGCGGTGTTCCGCGTACTCGGCATCGACGATGCGGAACAGGAAGAGAAGTTCGGCTTCCTCCTCGATGCGCTGAAGTACGGTGCACCGCCGCACGGTGGCCTGGCCTTTGGCCTGGACCGACTGGTGATGCTGATGACCGGCGCTTCGTCGATCCGCGAAGTGATTGCCTTCCCGAAAACCCAGAGTGCCGGCGACGTCATGACCCAGGCTCCGGGCACCGTGGATGCCAAGGCCCTGCGCGAGCTGAACATCCGCCTGCGCGAGCAGGCCAAGGCCGAGTAATCAGAACCTGCTCACGATCTTGCGAGCTAGAGCCATGCAAGGCAAAAACAGGCGAGGAAGCGGAGTTTACGGGTTGTAAATGAGCATTCCGAGCCTGTTTTTAACGCCGCAGGGCCGACGCGCAGCTGGTCGTGATCAGGTTCTCGGAACCAACCCGAGGCGGCGCCATGGCGCCGTCCGTTCAGTAGAGTACGGAGTCAGTTATGGCTGGTCATTCCAAATGGGCCAACATCAAGCACCGCAAAGAACGCCAGGATGCCAAGCGCGGCAAGATCTTCACCAAGCTCATCCGTGAGCTGACCGTTGCCGCCAAGCACGGCGGTCCGAGCCCGGCGGACAACCCGCGTCTGCGCCTGGCTGTGGACAAGGCGCTGACTGCGAACATGACCCGCGACACTATCGATCGCGCCATCGCCCGCGGCGCCGGCTCCAACGATGCCGACAACATGGTCGAGCTGAGCTACGAAGGTTACGCGCCAAGCGGCGTGGCCATCATCGTCGAAGCCATGACCGACAACCGCAACCGCACCGCGGCCGAAGTGCGTCATGCCTTCAGCAAGTGCGGCGGCAACCTGGGTACCGACGGTTCGGTGGCCTACATGTTCGACCGCAAGGGCCAGATCAGTTACGCCCCCGGCGTGAACGAAGAAGCCCTGATGGAAGCGGCGCTGGAAGCCGGCGCCGATGACGTCGTGGCCGAAGAAGACGGCTCGGTGGAGGTCTACACCACCTTCGCCGACTTCCTCTCGGTGAACGAGGCGCTCACTGCTGCCGGTTTCAAGGGCGACGAGGCCGAAGTGGCGATGATCCCGTCCATCACCGCGCCCATTACGGACGTTGAAACCGCGCAGAAGGTCATGAAGCTGATCGACATGCTGGAAGACCTGGACGACGTCCAGAACGTCTACCACAACGCTGAAATTTCCGAAGAAATCATGGAGCAACTCGGCTGAGCGTTGGCCTGATCCTGAAGCCGGAAGTCGCCCCGCGCGCTTCCGGCTTTTTTGTTGGTGGACGGGTCCGTATACTCGCGGCTGGATAAATAGACAGTGTGCCGACCGCGGTCGGCCCTCGGAGCTTGCGGCGGCATGACCCTGATTCTTGGTATCGATCCCGGCTCGCGCATCACCGGCTACGGTGTGGTCCGCGATACCGGGCGCGGCTGCGAATACATCGCCTCGGGCTGCATCCGCACTGGTGCCGGCGAGTTGCACGAGCGCCTGCAGATCGTCTTCCGCGGCGTGGGCGAGGTGATCCGCACCTATGGCCCGGTGACCATGGGCATCGAGCAGGTGTTCATGGCGCGTAACGCCGATTCCGCACTCAAGCTGGGTCAGGCCCGTGGCGCGGCCATAGTCGCGGCGGCAGAGGCTGGCCTGGAGATCGCCGAATACACCGCCAGCCAGGTCAAGCAGGCCATCGCCGGTACCGGCGGTGCCGACAAGCAGCAGGTGCAGATGATGGTCATGCACCTGCTCAAACTGGTGCAGAAGCCTCAGATCGATGCCTCCGATGCCCTGGCCATCGCCCTGTGCCATGCACACCACCGACAGAGCCTGATACCCCACGGGCTGGCGACCGCCAAGCGGCGGGGCGGCCGGCTTCGTTTGTAACCCTTTCAAAGGACGCACTTCGTGATTGGACGCCTGCGCGGCAACCTGGCGGAAAAGCAACCGCCGCACCTGATCCTCGACGTCAACGGCGTGGGCTACGAGCTTGAAGTGCCCATGACCACCCTCTATCGCCTGCCTTCGGTCGGCGAGCCTGTCACCCTGCACACCCACCTGGTGGTGCGCGAGGATGCCCATCTGCTCTATGGCTTCTGGGAAAAGCGCGACCGCGAGCTGTTCCGCGAGCTGATCCGCTTGAATGGCGTCGGGCCGAAACTGGCCCTGGCGCTGATGTCCGGCCTGGAGGTGGACGAACTGGTGCGCTGCGTGCAGGCCCAGGACACCTCGACCCTGGTGAAGATCCCGGGCGTCGGCAAGAAGACCGCCGAGCGCCTGCTGGTGGAGCTCAAGGATCGCTTCAAGGCCTGGGAAAGCATGCCGGCCATCGCCACCCTGGTGGTCGAACCCCGGGTTGGCGTGGCAGTCTCCAGTGCGGAAAATGATGCCCTGAGTGCGCTGATCGCCCTCGGCTTCAAGCCCCAGGAGGCCAGTCGCGCGGTGTCCGCCGTCAAGGAAGAGGGGCTGTCCAGCGAAGAAATGATCCGCCGCGCCCTGAAAGGAATGGTGTAACCCCGCATGATCGAAGCCGACCGCCTGATCACCGCCAGCAGCCGCGACCGCGACGAGCAGCTGGACCGCGCCATCCGTCCGCTGCGGCTGGACGACTACATCGGCCAGCCGGTGGTGCGCGAGCAGATGGAGCTGTTCATCCAGGCAGCCAGGGGGCGCAGCGAGGCCCTCGACCACACGTTGATCTTCGGCCCGCCGGGCCTGGGCAAGACCACCCTGGCCAACATCATCGCCAGCGAGATGGGCGTGGCCATCAAGAGCACCTCCGGCCCCGTGCTGGAGCGCCCGGGCGACCTGGCGGCGCTACTCACCAACCTGGAAGCCGGCGATGTGCTCTTCGTCGACGAAATCCACCGACTCTCGCCGATCGTCGAGGAAGTGCTCTATCCGGCAATGGAAGACTTCCAGCTCGACATCATGATCGGCGAAGGCCCGGCGGCCCGTTCCATCAAGCTCGACCTGCCGCCCTTCACGCTGGTCGGTGCCACTACCCGCGCCGGCATGCTGACCAACCCGTTGCGTGACCGCTTCGGTATCGTCCAGCGCCTGGAGTTTTACAGCACCCAGGACCTGGCCACCATCGTTGCGCGCTCGGCCGCTATCCTCGGCCTGCACATCGAGCCGGAAGGCGCCTTCGAAATCGCCCGCCGCGCCCGTGGCACGCCGCGTATTGCCAACCGCCTGCTGCGCCGGGTGCGGGATTTCGCCGAAGTTCGCGGCCAGGGCCAGATCACGCGCACCATCGCCGATCAGGCGCTGAACCTGCTGGATGTCGACGAGCGTGGCTTCGACCACCAGGACCGACGTCTACTGCTGACCATGATCGACAAGTTCGACGGCGGGCCGGTGGGCATCGACAACCTGGCGGCGGCTATCAGCGAAGAGCGCCATACCATCGAAGACGTGCTTGAGCCCTACCTGATCCAGCAGGGCTACATCATGCGCACCCCGAGGGGGAGGGTGGTCACCCGTCACGCGTACCTGCACTTCGGGCTGAACCTGCCCAGGCGCATGGCGGACAACCCGACGACCGATCTGTTCGGCTCGGGTGACGAATAGCGGCTTTCGTGGTCGAAGCGCTCGACAGGGACGGAGCCATGAAAAAAACAGTTGCCTCTTCGGATTGGCAACCTTAGGAGTTAGCACTAGAGTATGCGCGCGCAAAATGGGGCCCAGCCATTCCAGCATCGTTGTCGTGTCTATTACGAAGACACCGATGCCGGCGGCATCGTCTACTACGTCAATTACCTCAAGTTCATGGAGCGGGCTCGAACCGAGCGTCTGCGAAGCCTGGGTTTTGCCCAGTCCGAGCTGGTCGGGGAGAACCTGCTGTTCGTCGTGCATTCGGCCGAAGCGCGCTACCTGGCGCCCGCGAAGCTGGACGACGAACTGAACGTCAGTGCCGAGGTGATGGAGTTGAACCGTGCCAGCCTGCGTTTTCGTCAACAGGTGAGAAGAGCCGCCGATGACGCATTGTTATGCGAAGGGCAGTTCCTGGTGGCCTGTGTACGTGCAGACAGTTTGAAACCCCGGGCGATTCCCGAAGCGCTGCGTGAAGCCTTCGCTACCGACCCGGGTCTATTCCCAGCAGGAGATTAAGCGTGGAAGCCAACGTCGTCGACCATACCTCCATGTGGAGCCTGATCAGCAACGCCAGTATTGTGGTGCAGCTGGTCATGCTGACCCTGGTGGCCGCCTCGGTCACCTCCTGGATCATGATCTTCCAGCGCAGCAACTTGCTGCGCGCCGCCAAGAAGTCTCTGGAGACCTTCGAGGAGCGCTTCTGGTCCGGCATCGACCTGTCGAAGCTGTACCGCCAGGCCGGCAGCAATCCGGACCCGGACTGCGGCGTCGAGCAGATCTTCCGCGCCGGCTTCAAGGAATTCTCCCGTCTGCGCCAGCAGGCTGGCGTCGACCCGGATGCGGTGATGGAGGGTGTGGCCCGTGCCATGCGCGTCGCCATCTCCCGTGAAGAAGAGAAGCTCGAGCAGAGCCTGCCCTTCCTCGCCACCGTGGGTTCCACCAGTCCCTATATCGGCCTCTTCGGCACCGTATGGGGCATCATGAACTCCTTCCGTGGCCTGGCCCAGGTACAGCAGGCGACCCTGGCCACTGTAGCCCCCGGCATTGCCGAGGCGCTGATCGCCACCGCGATCGGCCTGTTCGCCGCGATCCCGGCGGTCATCGCCTACAACCGCTTCGCCGCTCGTGGTGAGACCCTTATCGGCCGTTACTACACCTTCGCCGACGAGTTCCAGGCCATCCTGCACCGCAAGGTGCACACCAGCGACGAGTAAGCCGCCGGGACCCTGAGAGGAAAGGTTTCAAGCCATGGCCAGAATCCGCCACAAACGCAAACCGGTCGCCGAGATGAACGTCGTGCCCTACATCGACGTCATGCTCGTGCTGCTGGTGATCTTCATGGTCACCGCGCCGATGCTCAACCAGGGCGTCAAGGTCGACCTGCCCAAGGTCTCCAGCGAGGCCCTGCCGCAGGACAACAACGCCCGTGTCCTGACCATCTCGATCAAGGCTGACAAGTCCTACTACTGGAACATGGGCGAAGAGGTCGACACCGACCAGAGCAAGAAGAGCGAGACCTCGGTTTCCCTGGACCAACTGGTCTCCGCGGCGTCCGGCATCATGGCCGAGAACAGTCGCCAGGGTAAGACCGTGCAGGTCTTCGTCCGCGGCGACAAGACGGTCGACTACGGCGCCGTGATGGCGGTGATGGGCGGCCTGCAGAAGGCCGGCGTGGCCAACGTCGGGCTGATCACCGAGGCGCCTTGATGCAACAGCAGAGCGAACGCTCCTCCTCGGAAAGCTACTTCTGGCCGACCATCTGGGCCGTGGCCCTGCACGCCCTGATGTTCGGCATGCTGTTCGTCAGCTTCGCCTTCACCCCGGAACTGCCGCCGTCCCGGCCTATCGTCCAGGCCACCCTGTACCAGCTCAAATCTCAGAGCCAGGCCACCACCCAGACCAACCAGAAGATCGCGGGCGAGAAGAAAAAGACCACGGCTCCCCAGTACGAAACCGAGCAACTGGAACAGAAGAAGGCCGAGGAACAGAAGGTCGCGGCGGCCAAGGCGGCGGAACAAAAGAAAGCCGAGGAGGCTCGAAAGGCCGAGGTGGCTGAGCAGAAGGCAGCGGAGGCCGCGGAGGCCAAGAAGGTAGCCGAAGCCAAGAAAGTCGAAGAGGCGAAGAAGGTCGAAGAGAAGAAACAGGCCGATTTCGCCAAGAAGAAAGCCGAAGAGGAAGCCAAGAAGAAGGCGGCCGAAGAGGCCAAGAAGCTAGCCGCTGAAGAGGCCAAGAAAAAGGCCGCGGAAGAGGCGAAGAAGAAGGCGGTCGCCGAGGCAGCCAAGAAAAAGGCAGCCGAAGACGCCAAGAAGAAAGCCGCCGCCGACGCCGCGAAGAAGAAAGCGTCGGAAGAGGCCAAGCGCAAGGCGGTCGAGGACAAGAAAGCCGCGGCCCTGGCCGAGCTGCTGTCCGAGGACGTGGGCCACCAGCAGGCGCTGGCCGATGAAGTGGGTGACCAGGTCGCCGGCAGCCTCGATGATTTGATCATCAAGCTGGTCAGCGAGCAGTGGCGCCGCCCGCCATCGGCGCGTAACGGCATGAGCGTAGAGATAAGGATCGAGATGCTGCCCGATGGCACCATCACCAACGCCAGTGTCACCCGTTCCAGCGGCGATTCGCCTTTCGACCAGTCGGCCGTCAGTGCCGTCCGCAGCGTCGGGCGCATCCCCGAGATGCAACAATTGGACCGCGCTACCTTTGACCAGATGTACAGGCAGCGCCGCATCATCTTCAAACCGGAGGATTTGAGTCTGTGAATAACCTGATTCGTATCGTCCTGCTCGGAGTGGCCATGCTGGTCGGCTCCGTCCAGGCCGCCGACCCGCTGGTGATCACCAGCGGTACCGACCGGGCGACCCCGATCGCCGTGGTGCCCTTTGGCTGGCAGGGCGGCACCGTGCTGCCCACCCAGATGTCCGATGTCATCGGCACCGACTTGCGCAACTCCGGCTACTTCGAGCCGATCCCGCGGCAGAACATGATCAGCCTGCCGACCCAGGCCAGCGAAGTGATCTACCGTGACTGGAAGGCCCTGGGTGCCCAATACGTGCTGGTGGGCAGCATCGTGCCGGCCGGCGGCCGCCTGCAGGTGCAGTTCGCGCTGTTCAACGTCACCACCGAACAGCAGGTCATGGCCGGCAACGTCAGCGGTTCCACCGACCAGCTGCGTGACATGGCGCACTACATCGCCGACCAGTCCTTCGAGAAGCTCACCGGCATCAAGGGCGCCTTCTCCACCCGCATGCTCTACGTCACCGCCGAACGCTTCTCGGTGAACAACACCCGCTACACCCTGCAGCGCTCCGACTACGACGGTCAGCGCGCCGTGACCCTGCTGCAGTCCCGCGAGCCCATCCTGTCGCCGCGCTACGCTCCGGATGGCCGCCGTATCGCCTATGTGTCCTTCGAGCAGAAGCGCCCGCGCATCTTCATCCAGCACATCGACACCGGCCGCCGCGAGCAGATCACCAACTTCGAAGGCCTGAACGGCGCCCCGGCCTGGTCGCCGGAAGGCAATCGCCTGGCCTTCGTGCTGTCCCGCGATGGCAACCCGGAGATCTACGTGATGGACCTGGGCAGCCGCCAGCTGCGCCGCGTCACCAACAACATGGCGATCGACACCGAGCCCTTCTGGGGCGCGGATGGCCAGACCATCTACTTCACCTCGGATCGCGCCGGCAAGCCGCAGGTCTACAAGACCAGCATCAATGGTGGCGAACCGCAGCGCGTGACCTTCACCGGCAACTACAACGCCAACCCGAAACTTTCGGCTGACGAGAAGATGCTGGTGATGATCCACCGCCAGGACGGCTTCACCAACTTCAAGGTGGCCGCCCAGGACCTGACCCGCGCCGGCAGCGCTCCGCGCATCCTTTCCGGCACCACGCTGGACGACTCGCCCACTGTTGCGCCTAATGGCACCATGCTAATCTACGCAACTCGCCAGCAGGGGGGCGGCGTATTGATGCTCGTGTCTACAAACGGGCGCGTGCGGGTCCCGATTCCCACCGTTCAGGGCGACATTCGCGAACCTTCCTGGTCGCCGTACCTGAACTGAAGCGGTCATTAAAAAATACCTTTGCTAAACACACCTGGGGTTCATTAGGAGTTACATGATGGAAATGCTGAAATTCGGCAAATTTGCCGCTCTGGCACTGGCCATGGCCGTGGCTGTTGGTTGCTCGTCCAAAGGCGGCGAAGGCACCGGAGAAGGCGCTGTTGACCCGAACGCTGGCTACAACGCCGGTGGCAGCGGTGTAGACGGCAGCATGAGCGAAGAAGCCGCTCTGCGCGCTATCACCACTTTCTACTTCGAGTACGACAGCTCCGACCTGAAGCCGGAAGCCATGCGCGCTCTGGACGTACACGCCAAGGACCTGAAGGCCAACGGCAACCGCGTTGTCCTGGAAGGCCACACCGACGAGCGCGGCACCCGCGAGTACAACATGGCTCTGGGTGAGCGTCGTTCCAAGGCCGTTCAGCGCTACCTGGTTCTGCAGGGCGTTTCCCCGGCTCAGCTGGAACTGGTTTCCTACGGCGAAGAGCGTCCGGTTGCCACTGGCAACGACGAGCAGTCCTGGGCGCAAAACCGCCGCGTAGAACTGCGCAAGTAATTCGCCATGCGCAAGTCCAGCCGTGCTCTGACCCTCTTGGCCCTCTCCAGCCTGCCGTTCATGGCGCTGGCTGAGGTTCCCGTGGTGGATAACAACGCCGGTTACGGTGGAAGTTACCCGCCGTCCGGTTATGGCACGGCTGGCGCTGCCTACGCCGGGACAGGGGCCCCCGCGGCCCCCGTCTCCGCGCAGGGCGAGCTGTTCATGCAGCTCCAGCAGATGCAGGAAGAGATCACTCGCCTGCGCGGCATGGTCGAGGAGCAGCAGTACGAGATCCAGCGCCTGAAACAGGAAAGTCTGGAGCGTTATCAGGACCTCGATCGCCGTCTTTCCGGTGGTGCCGCCGCTGGCGCACCGGCTACCCAGAATTCCCCTGCCGCTGGCGCTCCCGCCGCCAACGGCGCCCCGGCCGCTCCGGCGCAGCAAGCTGCCGCCAGCACTGAACCGGGCGACCCCGCGAAGGAAAAGCTCTACTACGACGCCGCCTTCGACCTGATCAAGGCCAAGGACTTCGACAAGGCCAGCCAGGCGTTCAACGCCTTCCTGCGCAAGTACCCCAACAGCCAGTACGCCGGCAATGCGCAGTACTGGCTGGGCGAAGTGAACCTCGCCAAAGGCGACCTGCAAGGCGCCAGCGAGGCCTTTGCCCGCGTCGGCCAGGCCTATCCGCAGCACCCGAAAGTACCGGACTCCCTGTACAAGCTGGCCGACGTCGAGCAGCGCCTGGGCAACAGCGCCAAGGCCAAGACCATCCTGCAGCAGGTCATCGCCCAGTATCCGGGCAGCTCGGCCGCCCAGCTGGCCCAACGCGACCTGCAGCGCCTGCCCTGATTCCTGAACCCGGAATCAAGAAAACCCGCGCCAGTCGCGGGTTTTTTCGTTAGAATCGCCAGCCTCCAACCTTCAATCCCGCAACGGAGGCGGATGGCCTGTTTCGCCGTCACGCCCGTGGCTGATATGCATCAAACCCTGCGAATCACCGAGATTTTCTACTCGTTGCAGGGGGAAACACGTACCGCCGGCCTGCCGACGGTCTTCGTGCGCCTCACCGGCTGCCCCCTGCGTTGTCAGTACTGCGACACCGCCTACGCCTTCAGCGGTGGCGAGATCATGAGCCTCGACGCCATCCTCGAACGCGTCGCCGCCTACAAGCCGCGCTATGTCTGCGTCACCGGTGGCGAGCCGTTGGCCCAGCCGAATTGCATCCCGTTGCTGCAGCGCCTGTGCGATGCCGGCTTCGATGTTTCCATCGAGACCAGCGGCGCCCTGGACGTGTCCGCCGTGGACCCGCGGGTGAGCAAGGTGGTCGACCTGAAGACCCCCGGCTCTGCCGAAGTCGGCCGCAACCGCTACGAGAATATCGCCCACCTGACGGCCAACGATCAGGTGAAATTCGTCATCTGCTCCCGCGAGGACTATGACTGGGCGGTGTCCAAGCTGATCGAGTACCGCCTCGAGCAGCGCGCCGGTGAGGTGCTGTTCTCGCCCAGCCACAAGGAGGTGAACGCCCGCGACCTGGCGGACTGGATAGTCGCCGACAACCTGCCCGTGCGCCTGCAGCTGCAGTTGCACAAGATCCTCTGGAACGACGAGCCGGGCCACTGATCCGGCGCGATTGCGCACTTTGCCCGCCTGCGCACGGCGCAATGCGCGGGCCGATTTCGAGGGAACCCCCATGAGCGAGAAGAAAGCGGTCATCCTCCTGTCCGGTGGCCTGGATTCGGCCACCGTGGTCGCCCTGGCCCGCGCCGAAGGCTACGCCTGTTACACCATGAGCTTCGACTATGGCCAGCGCCATCGCGCCGAACTGCATGCCGCCGAACGCGTGGCCCGTCAGTTGGGCGTGGTGGAGCACAAGGTGATCGGCCTCGACCTGAACGGCATCGGCGGTTCCGCCCTGACCGACACGTCCATCGACGTGCCCGAGAGCCCCACCGAGGGCATTCCGGTGACCTACGTGCCGGCGCGCAACACCGTGTTCCTGTCGCTCGCCCTGGGCTGGGCCGAAGTGCTGGGCGCGCGCGACATCTTCATCGGCGTCAACGCCGTGGACTACTCCGGCTATCCGGACTGCCGCCCCGAGTTCGTCGAAGCCTTCGAGCGCATGGCCAACCTGGCCACCAAGGCCGGGGTAGAAGGGGATGGCTTCCGCATCCGCGCGCCGCTGCAAAACCTGAGCAAGGCCGAGATCGTCCAGGCCGGCATGGGGCATGGCGTCGATTACGGACTCACCGTGTCCTGCTATCAGGCTGATGATGACGGTCGCGCCTGTGGCAAATGCGATAGCTGCCGACTGCGTGCTGCCGGCTTTTCGGCGGCCGGCGTGAACGATCCTACGCGCTACCAGTAATTTTTTTTCGCGGGGGTGTTGAATTCATGAATAAAATCAGTATCATGCGCCTCGCGTTGGGTCGTTAGCTCAGTCGGTAGAGCAGTTGGCTTTTAACCAATTGGTCGTAGGTTCGAATCCTACACGACCCACCAACCTTCCAAAGCCCGCCTTATCAGGCGGGCTTTTTCGTTTCCGGGTTTTACTCCGGGCGTGCTGCGAAGCGTGTCGCTCAAGCGTCCAGCGGCATACTGACGGTCAGGGTCGTTCCATTGTTCGGCGAACTGTCGATGGCGAACTCGCCACCCAGCATGCCGATGCGCTCTTTCATCCCCGCCAGCCCGAAGGAGTCCGCCTTGCGCTCCTCCGTCATGCCGACGCCATCGTCCGCGATCCGCAGCTGCAGCCGCTGCCCGTCCTGTTTCAGCTCCACCTGAACACGCGTCGCCTGTGCGTGCCGGGTGACGTTGGACAGTGCCTCCTGGAGGATGCGGAACAGCGTGGTGGCCCGCTGGTCGTCCTGGTCGCAGTGGAGGTCCGCCCCGCTGGCCAGCAGCGTGCAGTCGATGCCCGTGCGCTGGCGGAATTCGTCGAGCTGCCACTCGATCGCCGCCTGCAGGCCCAGGTCGAGCACCGGCGGGCGCAGGTCGTTGATGATGGCGCGCACGCTCCGGATGGCGATGTCGATATGGTTCAGCGCGTCGTTCACCCGCTCCACGAGTTCCGGGGGCAGGTCGTCGGCGCGCTCCTGCAGCATGGATACATCCATCCGCAATGCCAGCAGGCTTTGTCCCAGCTGGTCGTGGATTTCCCGGGCGATGCGCTTGCGTTCCTGTTCCTTGACCTGCTCCTGATAGGAGGCCAGGTGGCGCAATTGCAATTTCGAATGCAACAGCTCGTCGGCCTGCAGCATCAGCTTGCGCTGCAGGTAGTAGAGGTCGACGAATACCCGGACCTTGGCGCGCAACACGTCGGGCATGATCGGCGAGAAAATGAAGTCCACCGCGCCTGAGCCGTAGCCGCGAATCCGTTCGGAGTCCGAACTGGCTTCGGCCGTGATGAAGATGATCGGCGTGTGTGCCGATTTCGGGCGGCCATGGACCAGGGTCGCCGTCTCGAAACCATCCATCTCCGGCATCTTCACGTCCAGCAGGATGGCGGCGAAGTCGCGCCGCAACAGCAGGCGCAGGGCTTCGCGGCCGGAGGTGGCAGTGCTGATCTCCAGTCCCATGTCGGCCACCACGGCGGAGAGCGCCGTGAGCTTGGCCGGATTGTCGTCCACCAGCAGGAGGGCCGCCGGCACGCCGTCCGGGGGCGTCAGGTGGCTTAACTGGGGTTGCTCCCTGAATACCGGTATTTCCTGTCGCTCGATTCCCATATCGGTGTCCTGTTCTCGCCTGCGCCAGGCAGGGTGTCAGCGATAGAGCCACTTGCGTATCAGTGAAAGCAGTTGTTCGGTGTTGACCGGCTTGCTGACATAGTCGGACGCGCCGGCTTCGATGCAGCGCTCCCGGTCGCCTTCCATCGCCTTGGCCGTCAGCGCGATCATCGGCAGCGCGTCGAACTTCGGATAGCGGCGTATCTGGCGCATGGTTTCGAAGCCGTCCATGCCGGGCATCATGATGTCCATCAGGACGATGTCGATATCCGCATGCTGCTGCAGCAGCTCGATCGCGCTTCGGCCGTTCTCCGCCGAAACCACCTGTATCCGATTGGTTTCCAGCACGCTGGTCAGCGCGAAGATATTGCGCACGTCGTCGTCCACCACCAGGGCTTTCCTGCCCTCCAGGCTTTCCGAGGCCTTGTGCAGGCGTTCCAGCATCCGGCGCTGGGCCGCCGGCAGTGCGGTGAGGTCGCGGTGCAGATAGAGCATCGTTTCGTCGAGCAGGCGCTCAAGGGACCGGACTTCCTTGATCACACCCCGTCCCAGCAAGAGCCTCAGACGCCTCAGCTCCTGACGGGGCAGCGACTCGCTGCCGAAGACAGCAATCGGTATGTCGCGGGTCGCAGGGCCCTGCTGCAGCGTTTCGAGGAATTCCAGGCCGCTGGCGCCACTGCTGTTGAGGTCCACCGCCAGGCAGTCGACGCGCTTCTTGCCCAGCCGCTTCAGGGCCTCGGCGCAGCTGCCGAGCGTTTCCACCTGTACATCGCCATTCCCGAGCAAGTTGAGGAGTCGCGCGCGCTGGCCTTCGTCGCTTTCGACGATCAGCAGGTTCCTGGTCTTGCGCTGGATGAACTTCGCCAGCGCGGTCAGCGCCTGTCTGATGTCGGCGGCTGCGAGCGGCTTGGCCAGGTGGCCGAACGCACCGAGGCGTCGGCCCTGGGTGCGCTCATCCGCGCTGGAGACGATCAGCACGGGAATGTGCCGCGTGGCGAGCCTGAGCTTGATGCGCTCGAGCACCTGCCAGCCGTTGACGTCCGAAACATCCAGGTCAAGGCAGATGGCCGCCGGGCTGAAGCGCCCGATCAGCTCCATCGCATCCCCGCCGCGGGGGCTGACGATGCATTTGAAACCTTGCTGCGGCGCGGCGTTGAGCCAGCCGGTGGAGAGGCGCGCATCGGCGCCCAGCACCAGCAGCACCCGGTCCCCTGGCTGCACGGACTCGCGGTCGTCCACGATCTGCGCTGGCTGCGGCGGCGAGAAATCGTACCCGGCTTCCGCCAGCGTTTCCCCTGCCGCCAGGCGGCTCGCTTCGTGGGCCCGCACCGGCACGAACAAGGCGAAGCTGCTGCCCTTGCCGAGTTCGCTCCTGATCAGCCTCAGCTCCCCGCCCAGCACACGCGCGAGTTCGCGGCTGATCGACAGGCCGAGGCCGGTGCCGCCGTACTTGCGCGAGGTTCCGGTATCGGCTTGCTGGAATGCCTCGAATATCAGGTTCTGCTTGTCGACGGGAATGCCGATGCCGGAGTCGGTGACCACGAAGCCCACCACCGAGTTGGCGCTGTTCAGTTCGCCATGGTCTTCGCTCCACCCCGAGGCGGCGGGAGCGATGGCGATCCGGACCTCACCGTTCTCGGTGAACTTGAAGGCGTTGGACAGCAGGTTCTTCACCACTTGCAACAGGCGCTTGCCGTCGGTCCAGATGGAGGAGGGCAGGGTGGGCGCCAGTTCGATGGTGAAGCCCAGGCCCCGGCTCTCGGCCACCGGGCGGAAGGTGCGCTCGATCTGGTCGTGCAGGTCGGAAAACAGGGTTTCGTCGAGGTCCAGGGTGACGGTGCCCGACTCGATCTTGGACAGGTAGAGGATCTCGTCGATCAGCTCCAGCAGGTCCTTGCCGGCGCCGTGGATGGTCCGGGCGTACTCGACCTGCTTGGGCGTGAGGTTGGATTCCGCGTTGTCGCTGAGCTGCTGGGCCAGGATCAGCAGGCTGTTCAAGGGCGTGCGCAGCTCGTGGGACATGCTGGAGAGGAACTCGGACTTGTACCGTGAGGTCCGCATCAGTTGTTCCGCCTTCTCTTCCAGCGACAGCTTGGTGATCTCCACCTCGCGGTTCTTGCGTTCCACCTCGGCCTTCTGTTCCTCCAGCAGGCGGGCCTTGTGCTCCAGCTCTTCGTTGGTCTGCTTGAGCTCTTCCTGCTGGACGCGCAGCTCCTGCGCCAGGGATTGCGACTGGGCGAGGAGTTCCTCGGTGCGCATGTTGGTTTCGATGGTGTTGAGCACGATGCCGATGGACTCGGCGAGCTGGTCGAGGAAGTGCTGGTGGATCAGGCTGTACGTAGTCAACGAAGCCATCTCGACCACGGCCTTGACCTTGTCCTCGAAGAGGATCGGCAGCACGACGATATTCAGCGGTGCCGCCGCCCCGAGTCCCGAGGAGATGGCCACGTAGCTGCTCGGAACGTCAGTCAGCAGGATGCGCCGTTTCTCATAGGCGCACTGACCGACCAGCCCTTCGCCGAGCCGCCATTCGTCGTTGACGTTGATGTTGCCCTTGAACGCGTAGGTCGACAGCAGCTTGAGCGTCGGAGCGTCGGGCGGGCTCTCGGTCATCATGTAGAACACGCCGTGCTGCGCCTCGATCAGCGGCGCCAGTTCGGACAGCACCAGCCGGGCGACGGCATACAGGTCGCGCTGGCCCTGGAGCAGGCGGGTGAACTTCGCCAGGTTGGCCTTCAGCCAGACCTGCTCGGCATTCTGCCGCGTGGTCTCGCGCAGATTGCGGATCATCTCGTTGACGTTGTCCTTGAGCTCAGCCACTTCGCCCTTGGCCTCCACCTGCACTTCCCGGGTCAGGTCACCCTTGGTCACGGCGGTGGCCACGTCGGCGATGGCCCGGACCTGGCTGGTCAGGTTGGCGGCAAGGCCGTTCACGTTGTCGGTGAGGTCGCGCCAGGTGCCGGCGGCGCCCGGCACGTTGGCCTGGCCGCCCAGCTTGCCTTCGACACCCACCTCCCGCGCCACCGAAGTGACCTGCTCGGAGAACAGCGCCAGGGTATCGGTCATGTCGTTGATGGTGTCGGCCAGTTCGGCGATCTCGCCCTTGGCTTCGAGGGTGAGTTTCTTCTTCATGTCGCCGTTGGCCACGGCGGTCACCACCTTGGCGATGCCGCGCACCTGGTTGGTCAGGTTGGCGGCCATGAAATTCACGTTCTGGGTCAGGTCCTTCCAGGTCCCGGAAACGCCTTGCACCTGGGCCTGGCCACCGAGCTTGCCCTCGCTGCCGACCTCGCGGGCCACCCGCGTCACCTCGGCGGCGAGGCTATTGAGCTGGTCGACCATGGTGTTGATAGTGTTCTTCAGCTCGAAGATTTCGCCCTTGGCTTCCACGGTGATCTTGCGCCCGAGGTCGCCTTTGGCCACCGCAGTCGTCACGTCGGCGATATTGCGGACCTGGTTGGTCAGGTTGGCGGCCATCTTGTTCACCGAGTCGGTCAGGGCCTTCCAGGTGCCGCCAACGCCGGTCACGGTGGCCTGGCCACCGAGTTTGCCGTCGGTGCCAACTTCGCGCGCCACCCGCGTCACTTCGTCGGCGAAGTTCGAGAGCTGGTCGATCATGGTGTTGACGGTGTTCTTCAGCTCGAGGATCTCGCCCCTGGCCTCCACTGTGATCTTCTTGCCGAGGTCGCCCCGCGCCACCGCCGTGGTGACGTCGGCGATGTTGCGCACCTGGTTGGTCAGGTTGGCGGCCATGCTGTTCACCGAATCGGTCAGGTCCTTCCAGGTGCCGGATACCCCCGGGACCTTGGCCTGGCCGCCGAGGATGCCCTCGGTGCCGACCTCCCGCGCCACGCGGGTCACCTCGGCGGTGAACGAGCCGAGACGCATCACCATGGTGTTCACCGTCTCGGCCGACTTCAGGAACTGTCCCTTCAGCTTCAGGCCGTCGAATTCCGTGGGCATCTGCTGGTGCAGGTCGCCTTCGGCCACTGAGCCGATAACCCGGATCATCTCGCTCATCGGGCTGATCAGGTCATTGGTCAAGGTGTTGCTCGAATTGACGATGGTGCGCCACGAGCCGCGCAGCATCGGCAGTTCGATGCGCTCGTGGGCCTTGCCCTGCTTGCCGACCTGCCGCGCCACGCGTTCCATCTCGCTGACGGTGTCCGCGGCCATATCGATGATTTCGTTGAGGGTTTCGGCGATTTTGCCCGGGGTGCCGGTCCGGTCTTCCGGCATGCGCGCGGTAAAGTCGCCCTTGCGGAAGGCCTTCAGGGTCGCGAGCAGGATTGCCATGTCCAATTGTTCGGGTGGCGTTTGTGTGGCCATGTTTCGCCCCGCCAGGATTCAGGATCCTTTTCCCGGAGCATTGCGTCGGCAGGAAATTCAGGTGCCAGGAATGGAGCAGCCCCGGACTGGAGTTCACGCGGGCGGCCCGGGGCAGCAGACCCGCGACCACCCGCGCTCGCATCCTGAAACTATAGCTGCCGGTCCGCAGGCGTTGGCCGCCAGTCCTGGCGCCTGCCTCAGTGGCTTGCCGGCCCTTGGCGGCAGGCATAGTGTGAAAGTTTGTCGGCAAACCTAGCCGGGCAGCGCATTGGCCTGCCCCGGGGGCGTCACATGACTGACCGCAGAATCAGGGTCTTGCTGGTAGACGACCACAGCATCGTGCGCAATGGCGTGCGGCGCATGCTGGAGACAGCAGGTGAGATCGATGTCACGGGCGAGGCCGAGACGACCCAGGAAGCGATGCGCCTGGTCCAGGAACAGGATTTCGACGTGGCGGTGGTGGACATCAGCCTGCCCGACAAGAGCGGGCTGGACCTGCTGAGGATGATCCGCAACGACAAGCCCAGGCTGGCGGTGCTGATGCTGAGCATGCACTCGATCGAGGCCTATGCGCTGCGTGCCATCAAGATGGGCGCCGCGGGCTACCTGACCAAGGACATTTCCGCGGGCACCCTGGTCGATGCCGTGCGCAAGGCGGCCCAGGGCGGCAAGCACGTCACCCCCGAGCTGGCGGAACGGCTGGTCAACGCCATCGGCACCGGCGGCGGCGGCGCCCCCCACGAAATGCTCTCGGATCGGGAGCTGGAAGTCCTCAAGCTGCTCGCTTCAGGCGAGCGGATCGTCCGCATCGCAGAGCTTCTGCACCTGAGTCCCAGCACGGTCACCACCTATCGCTCGCGCATCCTGGAAAAGACCGGCATGGACAGCAACGCCAAGCTGGCGCGCTATGCCCTGGAAAATGGGCTGCTGACCTAGGCAGACCCTGGGGCACCGTGCCTGTAGTCGAAACCCTACACGACCATGGCCACTACAACGACAGCAGGTGCGCGGGAACGACGATACCGGCGCTTGCACCACTTCCGCATAGTTCAGCCTCTACCAGAGCGCACAGACGGCGAAGAGGATCTCGTCCGTATATTCATCATGGATGTCTATCGGTGGGAGGCGAGTCATGCAATCAATCAATGTATCGCCCTTTCCCATGTACATTTTCCACAAGCGCAACGTGACTACCGATAGCGGGAAAGAACCCGTTCAGCTCGAACTTCCGTTTCACGATTCGGGATCGCCTGCGCAGAACCAGTTGGATTCGCCCTTGCCGACGCGGGGACATCCGGCCCGGAAATAGTGCCGCAATCGTGTCGAGTGATCGAACAAACCGGAGGTTGAACAATGGGTTATTGGCTGTGTGCCTTGCTGTGGGGTTTGGTGCTATTGGAGGAGGTGCAGTGCATACCGCTCCAGGAGTGGAAAGCCGATGGCATGAGAAGGGTGTTCCAGCTGCGTCGGACCAGAAGCAGAAACGCGTACTTGCTTGCTCTGGCGGCGGGAGCCCTGTGCTTGTATGTCGAGTTTTCGATGATGTTGCAGAACCAAAGCGATTTTGACTTCAACCAGATGGTCGCCCTGGCCAGTGTGATCTGGGGCGGCTACCTGGCTGTGCTGTGCATGAAGGGGAGGCGCTAGGCCGGATTCGCATTCAGTCCATGTCCGGGGCACCGCGGCATGGTCGGATTCAAGTTGGTGCTGACGTTGGGACTTTTAGGTACCTGGGGGATTGTTCCGGTGCGGAGTGCACCATGGTCAGAGGAACAAGTCTTACAGGTGTTGCTGGTCCAGGCCTGCCTATTCTAGGCGGGCCTTTTTTATTGTCTGAGGTTCGGAGGGCAAGGCGTTTGCGGCAGCGGGGACGGACGGTGGTCGCCAGGGCTGTCCCGGAGCCGCCAAATCTGCGGTATGATCCGCGCCCCAACCCTGTGGCGTCCAGGCCACAAGGGCACGGGTGTATAATTGTTTCCGCGCCACGCGCTCGCAGGTTCCAGCCTTATGACACAGCTTTCCGAACGCTTTCTGGTCCAGGCCCACCTTGCCGCCAAGCAGCCCAAGCAGCTGACGGCCGAGGAAGAGGCGCACTATCGTGCCGCCATCGCCGCCGAGCTGAAGGCCAGGGACGCCGTGCTGGTGGCGCATTACTACTGCGACCCGGTGATCCAGGCTCTGGCCGAGGAAACCGGTGGTTGCGTCTCCGACTCCCTGGAAATGGCGCGTTTCGGCAACCAGCACTCGGCGCAGACCGTGGTCGTCGCCGGCGTTCGCTTCATGGGCGAGACCGCGAAGATCCTCAATCCGGAAAAACGCGTGCTGATGCCCACCCTGGAGGCCACCTGCTCCCTGGACCTGGGTTGCCCGGTGGACGAATTCTCCGCCTACTGCGACCAGCACCCCGAGCGGACCGTGGTGGTTTACGCCAACACCTCGGCGGCGGTGAAAGCCCGTGCCGACTGGGTGGTGACCTCCAGCTGCGCGCTGGAAATCGTCGAGAGCCTGATGGACAACGGCGAGAAGATCATCTGGGCGCCGGACCAGCACCTGGGTCGCTATATCCAGCGTGAAACCGGTGCCGACATGCTGCTCTGGGACGGTGCCTGCATCGTCCACGAGGAGTTCAAGGCCAAGCAGTTGCAGGACATGAAGGCGCTGTACCCGGACGCCGCCGTGCTGGTCCACCCGGAATCGCCGGAAGCGGTGATCGAACTGGCCGACGCGGTGGGCTCCACCAGCCAGCTGATCAAGGCCGCGCAGACCCTGCCGAACAAGACCTTCATCGTCGCCACCGACCGCGGCATCTTCTACAAGATGCAGCAGCTGTGCCCGGACAAGCAGTTCATCGAGGCCCCCACCGCCGGCAACGGCGCGGCCTGCCGCAGCTGCGCCCATTGCCCGTGGATGGCCATGAATACCCTGGAGCGCACCCTGCAGTGCCTGCGCGAAGGCACCAACGAGATCTTCGTTGATCCGGCGCTGATCCCGAAGGCGATCAAGCCGCTCAAGCGCATGCTGGACTTCACCCAGGCGGCGCGCCTGAAGCAGGCCGGCAACGCCTGATTGCCCCGCAAGAAAAGCCCGGACTCGTCCGGGCTTTTTTGTTCCTGCAGGAGCGAATTTGGACCAAGGGTGGATCACGCGTCATCGATCCACCATCGGCGCCAGGAGGAACTCCGTTGGTGGATATGAAAAGCGATATCCACCCGTCCTGTCTGACGCGATGCCTCAGCGCATCATCTGCTTGACCATCGCCTGCTGCTGGATCAGCTCCTGCTGGCGGGCGTCGATGCGTGCGGCCAGGGGGAAGTTGTTGCTGGCGCGGCGTTTGGCGAAGTCCAGCTGCTCGATGCCCTGGTCGAAGTCGCCCACCAGGGCGAAATACTCGGCGCGGGCCTGGTGCAGGCCGATGGTGTTGCCGGCCAGGCCACGGACCTCGGCCACCTGGTACCAGACGTCCGGGTCGTCCGAACGGGTCTTGAGCAGGTCGTCGAGGACCTTCTCGGCCTCCTTCGGCTTGTTCTGCTTGATCAGCAGGTCGCTACGCATCTGCTTCAACGGGTAGTTGTTCGGGTAGCGGGCGAGCAGCCGCTCCACACGCTGCTGGGCATCGGCCAGGCGGTTGGCGGTGATGTCCAGGTCCACCTGGGCGAGGTTGTAGACGATCTCGTTGGGCGCCTTGGCCAGCAGCGGCTCCAGGTTCTCCCGCGCCTGGTTGAGCTGGCCGCCCTTGATCAGCGCGATGGCCAGGCCGTAGCGCGCGGCGTCCAGCTTCGGGTCTTCCTCGAGCTGGGCGCGGAAGCGCTTGGTGGCAATGCCGGGAGTTTCCTCGAACATCAATTGCACCCGCGCGCGCATCAGCTGGTAGCGCAGGCTGTTCTCGACGCCACCGGGGGGCAGTTGCTCGGCACGGTTGCGGGTGTCGGCGATACGGTTTTCGGTCACCGGGTGGGTGAGAAGGAATTCCGGCGGCTTGGCATCGTAGCGGTACTGGCGCATCAGGCGTTCGAACATGCGCGGCATGGCGCGCGGATCGTAACCGGCCTTTTCCAGGTTCAGCAGGCCGATGCGGTCGGCTTCCTGTTCGTTCTGCCGGGAAAAGCGGCGCTGTTCCTGGATGGCCGCGGCCTGGGTGCCCATGATCGCCGCCATGCCTGCATCACCGGCACCGGCCGCCGCGGCGACGATGCCGGCGAGCATCGCCGCCATCACCGGGATCTGCATGCGCTGCTGGGCCTCGACGCCGCGGGCGAAGTGGCGTTGGGACAAGTGCGCCAGTTCGTGGGCCAGTACCGAAGCGTACTCGGCTTCGGTCGGGGCATAGAGGAAGAGGCCGCCGTTGACGCCGATGATCCCGCCCGGCGCGGCGAAGGCGTTCAGTTGCGGGCTGTTGAGCAGCACGAATTCCAGACGGCGGTCCTGCAGCTGGCTGGTTTCCGCCAGCCGGTAGACGCTGCTCTCGACGTAATCCTTGAGTTGCGGGTCGCTGAGTTGCGGCACCTGGCCGCGCAGCAGGCTCAGCCAGGCGCGGCCAAGCTGGTGTTCCTGTTCCGGGGAAACGACGGAGGAACTGGAGTCGCCGAGGGACGGCAGGTCGTCGGCCATGACGGGGGAGGCGAGAAAACAGGCAAGCGTCAGCAGAGTGGGGCGCAGAAGATTCATGCACTGGGCTCGTTGGCGGCAAAGGCCTAACTGTAGCCTCCAGCCCCTCCGGCTGGCCAGCAGCGCTCTGCCTTGGGTATCCTAACCATCCGCTCAAGTATTTCTGCGCCGCGACCGTCCGTGTCCCCGCCAGGCGCTTTCCCCGGAGAACCCCCATGACTGACTCCGCGAGTCGAACCGATGTCTTCGACGCCGAGCTGGATGCCAGTGGCCTGAACTGCCCCTTGCCCTTGCTCAAGGCCAAGCTTGAACTCAATCGTCTGCCCAGCGGCGCCGTGCTCAAGGTGATCGCCACTGACGCCGGTTCCCAACGGGACTTTCGTGCCTTCGCGCAGTTGGCTGGGCACCAGTTGCTGCACGAAGAGGTCGAAGACGGCGTGTTCCGCTACTGGCTGCGCAAGGCCTGAGCGGGGCCCACGATTGGGGCCATCAAGGGAATTCTGATGCTCAAGGTGCTTCGCGATTGGGTCCAGCGCTACTTCTCCGATGAAGAAGCCGTGGTGCTGGCCGTGGTCCTGGTTCTCGGCTTCACCGCTGTACTCACCCTCGGCAACATGCTCGCGCCCGTGCTGGCGGGGCTGGTGCTGGCCTTTCTCATGCAAGGGCTGGTCAACTTGCTGGAACGCCTGCGGCTGCCGCAGACCCTCGCGGTGTGGATCGTCTTTACGCTCTTCATCGGTGCCCTGGCGCTGATCCTGGGTGTGCTGCTGCCGCTGCTCTGGCAGCAGCTCAGCACGCTGTTCCAGGAACTTCCGGGGATGCTCGCCGAATGGCAATCGCTGCTGCTGCTCCTGCCCGAGCGTTATCCGCACCTGGTGAACGATGAGCAGGTGCTGCGGGCCATCGAGGTCACGCGCAGCGAGATAGGCAAGTTCGGCCAATGGGCGCTGACCTTCTCGCTGTCCAGCCTGCCGCTGCTGGTCAACATCATGATCTACCTGGTGCTGGTGCCGATCCTGGTGTTCTTCTTCCTCAAGGACCGCGAGCTGATCGGCCGCTGGTTCAGCGGCTACCTGCCCAGCGAGCGCGGCCTGATGACCCAGGTGTGGGACGAGGTGAATATCCAGATCGCCAACTATATCCGCGGCAAGGTGATCGAGATCGTCATCTGTGGCGGCGTCACCTACGTGGCTTTCGTCTGGCTGGGCCTCAACTACGCGGCACTGCTGGCCCTGCTGGTAGGGCTCTCGGTGGTGGTGCCCTACATCGGCACGGTGGTGGTGACGGTACCGGTGGCGCTGATCGCCTTGTTCCAGTGGGGCTGGAGTGACCAGTTCATCTACCTGATGGTGGTCTACACGGTGATCCAGACCCTGGACGGCAACGTGCTGGTGCCGCTGCTGTTCTCCGAGGCGGTGAACCTGCACCCGGTGGCGATCATCTGCGCCGTGCTGCTGTTCGGGGGGCTGTGGGGCTTCTGGGGGGTGTTCTTCGCCATTCCCCTGGCCACCCTGTTCAAGGCTGTGCTCGATGCCTGGCCCCGGGCGGCGCCGCGCAACGGAGCTCTTGGTGGATAGAAAAGCGCTATCCACCCTACTGGCTGTGTGGGGCCTCCCTCCGTGCGGCGTGGCGGTACTGATCGGCGTGTTCTTGAACTTCTGTAGGATGGTGCGGGCGGCGCTCCGCTAGAGCGGAGCGAAACCCATCACCGCGGATCGATGGGTTTCGCAGGCTCGCGGAGCGCCGCCCGACCCATCCACAAGGCTACGATGCCCAATCTCCCCGCCCCAGCCATGTAGGGTGAAAATCCACGAAGTGGAATTCCACCACCCCAATGAAAAAGGCCGCAATCGCGGCCTTTCTCATTCCGGCGGGCTTCAGCCCTTGTTCAGCGCCTGGGCTGCGGCGAGCACCGCGTCCACATGGCCGGGCACCTTCACACCGCGCCATTCCTGGCGCAGTACGCCGGCCTTGTCGATCAGGAAAGTGCTGCGGTCGACGCCCATGTATTCCTTGCCGTAGAGCTTCTTCAGCTTGATCACCTCGAACAGCTGGCAAAGCGCCTCGTCCTTGTCGGAGATCAGCTCGAAGGGGAACTCCTGCTTGCACTTGAAGTTCTCGTGGGACTTCATGCCGTCGCGGGATACGCCGAAAATCAGCGTATCGGCCGCCAGGAAGGCCGCGTGCTGGTCACGGAAGCCCTGGCCCTCGGTGGTGCAGCCGGGCGTGCTGTCCTTCGGGTAGAAGTAGAGCACGACCTGCTTGCCCTTGAGGGCCGACAGGCTGACCTCCTGGCCGCTGGTGGCCTGGGCGGTGAAATCGGCGACGGGTTTGTCCAGGGTAACTGCCATGTCTACTTGCTCCTCAGGGATGCTGCGGGCGCCAGGGTTCGATCAGGGCGTCCAGGTTCAGGGCATCGGCGAAATCCAGAAACTGGTCGCGCAGCCAGCTGATCTGGGTGCCGGCGGGCAGGGTCACGGTGATGGTGGCGTTGAGCATGGTGCTGCCGGTCTGCGGTGCCTGGTAGGTGTCGCAGGTGAGGTTTTCCAGCTCGACGCGGTGATCGATGAAGAACTGGCACAGCTCGTTGAGGATGTCCGGGCGGTACGCCGCGCTGACATAGGCCACATAGGGCAGCGCCTGGGGACGTACCTCAAGGGCGTTGCTGCGGGTCACGTTGGCCGTGAAGCCATGGCGCTTGGACAGCGCCGACATCCCCGATTCCAGACGCGCCAGGCCGTCCCAGCTGCCGGAAATCTGCAGCACCAGGGCGCAGAACTCGCCGTGGCGGGTCAGCCGGCTGCTGACCACGGCGCAGCGGTTTTCCTGGCTGGCGCGGCACAGCACATTGGTCAGCTCCATCGGGTTGCGGCCCAGGGCACTGATCAGGAGGAATTGTTCGCGGGGCGGGGTGGTGGACATGCAGCGTTCCTAAAGCGAGGGGAGGGCGGCCGGGGCCGCGCTGTTCAAACGGGGAAGGTTAGCGAAAACCGTCGCCGGGGGGAATGCCGTAGCCGCCTGACGGCGCTTGCGTTCACCTTGTGCAAGGCCAGAGCCGACAGTACCATTACGGCTCTCTTTTTCCGGCAGGAGCGGTTGCATGATTGCGGGCAGTATGGTGGCACTGGTTACGCCCATGGATGCGCAGGGTCAATTGGACTGGGACAGCCTGGCCAAACTCGTCGACTTCCATCTTCAAGAGGGCACCAACGCCATAGTCGCCGTCGGCACCACGGGCGAGTCCGCGACGCTGGACGTTACCGAGCACGTGGAAGTGATCCGCCGCGTGGTCGACCAGGTCAATGGCCGCATCCCGGTCATCGCCGGTACCGGTGGCAATTCCACTCGCGAATCGGTCGAGCTCACCGCCGCCGCCAAGAATGTCGGCGCCGATGCCTGCCTGCTGGTGACCCCGTACTACAACAAGCCTACCCAGGAAGGCCTGTACCAGCATTTCCGCCACATCGCCGAAAACGTGGCCATCCCGCAGATCCTCTACAACGTCCCGGGCCGCACCGTGTGCGACATGCTCCCGGAAACCGTCGAGCGCCTGTCCAAGATCAGCAACATCATCGGCATCAAGGAAGCCACCGGCGACCTGCAGCGTGGCCAGGAAGTCCTGGACCGCGTGAGCAAGGACTTCCTCGTCTACTCCGGTGACGACGCCACGGCCGTCGAGCTGATGCTGATGGGCGGCAAGGGCAACATCTCCGTGACCGCCAACGTCGCCCCGCGCGCCATGGCCGAGCTCTGCGCCGCCGCCATGCGTGGCGAGGCGGCTGCCGCCCGCGCCATCAACGACAAGCTGATGCCGCTGCACAAGGCACTGTTCATCGAGTCCAACCCGATCCCGGTGAAGTTCGCCCTGCACGAGATGGGTCTGATTCCCGATGGCATCCGCCTGCCGCTGACCTGGCTCAGCCCGCGCTGCCATGAACCGCTGCGTCAAGCAATGCGCCAGTCCGGCCTTCTCGCCTAATCCAAGGAAACATCCCGCATGAAGCGACTGGCCGGACTCTCCGCACTCGCCCTGATCATTTCCAGCACCAGCGGCTGCGGCTGGCTCTGGGGCCAGGAAGGCTACTTCCGCGACCGCGGCAGCGACTACCTGGAAGCACGCCAGACCGCTCCCATGCAGCTCCCCCCGAGTGTCGAGGCCAAGCGTCTCGACCCGCTGCTGCCGGTGCCGGTGAACGTCGCCAGCAGCCGTGCCGAAGGTGAATTCGAGGTACCTCGTCCGCAGGCCTTGCAGGCCAAGGGCGAAGTCAGCGACTACAGCCTGCAGAAGAGCGGCGACTCCCGTTGGGTGGTCGCTCAGCGCGTCCCGGCGGAAGTCTGGCCGGTGGCCCGCCAGTTCTTCGAGGAAGGTGGCTTCCGCATCGCCGATGAGCGCCCGCAGACCGGTGAGTTCAGCACCGACTGGCAGCGCCTCGACCAGCTCTCCGGCCCCCTGGCCCGTCGGCTGGGCAGCCGCGTCAGCGGCGTCGAGCCGGACAGCGAAGTCCGCGCCCGGGTGCGCATCGAGCCGGGCGTACAGCGCAATACCAGCGAAATCTTCGTCACCAGCGTGACCCGTCCGGCGGGCAGCACCGCCGACACCGGTTGGCCGAGCCGTTCCGACAACCCGAGCCTGGAAGCCGCACTGCTGGACGAAATGCTCGCCACCATGGCCCGCAGCGCCGAACAGGGTGGTTCCGTTTCCCTGCTCGCCGCCCGTGACTTCGACGCGCCGAACCGCGTGACCCTGTCCGAAGACGGCAACGGCAACCCCATGCTCAGCCTCGGCGCCGACTTCGACCGCTCCTGGTCCAGCGTCGGTCGCGCCCTGGAAACCGCCGACGTACGCGTCGACGACCTCAACCGCAGCCTGGGCGTCTACTACATCAACCTCGCCGAAGGCGCCCAGAAGAAGGACGAGAAGCCCGGCTTCTTCAGTCGTCTGTGGGGCAGCGACGCCAGCGCGGAAGAGATCGAGGCCCGCGCCGAGCGCTACCAGGTTCGCCTGACCCGCGTCGGCGACAGCGTGCAGGTCACCGTGGAGAAGGACATCAACACCGTGGCCCCGCCCGATGTGGCGCGCCGCGTGCTGACCCTGATCCAGGAAAACCTCGGCTAAGCAGTACGCCGGTTCACGGCGGATCGTGGAAACAACAAGGCGAAACCCCCGGGTTTCGCCTGTTTCGTTTGATAAAGGCGGAAAAACGACATGAGCACACCCTCCACCCTCAGCTTGAAGAAGATCTACTCGGGCAAGGTCCGCGACCTTTACGAAATCGACGACAAGCGCATGCTGATGGTCGCCACCGACCGCCTTTCCGCATTCGACGTGATCCTCGATGAGCCGATCCCGGAGAAGGGCAAGATCCTCACCGCCATCTCCAACTTCTGGTTCGACAAGCTCGCAGGCATCGTTCCCAACCACTTCACCGGTGACAAGGTTGAAGACGTGGTGCCCGCCGCAGAACTGCCGCTGGTGGAAGGTCGCGCCGTAGTGGCCAAGCGCCTGAAACCCGTTGCCGTCGAAGCCATCGTGCGTGGCTACATCGTCGGCTCCGGCTGGAAGGAATACCAGAAGACCGGCACCGTCTGCGGCATCCAGCTGCCGGCCGGCCTGAAGGAAGCCTCCAAGCTGCCGCAGCCCATCTTCACCCCCTCGACCAAGGCCGCCGTTGGCGACCACGACGAGAACATCTCCTTCGCGCAGTGCGAAGCCATCATCGGCAAGGAACTGGCCGCCAAGGTCCGTGACACCGCCATCGCCCTGTACAGCACCGCCGTCGAATACGCCGCCACCCGCGGCATCATCATCGCCGACACCAAGTTCGAATTCGGCATTGACGAAGACGGCACCCTGACCCTGATGGACGAAGTGCTGACCCCCGATTCCAGCCGTTTCTGGCCGGTGGAAAGCTACGTCGAAGGCAAGAACCCGCCGAGCTTCGACAAGCAGTTCGTCCGCGACTGGCTGGAATCCACCGGCTGGAACAAGGAGCCTCCGGCCCCGGCCGTGCCCGCCGAAGTCGCGCAGAAGACCGCCGACAAGTACCGCGAAGCCCTGACCAAGCTGACTTCCTGACCTGCTTTGCCTGAATTCGCCCCTCACCTGTAGGGGCGAATTCATTCGCCAAGGATCGCGAAGCGATCCCCATCGCACCGCAACCATCTGAAACCACGCGAAAAAATCACGCCACGGGCTTCGCCAACGGCCGATGAACTGGTATCATGCGCGCCGTTCGGGAAGATGCCGGAGTGGCCGAACGGGACGGATTCGAAATCCGTTGTGTCAGCAATGGCACCTAGGGTTCAAATCCCTATCTTCCCGCCATATTCAAAAGCCTAAACCCCTGAAATTCTTAGAGTTTCAGGGGTTTTTGCTTTTTGGGCTCGCTCCAGAGTGTCGAAAAAAACAGTGCGGCTTGCTCAGTCGCTTCACTCAGGTAGGCCAGAACCCGGGGGTAACGGGCTTGGTCTTCATTCCTTGGCGTTCCCCGTGAGTCAGGGCGTACGCAGCTTTGCAGCCATGTCTCGCATAACGCCATGAACAATTCGACGCAGCAGGTATCTCTCACCGGCAAGGAAGCGCTCCGGCAGGCTTTGTAGCAGATGATCGGCAGCCTCCAGGGTTGCCTTCACAAGCTCATCCATCAGCTTGGCGGCAATTCTGTTCGGTAATCCGAGGTGGCTGCCCATGAAGAGAACATGCTCCCTGGTTACTTCGGCGTGTGTTCGCATGCCTTCTACCTTCCATACCAGCTCAGCATCCAGCCAGGGGGCCGATTCCTTGTTTGCGGTATATATCGCTGTGCAGAGCAGGTCGTAGTTAGGCGCAAGGTCAACGCCGTCCGATGTGACGTAAAAAGAGAGGTTCTTCAGGTGGGCGTCGTTGTTGCCGACCAGGATGTTGAATACCAGCCAATTGAATAGCTGGATTCGTGCTTCGGCTTTCCGGCGACAGAGACTGACGATGTGCCGAAGTGTCTTCATCGAGGCCTGTTGGTATTTGAACTGGCGATCCAGTCCCAGCAACTGGCAACCGTCCAGGACATGCAGGCGTTTCAGTTGCCCGTCGACTACTTGCCTGTCAAAACGCTCAATCAGATAAACCGGCTCCGGGACGCGGTGAATAGCAACGGGGGCAGCGTTCAGCCTGGCCATTTGGGCGACAGACATAACGAACCATTCATTGGCCACGCTGTTGTCGTACTGGTCTGTTTCCGGGTGGTTCGGCTTGAGGATGTGAGTTGATGGCCGGCTGCCGATTGGCTCGTACAACACGCCGTCCAGGACCACGACAGGCAACTTGTGTTGGGCGCCTGCCAGTGACATTCGCTTGGGTGCTCCGGTGGTCAGCGATACCCGAGGGAGGTTCCTGATGCGCTGGCTGAGCACGTCGTCAGGGAGCGGCTGGAGCCCGCCATCGGGTATTGGTTCAAATCCTGGCAGAAGCGTGATGGCTCCCGCCGATTCAGCACCATAGTAGCCCAGGAGCCCAAAGGCATCTGCAAACTCGATTTTCGCGTCGCTGGCCAGCAACTGGCGGGCCTGCTCTTCTGGTAGCAAGTTGTCGAAGAACCACTGAACAGGGCGTTCCGTAGAGCTATCCACGACCCGCCCTGCAGAGCGGGGAAGGGTGGGTGAGAGGTCGAATGATCGGGGGTTATTCAGCCAGTCAGACGAATACGCGAGCACCCATACACCGTTCTGGTCGATCAGGCTGCCGACATGCTCGTTGTTTATGGTGACTTCCAACTGCCTCATGGCTTCGGCACGTCCAGATAGACCCGAATGCCCAGCTCATCGAGCAGTTGCAGAACACTCCCCAGGGAGACTGTTGGCTTGCCCTTTTCGATATCGCGTAAATGCACGTGGCTTTTACCAATCAGCATTGCCATGTCCTCCTGGCGAATGCGCTGCTTTTTCCGTGCCTCGCGAACGACCTTTCCGAGATCTTCCGGTGTGCGAACGGGGACGTACGAGTGCTGATCCATTTGGGATATCCATTTCGAAGCTATGGTTTCGATTGTAGGAGGGAGCATGGCGCAGTCAAGAAAAATCGAAACTATGGCTTCAGTTTTATGGGGTAGCACTGCTCTTTTTGTGAAAACGAAACTGTGGTTTCTATTTTGGTGTTTAGCAGGGCGCTCCAGGCAGTATCGAAGCTTTGGTTTCGATTGTTGGCTAGCCCTATGAGAGCGACGAGAGTGTCGAAGAAGTGTCGAAATCACAGGCACGAACTGTCGATAATCGACACGGGCGGATGGCTGGAAACCCTGAACTGAGCAGGGTTGCGACGTACTGAGCCAGTCACCGGTATGATTCAAATCCCTATCTTCCCGCCATACATGAAAACCACGAAGCCCCTGATTTCTAAGAAGAAGTCAGGGGCTTTGTGTTTCAGGGCTCCGCGTTCAGGACCAATTTTGGGCCAAATCGCCATTCTGGACGAACGACCGGATGGTTGAGCGGGTCTGGAGCTAGGTTTCCAGCCAGCAAGTCGGGCCGTCGTTTCGAGTTACGGCCGTTTGGGCGAACTCGCCAACCTTGTTGCTAAAGATCGAGAGCTTGGCAAGACCATCCCTGGTGCAATGCCAAGCACTGGCGCAGTGGCTAGGAATGCCGGGCCAAGGGCCTGCCATGACCTTCGAACTTGGGCCTTTCGGGTGGGTCCACATCCGCAGCCCGCGCTTGGTCAATAGCTGCACGTAGGTCTCCACTGTAGTTCTCACCAACGACGCGTTCTACAGGAGGGGCCGCGTAGTGGCCGACTACCTCAATGCTGATGGCGGCGTCATCCATGCCTGCCCGACTTATGAACCGCACGTCCCAGCAATTCACCTGCACCGCATCCAGTCGCACGCCGTCTCTCAGCAGCGCCTCGACCTCGTCCAGCAGACGATCCCTTTGCCGCGCTACGGCCAAGTAGTCCTCTTCCAAGACAACCCACCGCCGGCCCTGGACGTGCGGAAAGTCCATCATCACCTGGTAGCGCGGTAGTTGTTGTAGTTGAAGCGAGTTCATTTCTTTGCGCATGGTCAGCTTCCTCGCCCCGTTGCGAGGCAGACAAAACCAACCCCCTCCGCGGTACACCGTGGAGGTCCCGGCGGCCATGGCTATTCGGAACTGTTCGACATGTTCCTGGCGACCCGCGTCCTAGCTCAACAAGCAGTCTTCTTGTCTTCGCCGCCCATATAAATGATAGATCCGTTATGAATTCGGTTCAGGTGGAAGGCCAGCAGACAGTTCTCTGCCGAGGGCTGCAGCTACGTTCCAACATCTCGTGACAGCCTGGCCATTTCCGGTCATCTGCGACTCCCTCGCCAAATACGCGGAAAAGAGTTTCCGAAAACGGGTAACAGGTGTCCGGGGATTGAGTGGGCCGCCGAGCGGCTCGATGCCCTGAATCCGCCGGAGTACCAGAGCCTGGTGAAGCGCGAACTGGCGCGGATGGGCTGAAATGACGAACCGCGACGATCACTCGGATGCGCCGCGGTTCGGAGAGACAGTGGTCAGTGAGCTGTTGCAGGGGCCCCAGACAGTTGTCTGATGATTCCAGCAGTGGAACTTCGCTGATCGCTGCCTCTCACCTACTTTGATCGCCGTCACGGCGGAATCGTTCAAGGCCGTTTGTCAGGGTTGGATCATGCAGCGGCGAGCGGCGCGATCAGGCCGGGGTAATCGTTCCGCGCGTTGCCCACGGCTCGCCCTCGTTTACCCGCTCGTACCAGCCATCGATGGGGCAGAGCGCCCGGTGGCCCGTCTCACGCTCTACGCCAGCGTAATCACGTCTGTATTTGGCCAATTCCTTCGGGCGAAGTCTCAGCATTCGGGAAGAGTCCTATGCTAAGCCTTACTTTGGCAGCAGCCGCGTTGCTGCTGAATAGGCGGGCAGGGTACGGAGCCGAACGAACAGAACACGCAGCAGTCCCCCGGCTTGGGCCGCAGCAGGGCCTTGCAATGGCTGCACTCGTAGAAAAACTGGCAGGCGTCCGTGGGCATGGTTTCCTGCTGGGCATGGCCACAATGTGGGCACGTCAGCACAGACTCAAGAACAATGGAACTCATCGTGGCTCTCTCCTTCCGCTGGAATACCATCCGATAGGGTACGCTGGCAGCGATGGACCGCTACAGGATCAGGGATGAAAAGGGAATTTGTACTGGCAGGGATCAGCGCCGCCATCTGGTTGATGCACATGGGTTTGATTGTTGCCGTCAGCTACACCGGCGATGCAGACGATGAAAAAAGCCTGAAACGGGTGAATGCCCTTGTGCTTGCAACTGTTTCCGCTACCGGTTGCTTCGCCTTGTATCTGGCGATGACGCTCCCATAGCTTCCTCCAAATAGAAAAGCCACCGCGTTTACATATACCCAAGGGGAAGGGCTGGCGATGGCTTTTCTGTCCTCTTACGGGACACATTCAGCATACGCCCGGCGTACGCAGGTAGATGTGAGGCTGACAAATGGCGGGGGTGTTTCAACTTCGGCCAACCCCTGCCGCCCCGCTAGAAAAAACGACCACTTTCTTAACGCCAATTCCAATCAAGCGCTGCGTGATTGCAAGCGCCCAGCCGCGACGTTCAGTGCGGCGCAATACGTCGGGACTGCGGTGGCGATATCTCCCTCGAGCGATCAACGACTCTTGCCACACTGGAAGCACTGAGCCATCACAACATGGGGCAGGTCTTTGGATAACTTTTGGGGTTACCTGTTAGGGCTCCTGCCAGCATTGGCCTGTGCCATTCACTTCTGGGTCGATCACAGGAAGGCCACGGGCAAGCACGTGTGGCAGTTGCTCACTCTGAGCTCGCCGGCGCGAGTCACCCCTCTCCTCTTCAGGGGTGAAGAGGCACGCTTTCGGGTAGGAAAAGGGGACAGATTTATTTGATTACTCTAGTCCCCTTTTTCATGTCCCCTTTTTCTAATAAGGGTGAAATTGCGCCAGCGGCTTCTCCTTCAGCCTTGAGGCAGAGCCCTAAAGAAGTGTCGAAGAAGTGTCGAAATCACAGGCACGAACTGTCGAAAATCGGCACGGGGGGATGGCCGGAAACCCTGAATTGAGCAGGGCTGCGACGTACTGAGCCAGCCACCGGTACGATTCAAATCCTTATCGTCCCACCATATCGAGAAAAGCCCCGCAGACCTTGGTCTGCGGGGCTTTTTGCTTTGGGGACGCTACCGAGCCCCAGGCGTATCTTCCCGCCATCACCTGTCCTGCTCGGAGCCTGCCAGAAGGCTCTCGTAGGTGCGTACGAAGGTTGGGAGATCAGTTCCCAGCACAGCGCACAGATCGCGTATCTGGACGAGATCCAGCCTGCGTGAACCATTCTCCACATCGCTCATGAATGACTGCGGCCGGCCCAGGGCCTCCGAGCATTGGCTCTGCGTCATTCCAGCATTGGCGCGCATTTGCCTGATCAACTGCGTGAGCGTTTCGTACTCCGGGCGATAGATGCCTTTCACCATGTCCGCTGCTCCTTCAGAAACAGCTGACCGTAAATCCGGTTTTGGGATATCTGAAGTTGGGATAATTTGCCAATACACCCACGGAGGAGGTTTGGCGAGGCTGCCAAGGACCTAACCATGTCCCGCGCGCTTATCCGGCATCGATTCAATGCGTACATCAACCAGTCTGGTCGTTGCTTCTACTGCGGAGTCGCCATGTGGCTGAAAGGAATGGAAGGTTTTGCCCACAAGCACCACATGTCGCTGAGGCAGGCGTGGCGCTTCAAGTGCACGGCCGAGCATCTGGTGGCTCGCTGTGATGGAGGTGGGGATGAGCCGGAGAACATCGTGGCCGCTTGTTCCTACTGCAACTGCAAGCGCCACGATCGCAAACAGTCCATGTCGTCGGATCACTACCGGCGCTATGTCCTGGGCCGGTTGCAGAGCCGGCGTTGGCACCAGGATTGGGTCTACCGGTGTGCGGGAGACCTGTTGCCTGCATCTTCGACAAGTGTGCTGTAGCAGGTCCACAAGCAGGTGCCGGATACCGCGCCAGCGTTTCTGCTACTGCGGCCGGCCAGGAGGTGGCTGACACTGTCCTCGATATCCCGATTGGCCAGGGCGCGGGGAATTACGGGCTAGACAATCATGCCCTGGCGTTCCGTACCCGGTTGCGCAGCGCGTCGAAGTAGTTGTCATCGGCCGGGGCGGCGGGGGTGGAGGCGACACCTTCCAGAAGCAGGTTACGCAGGCGCTGGCGGTCCTGGTCCTTGCGGATCAGCTCGCGCACATACTCGCTACTGGTGCCGTAGCCTCGTTGTCTGACCTGCTCATCGACAAAGCTTTTCAGGGAGTCGGGCAGGGAAATGTTCATGGTGCTCATGGGGGCCCGCCTTTTGGCAAAACTTGCCACGCCATGTTAGCAGCGGGTGCCCGGGCCAGGTGCCAAGCAGATGTCGAAGCTACTCATGAAAACGCCCCGCAGACCCAACTCTGCGGGGCGTTTGCTTTCTAGATGGGCTCACAGGGGCGTCGACAAGCACTTGCTCAAGACCGTCCCTCGCTCGACAGGCGCCGAAGTCTTATGCCCTGGAACACATCACTGCCGCATTGATCAGCCTTCCCTTGTCCTGCCAGGCATTTCGCTGATAGACGGAGAAATGGTTCTGGCCTGGGGCGTTGGAGAGTTCCACCAGCCCTGACGCCTTGGCGGGATCGGTGCTGCCCACGAAGAAGAGGGTCTTGCCGTTCTCCTCCTGGGTGAAGGTGGCGGCGTCGTGCCGGATGCCACCCTTCACGCAGTTCACGTATTCCGTATCGGCTCGGCTCGTGATGCCGGACGTACCGTCGCGGCTGGCCCTGATGTCGGGGTTCTGCGCACAGCCTGTTGCGATCAGCAGGGAGGAAAGAAGCAGGACCTTGCCGCTACGAAAGAATGCTGAAGAGTTGCCAGGGGAGGTGTTTTTCATGGTTGTTGCTCCAGGCAGGTGCGTTTGGCTGAATCGGCGTGATGTTGCCGGTTAGCCGGTCGAGGCAGGGCGCCTGGGAGCGGAGGCCGTCGACGGATTGGGGCGAGAATCCTCCCCCGTGTAGCCGCTGCCTGTGCGGAGTAAGTGTATTCGCCTTTTTTCGTGCTGGATTGAAAGGGCAAGGCGCGAGTCGTGAAATGCGAAGGATTGGCGCAGTCATTCGGGCTCGAAAAAGGGCTACCCGATAGCCGTCCCCACTCCTCCGTTTGTGCTCAGGCCCTCAGAAGTAGAGGTAGAGCGCCGCCGCCGCAACGGAAAGGCAAAGGACCAGCAGTACGGCCAGGGATACGGGGGGAGGTGACGTGCGGTTGCGTCCTTCCAGGAGTTCCTGTGCCGGCGGCTGGATGCAGGGGGACGGGGGCCGTTGCTTGGCCGAGCGGTTGATGGGCTCGATCGAAGTGCCGTCCTGGGCGTCGCCGGGAGGCGCCGTGGTGCGCTCCGGGCGCTTGCGCGTCCTGCCTTCTGGTTTCGGGTGTGCCTGCTGGAGCCAATCGCGGTCTTCCAGTCCCATACCGACCTCCCTGTCTGTCATTGGGTGCTGCATTGAACAACGATAGCCTGGGGATGCCGCAAATCACGTCGCCTGTGCCCAAGCCGTCGATCCGCTGCCGATGGAGCCCCCGAAGATCTGGGGTTTTCCAGGTTCTGTTCACTGTCCATCCATGGTCTCCATCAGGCTGAGCTTTACCTGATGACCGCATCCACAGGCACCAGGCACTTCATTGTGTCGCTGTACTGTAGGTCATTGCTGATGAGCATCAAGTCGATTTCGCGACCGGCATCGACCGAAACCCTGCCGAGTCGCGTTTTTTCGGGCGATTAGGCAATCGCCTCTATCAGCCTTTCATCATCGTTCTGCACGCTGTTCACCCGCGTGGAAACCGCGTGTCCGGTGAAGTCATCACGCGCCTGGGCGATGGCCTGCTGCAGCTGTTCGGCCGGTGTTCCGGGGGCCAGCCACAGCGCGAACTGCTCTGGCGGCAATACCACCGGCATGCGCCCGTGGATGGCCTGTATGGCGGGGGCGGCTTCCCGGGTGAGCAGGGCGCAGGAGGTGATTGCCTGCCCATCGGGCCCGGTCCAGGTGGCCCACATGCCGGCAATCCCCAGTACCGTGTCTTGCGGGCTGTAGAGGTAGTAGGGCTGGTGGACCAGGCGACCGCTGGCGTTGCGCACTTCCTGGTGCGGGTTCCACTCGTACCAGCCCTGGGCGGGCATCAGGCAGCGCTGGGTGCGCAGGCTCTGGCGCCACATGGGCTTGTTGGCGGCTTCTTCGCTGCGGGCAAAGAAGGACATGGCCGGTGGCTTGATGTCCTTCCACCAGAACGGGATCAGGCCCCAGCGGGCGGGGACCAGTTCGAGCTGGCCGTCGTCGTCCAGGCGCAACATCGGCACGCTGCTGGTGGGGGCCACATTGAAGCGCTGGATCCAGCGCCCCGAGTCGCGGGCGCCGATGTGCCAGTACGCTTCGATGGCGCGTTCGGAGGGGCTGACGTAGCGGCCGCACATGGCGTGCTCCTGAGTCGGGGAGTGGTATCAGCATAGGACCTGCGCGGGAGGCCGCCGGCTCCGCTGGTGGCAGCACTGATGGCCAGTTGCCTTGTTCATCTCCGGCGAATTGACGCGAAAAGGCGACAAGCTGCACGTTTTTTACAAGGAATTGGAAGAACTGAACGACCTGCGCCAGTCTGTTCTTCCAGGCCTGCCCCAGAGGAAGCCGTACAGGACAGTGGCGCAATGCCATGGCAGGCCGCCTACAACCACTTCAAAAGGATTGAAGTCATGACCCGCAAGAACAACGTCAGACGTGTTGTTGGTTCCCTGGTTCTCGCCGCTTCAACTTCCACCCTTGCCGCACCGGCGCCCGAAGGCGATGCCTTCGGCGAATTCTGGAGCCCAGGCAAGCCCAACCCTGGTATCTGCAAGTCGCCTGTGCTGGTCGGCACGCCGCTGGGCCTGCCGCGCTGCCTCGAGGCGAGCAATGTGATGACCCGCCTGCAAGAGTTGCAGGATATCGCCACCCTCAACGACGGCAATCGCGCCGCCGGGCTAGCGGGCTACCAGGCCTCGATCGACTACGTGAAACAGACCCTGGAGCGTGCCGGCTACCAGGTGCAGGTGCAGCCGTTCCCCTTCACCGCCTTTTTCCCGAAGGGGCCGGGCACCTTGCAGGCATTGGCGCCGCAGCCGGCCGGCTATGTCTGGGAGGAGGACTTCAACTACCTGTCGCAGACCGACCCGGGTGATGTCAGCGCGCCGGTGGTGGCGGTGGACCTCTCCCTCGGCGCCGGCAATACCTCGACCAGCGGCTGCGAGGCGGAAGACTTCGCCGGCTTCCCCAGCGGCGCCATCGCCCTGATCCAGCGGGGCGGCTGCACCTTCGAAGTGAAGGCGGAGAACGCCGCGGCAGCCGGTGCGGCGGGGGCGATCATCTTCAACCAGGGCAACACCGAGGAGCGCAAGGGCCTGGAGAACGTCACCCTGGGCGACACCTATGAGGGCGGGATCCCGGTGCTTTTCGCCACCTATGACAACGGCGTGGCCTGGTCGCAGACCGCCGGCCTGCAGCTGCGCATGGTGGCGGACGTGATCCGCGACAAGACCGAGACCTTCAACCTGGTGGCCGAGACCCCGCGCGGCAACCCGGACAACGTGGTCATGGCCGGCGCCCACCTGGACTCGGTGTTCGAGGGCCCCGGCATCAATGACAACGGCTCGGGCAGCGCGGCCCTGCTGGAGATGGCGGTGCTGCTGCGCAAGGCGCATCCGCAGAACAAGGTGCGTTTCGCCTGGTGGGGGGCCGAGGAATCCGGGCTGGTGGGTTCGACCTTCTACGTCAACAGCCTGAGCGATGAGGCGCGGCAGAAGATCAAGGCGTACCTGAACTTCGACATGATCGGTTCGCCGAACTTCGCCAACTTCATCTATGACGGCGACGGCTCCTCCTTCGGCCTGCAGGGCCCGCCCGGCTCGGCCGCCATCGAGCGCCTGTTCGAGGCCTACTTCAACCTGCGTGGCGAACCCTTCGAGGGGACCCAGATCGATTTCCGCTCCGACTATGCGCAGTTCTTCGAGGTGGGCATCCCCTTCGGTGGCCTGTTCACCGGGGCCGAGGACATCAAGAGCGAGGCGCAGGCGCAGACGTTTGGCGGCGCCGCCGGCCAGGCCTTCGACCCCTGCTACCACCAGGGTTGCGACGGCATCGGCAACATCGATCTGAATGCCCTGGAGATCAACGGGGACGCCATGGCCTTCGCCACCAGCTGGCTGTCGCAGTCGACGAAGGTCATCGACGACGAGATCGCCGCCGCCCAGCAAACCCAGGGGATCACCACCCTGCGCAAGCAGTCGGTGCGCCAGGCCGAGCGCTGGGGTAATCATTTCATCCAATAACGCCTGAACCCCTCTGCGCCGGGTGACCGGCGCAGAGCCCGGGCCGGCGCCGGATACGCGCCGAAACGAAGCTTCACGGGCCCATGGCCGCGCAAAGGCCGGCAGGGGCGCATACTGGACAGTGGCGAAGACCTTTAGTCATGAGGACCGCCCATGTCTCGTCCGCCTGCGGAAACCGGCAATGTTCCCGCCCATGACGGGGACGCGGACAAGCTGCTGGAGATCGTCCAGCGCACAGTGACCGAACTACGCCCCCAGGCTGCTCAAGGTTTGCGGGTCACCTTGCACAGCGTGCTGGACCGCGACCTCGGGGTGGACAGCCTGACCCGGGTCGAACTCTGGTCGCGCATCGAGCACGAGTTCGGTGTTCGTTTGCCGCAGGAGCTGTTCGCCTCGGCAAGCACCCCTGAAGACGTGCTGCATGTGCTGCAGCACCGCCAGGCTACCCAGTCGCGTCTTCCGCGCCATACCAACCATTCCGGCGAGCCCGCGACGGGCGAACACCAGACGCCGGATGCCGCACCAACCCTGATCGAGGTGCTGGACTGGCATGTGCGGCGGCACCCCGGGAAAACCCACGTGCGCCTGCTGGGGGATGACGAGCAGCCGGAAGACATCAGCTACGACGCCTTGCAGCAGGGCGCCCTGGCCGTCGCGGCTGGCCTGCAGCGTGGTGGCCTGCTCGCCGGGCAGGCGGTGGCGCTGATGCTGCCCACCGGGCGTGACTTTCTCCTGGGCTTTTTCGGCATCCTGCTCGCGGGCGGCATACCGGTGCCCATCTACCCGCCGCTGCGCCTGTCGCAGATCGAGGACCACCTGCAGCGCCAGGCCGGCATCCTGCGCAACGCCGAGGCCAGGGTGCTGATCACCGTCACCGAGGCGAGGCTGCTGGCCCAGCTGCTCCGCCCCCTGGTACCGAGCCTGGCGCGCATCGCCAGTGTTGCCGAGCTGGGCGGCGAAGGGCGCGAATACGCAGCGCCCGTGCGGCAGCCGGACGATATCGCCTTCCTGCAGTACACCTCGGGCAGCACCGGCCAGCCCAAGGGGGTGATGGTGAGCCACGCCAACCTGCTGGCCAACCTGCGTGCCATGGGGACGGCGCTGCAGGTGGGGCCGGGCGACCTGTTCGTCAGTTGGCTGCCCATGTACCACGACATGGGGCTGATCGGCGCCTGGCTGGGCAGCCTGTACTACGGATTCAACCTGGTGCTGATGTCGCCCCTGGCCTTCCTGTCCAGGCCGGCGCGCTGGCTGTGGGCCATCGACCGCTTCCACGGCACGCTGTCGGCGGCGCCCAACTTCGCCTACGAGCTGTGCCTGAACAAGCTCGCCGACAGCGATCTTGAAGGCCTCGACCTGAGCAGCTGGCGCCTGGCCCTCAACGGCGCCGAGCCGGTCAGCCCGGCCACCTTGCAGCGCTTCGCCGAGCGTTTCGCGCGCTATGGCCTGGCTTCCACCGCGCTGATGCCGGTCTTCGGCCTGGCCGAGGGCACCCTGGGCGTATCCTTCCCGCCCCTGGGCCGGGGTCCGCTGGTCGACCGGGTGCAGCGCGAGGCTTTCCAGCTCCGTGGCCAGGCTCTTGCGCCGGCGGCCGAAGACAGCGCCACCCTCCGCTTCGTCTCCTGCGGGCGCCCCCTGCCGGGACACCAGATCCGCATCGTCGACGACCACCGTGTCGAGCTCCCCGAACGCCGGGAAGGCCACCTGCAATTCAGCGGGCCCTCGACCACTTCGGGCTATTACCGCGCCCCGGAGGAAACCGCGCGGGTCCTGCGCGACGGCTGGATGGACTCCCTCGACCTCGCCTACATGGCCGATGGCGAGGTCTATCTCACCGGCCGCGCCAAGGACCTGATCATCCGCGCCGGGCGCAATATCTACCCCTACGATGTCGAGACGGCGGTGGGCAACCTGCCGGGCCTGCGCAAGGGCTGTGTCGCGGTATTCGGCAGCCGTGACGCGGCCAGCGGAACCGACCGCCTGGTGGTGATGGCGGAAGCCCAGGAGCAGGAGGAGGGGGCGCTGCAACGCCTGCGCCAGGAGGTCAACCGCATCCTCGTCGACCTGGCCGGCGTGCCGCCCGACGACATCGTCCTGGTCCCAGCCCATAGCGTGCTGAAGACCTCGAGCGGCAAGATCCGCCGGGCCGCCTGCCGCGAACTGTACGAGCGCGGCGAAGCCGGGCGGCCGCGCCTCGCGCCGTGGCGTCAGGTGTTGCGCCTGCTGCTGCAGGCCATGCGCGGGCATCTCGGCCGTGGTTGGCAGGCTTTTCGCGCCCTGTCCTATGCGGTCTATATCTGGTTGCTGTTCTGGCTGGTCACGCCGCTGACCTGGCTGGGCGTTGCGATCCTGCCGCACCGGAGCGGGTGCCGCGCCTTCGTCCATTGGGCGGCGCGGCTGTTCATCCGCCTGGCCGGGGTGCCGTTCAGCGTCGAAGGGCTGGAACACCTGCCGAGGAACGGGGCCAGCGTGCTGGCCGCCAACCATGCCAGCTATCTCGATGGGGTCATTCTCTGCGCCGCGCTGCCGCCGCGGTTCGGTTTCGTCGCCAAGCGTGAACTGGCGGGCCAGTGGATCCCCAGCCTGTTCCTGCGCAAGCTCGGGGCCTTTTTCGTCGAGCGCTTCGACCTGCAACGCAGTGTGGCCGACAGCGAGACCCTGGAGCGGGCGTTGCGCGCTGGCCAGTCGTTGCTGTTCTTCCCGGAGGGCACCTTCACCCGTGAGCCGGGCTTGCGGGCCTTCCACATGGGCGCCTTCGTGCTGGCCGCCAATACCGCGGTTCCCTTGTTGCCGGTGGCGATCCGCGGCACCCGCACGGTGCTGCGCGACGGCCAGTGGTTCCCGCTGCGTGGGGCGATCCATGTCAGTGTGTGCGCGCCGCTGCGGGCGGAGGGGCCGGGCTGGCCGGAGTCGATCCGCTTACGTGATGCGACGCGGGCCGTGCTGCTGGAACGCCTGGATGAGTCGGAACGCAGCCTGAGCTTCAGTTGATGGCGCTTGCCGGGACTGCCTTCCGTCTTCCCGGATTGACGCGGAGCAGGTAGCGCGATTTACTGTATATAAATACAGTATTCGTAGGATTTCCCCTGATGGCCTTGGTGATTGTTCCTGGCCCTTTCGGCAGCCCTTTCCCGGGGCTGCCGTTTTTCTCTTCCGGGCAGCGCTGATGGGCGCTGTCGTTGCCCTCGACACCCTGCTCAACGAACGGCGGGTGTGGAAGGGCCAGCCCGGCGCGCAGCCGGCCGGCAGCGACCAGCCCACCGGCCTCGTCGCCCTGGACAGGGTCCTTCCCGGCGGTGGCTGGCCTGAAGCCGCCCTCAGCGAAATCCTTGTCCCGGCTACGGGGCTCGGCGAGTTGCGCCTGCTCTGGCCCACCCTGGCGCGGCTGACCGCCAGCGCCGAGCGCGTGGTGCTGGTGGCGCCGCCCCATATTCCCTATCCCCAGGCCTGGCAGGCCGCCGGCGTCGATCTGCGCTGGCTGGCGCTGGTGGAAGCCAGCGGCCGTGACGCGCTCTGGGCCGCCGAGCAATGCCTGCGTTCCGGCAGTTGCGGCGCGGTGCTCTGCTGGCCGCAGCAGGCCGACGACCGCGCCTTGCGCCGTTTGCAGGTGGCCGCGGAAACCGGCCAGACCCTGGCCTTCGCCTATCGCCCCCTGGATGCCGCCTTCAATCCCTCGCCAGCGGCCCTGCGCATCGCCGTCGACGGGCTGCCGGCGCAGTTGCGGGTGCTCAAGTGCCGGGGTGGCCTGCCACCGGCCAATCCCATCGCCCTGGTCCGGTGAAGCCGCCATGCGCTGGGCCTGCATACTGCTACCGCAACTGGCGTTGGATGGCGTGCTGCGCGGCCACCCCGACCCCGAGGCGCCCCTGGCGCTGGTGGCCGGCACGGCGCAGCGCCGTGTGCTGCGCGCCCTCAACCCGGCGGCCAGGGCCCTGGGGCTGCGCCCCGGCCAGTCACTGACCGCCGCCCATGCCCTGACCCGCGACTTCGCACTGGTGGAGTACGACCCGGCACAGGTCGAACGCTGGGAACGACTGCTCGCGGCCTGGGCCTATGGCTTCAGTTCCCAGGTCAGCCTGCGATACCCGCGCTGCCTGCTGCTGGAGGTGGAATCCAGCTTCGCCCTGTTCGGCCCCTGGCCGCGTTTCGAGGCGCGGCTGCGCCAGGAACTGGCGGCACTGGGCTTCCGTCATCGCATCGTCGCCGCCCCCAACCCGGCGGCGGCACGGATGTTGGCCAATGCCTACGACGGCCTGGCAGTGACGCACCAGGACGAGTTGCGCCAGGCCCTCGGGCGCATGCCGGTGGACCGCGCTGGCCTGGCGCGCGAAACCGCCACCGCCTTTGCCCGCATGGGCCTGCGTCACCTGGAACAGGTGCTGGCGCTGCCACGGGAGACGCTGGCCCGGCGCTTTCCGGCCGAGGTGCTGCAACACTTCGACACCCTGCTCGGCGAACGGCCCCTGGCCCTGGAGTGCTACCGGCCGCCGGACGAGTTCGACCTGCGCATCGAGCTGAACTTCGAGGTGGAGTCCCACCAGGCGCTGCTCTTCCCCCTGCGCCGTCTCACCGCCGACCTGGCCGCCTTCCTCGCCAGCCGTGACAGTGGCGTGCAGCGCTTCACCCTGTTCCTGGAACACCGCGACCTCGGCGATACCCAGGTACCGGTGGGCCTGCTCAGCGCCGAGCGCGAAGCGGCCATGCTCTTCGAACTGGCACGCGGGCGCCTGGAGCAGTTGCAGGTGCCGGCGCCGGTGCGCGCCTTCCGCCTGCAGGCGCGGGACCTGCCGGCCTTCGTGCCGGAGCGTCGCGAGCTGTTCGACGAACGCCCGCAGCAATCCCTGCCCTGGGAACAGCTGCGCGAACGCTTGCGCGCGCGCCTGGGGGACGAGGCGGTGCACAGCCTTGCCGCCCGCGCCGACCACCGCCCCGAAGCGGCCTGGCAGCTGGATGCCGACCGCCCGCCGGTGCCGCTCCCCTCCGCGCCACCGCGTCCCGGCTGGCTGTTGCGCGAACCGCTGCCCCTGCGCGAAACCACCCTGCGCATCCTCGCCGGCCCCGAGCGCATCGAGTCCGGCTGGTGGGATGGCGGTGATGTGCGCCGTGACTACTACCTGGTGGAAACCCGCGGCGGCCAGCGCGGCTGGGCTTTTCGCACGGTGGGCGGGGAGGGGCCGCTGCTGCTGCACGGCTGGTTCGCATGAGCGCCTATGCCGAGCTGCACTGCCTGTCCAACTTCAGTTTCCAGCGTGGGGCCTCCAGCGCGCTCGAACTGTTCCAGCGCGCCGCGCTGCATGGCTACGCGGCCCTGGCGATCACCGATGAATGCACCCTGGCCGGCATCGTCCGCGCCTGGCAGGCCGCGAAGACGACCGGGCTGCCCCTGGTGATCGGCAGCGAGATGCGCGTCGAAGGCGGACCCAAGCTGGTGTTGCTGGTGGAAAACCTGGCCGGCTACCAACGCCTCTGTCGTCTCATCACCCAGGCCCGACGGCGGGCGGAGAAGGGCCAGTACCGCCTGCTGCGTGACGACCTGTCGGAACCGGCGGACGGCCTGCTGGCGCTCTGGGTGCCCGACTTTGATGACGATGATCGCGAAGCCGCCTGGCTGCGCCAGTGCTTCCCCGGGCGCCTGTGGCTGGCGGTGGAGCTGCACCGGGGCCCGGACGACGCCGGCCGCCTGGCACGCCTGCTGGCCCTGGCCGAACGCCTCGATATCCCGGCGGTGGCCAGCGGCGATGTGCATATGCATGCCCGTGGCCGCCGCGCCCTGCAGGACTGCATGACCGCCGTGCGTCACCACTGCACCCTGGCCGAAGCCGGGCACCGACTCTTCCCCAATGGCGAGCGCCACCTGCGTCGTCGCGAGGTGCTGGCCGGCCTCTACCCGGCGGAGCTGCTCGCCGAGTCGGTGCGCATCGCCCGCCGCTGCGGCTTCGACCTGGGCCAGCTGCGCTACCAGTACCCCCATGAGCTGGTCCCGGAAGGCCACAGTGCCACCAGTTGGTTGCGTGGGCTGACCGAACAGGGTCTCAAGTGGCGTTGGCCCGATGGCGTGCCGAAGAAGGCGCGGGATCAGGTGGAGCAGGAACTCGCGCTGATCGCCGAGCTGGGCTACGAAAGTTACTTCCTCACGGTGTACGACATCGTCAACTTCGCTCGCAGCCAGCACATCCTCTGCCAGGGCCGGGGTTCGGCGGCCAACTCGGTGGTGTGCTTCGCCCTGGGGATTACCGAGCTGGGGCCGGATGGGCGGGTGAGTCTGCTGTTCGAGCGCTTCATGTCGAAGGAGCGCAACGAGCCGCCGGACATCGACGTGGACTTCGAGCACGAGCGCCGCGAGGAGGTCATCCAGTACGTGTTCCGCCGCTACGGGCGGGGAAGGGCGGCGCTCACCGCGGTGGTCAGCACCTATCACGGCGCCGGCGCGGTGCGCGATGTGGCCAAGGCCCTCGGCCTGCCGCCGGACCAGGTCAATGCCCTGGCCGACTGCTGCGGCGGCTGGAGCGACCAGGCCCCGGCGGCGGAGCGCCTGCGCGAGGTCGGCTTCGACCCGGACAGCCCGGTGCTGCGCCGGGTGCTGGCGCTGACCAGCGAGCTGATCGGCTTTCCCCGCCACCTGTCGCAGCACCCCGGCGGCTTCGTGATTTCCGAAGCGCCGCTGGACAGCCTGGTGCCGGTGGAGAACGCCAGCATGGCCGAGCGCACCGTGATCCAGTGGGACAAGGACGACCTCGACCTGATGGGGCTGCTCAAGGTGGATGTACTGGCCCTCGGCATGCTCAGCGCGCTGCGTCGCTGCCTGAAGCTGATCGAGGTCCATCGTGGCCAGGCGCTGACGCTGGCGCAGATTCCCGCCGAAGACCCGGCCACCTACGAGATGATCGGCCGCGCCGACACCATCGGTGTGTTCCAGATCGAGTCGCGGGCGCAGATGTCCATGCTGCCGCGCCTGAAACCCAGGACCTTCTACGACCTGGTGATCCAGGTCGCCATCGTTCGGCCGGGGCCGATCCAGGGCAACATGGTTCATCCCTACTTGCGCCGGCGAAATGGCCTGGAGAAGGTCGAATACCCCTCCGCGGAGCTGGTCCCCGTCTTCGAGCGCACCCTGGGCGTGCCCTTGTTCCAGGAACAGGTGATGCAGCTGGCGATAGTGGCCGCCGAATACAGCCCCGGCGAGGCCGACGAATTGCGCCGCTCCATGGCCGCCTGGAAACGTCATGGCGGCCTGGAGCACCATCGCCAGCGGCTGACCGAGCGGATGCGCGCCAAGGGTTACGAACAGGCCTTCATCGAGCAGATCTTCGAGCAGATCAAGGGTTTCGGCAGCTACGGCTTTCCCGAATCCCACGCGGCCAGCTTCGCCCTGCTCACCTACGCCAGTTGCTGGCTGAAATGCCACGAGCCGGCCATCTATGCCTGCGCCCTGATCAACAGCTGGCCCATGGGCTTCTACAGCCCTGACCAGGTGCTGCAGGACGCCCGCCGCCACGGCATCGAGGTGCGCCCGGTGGATGTGCGGCATTCCGGCTGGGATTGCTCCCTGGAGCCCGTGGGGCCGGGCAGCGAGCTGGCCATCCGCCTGGGGCTGCGCATGGTGCGTGGTTTCCGTGAGGAGGATGCGCGGCGCATCGAGGCGGCGCGGCAGGCGGCGGCCTTCGCCAGCGTCGGCGACCTCAGCCAGCGTGCCCGCCTGGATGCCCGCGCCCGCGAGCTGCTGGCCGACTCCGGCGCCCTGCGCGAACTGGCCGGACACCGCCACCGGGCGCGTTGGGCCGTGGCCGGGGTGGAGGTGCAGGCGCCGCTCTTCGCCGGCCTGCCGGAGCAGGACGAAACGCAGGTGGCCCTGCCGCTGCCCAGCGTGGGTGAAGACATGCTCACCGACTACGCCACCCTGGGCACCACCCTCGGGCCGCACCCCATCGCCCTGCTGCGCGGCGACCTGCGCAAGCGACGCTGCCGCAGTTCACGGGAGCTGCTGGCGGTGGAACACGGACGCCAGGTCAGCGTCGCCGGCCTGGTAGTGGGGCGGCAGCGCCCGCAGACCGCCAGCGGGGTGATCTTCGTCACCCTGGAAGACGAACACGGCATGGTCAATGTGGTGGTCTGGAACGATCTCGCCGAACGCCAGCGCCGCGTGCTGGTGGGTTCGCGGCTGCTGCAGGTGGACGGCCGCCTGGAATCGGTGGAGGGCGTGCGCCACCTGATCGCCCGCCGCCTGCATGACCTCACGCCGCTGCTCGACGGGCTGGATGTGCGCAGCCGTGATTTCCGCTAGATCGGCGAGGATGGCCGCATATAGGCGGTTACTGTAGGGGCGAATTCATTCGCCAAGGGACGCGTAGCGGCCCCTGCGATTATCTGAGCCATGTAGGGTGGATAGTTCAAGGATGGGTCGGGCGGCGTTCCGCGAGCTTGCGATACCCATCAGCCCTGCCCGCATGGGTATCGCTCCGCTCCACCCATCCTACGGTGAGCTGCCCAGTTCGTAGCCATGTAGCGTGGATAGCGCTTTTCTATCCACCAGCGGTGTTGGATCGGCGCAAATCGCCGCACGTTTTCGGCTGTTGCCTTGAAAGTCAGTGCGGCGTCGCCGGCGTGTCCTTCGCCTTTTGCCGCCGGAACGAGCGGGAGGAGTGGGGCGGTGTAGGCCGGCTGTGATGGTGGTGGTGATGGTGGGAGATCCTGAGCATGGCCCAGAGCAGCGCGACCGCAGCCAGCAGCCAGCCCAGAATCATCAGGGCTATGAAAATTTCGGGACCCATTGCGAACCGCCTCAGGCGCCAAAGTGGAGGGCGCACGTCCTGAGTCTAGTCTGGCCCGTGTGACGACTGCTTGAAGCCGGCTGCCTTTGGTCGGCTCGGTCGTGGCGATCGGACGGGGTACCGGTCAACGGCACTCCTGGTCCATGTTCCGCTTGGCCTTCTCGGTAGGGGCGTTGCGGTACTGCTCGGTCCAGAACTGGCACTTGGTCTCGTCCAGCCGGCGCTGTTCCGCCAACCGTTCCTGGCGCTCGTTGTCCGCGCGCTGGGCGGCGTTGTAGTTCTCCTCGTACTTCTGCAGGCGTTCCTCGCCCGTGCTCGGCAGGGCGGGCGCGGGGGCCGGGGTTGGCGCCGGCTGGGGCGCGGCGGGTGACGGAATGATGACCTCGGCGACCGGTGCCTGGGCTTTGGCCATGTAGAACTGGTAGCCGACGTAGGTGGTCACGCCGATGGCGATGAAACCGAGCCAGACCCCCAGGGCGACGCTGAGGGTCAGGGCCAGGGGGCTGAAGCTGATGCGCAGGATGCGGCGTTGGCGATTCATGGGGCCTCCGAAGCGGTGGGGCAGCAGCTTCAGTGTACCTCCAGCACCTCGAAGGTCTGACGGCCATTGCCGATGGTCAGGGTCACCTCGGCGCCTTCGGCCTTGCCCAGCAGGGCCTGGCCCAGGGGCGAGCGGGGGCTGATCACGGTGATTTCCTCGCCCTGGTCCACCACTTTCAGGCCGGCGGCTTCGGGGCCGAGGAACAGCAGTTGCTCGCTGCCGTCCTCGGCGCCCAGCAGCACCAGCGCGCTGAGCTGGATGCCCCGCGCCGGATCGAAGGTGCGCAGGTTGAGGTTCTCGAACAGTCCCAATGCCTGCTTGATCTCGGCTGCACGGCGGGCCTGGCCGGTGGCCAGGTAGGAGGCTTCCAGGCCGAGGGTGTCGTACTTGTTCTCGGCGATGTTTTCCGCGTGGGTCGCCGCCTCGTAGGCGGTTTGCGCCGCGCGCTGCAGCAGCTGCAGGTCAGCGGCGAGCTTGTCGAGGATCAGGCGGTGGATACGGGCTTTGTCCATGGGGCGCGGTCGGCTGGGGCAAGGCAAGACATTCTAAGGACCTTCCGGCAAAGGCGGGAGACAGGCCTGTGCAAGAAGCCGAAGAACCTGTGCACGGAGTTGGCGCGGATGAACCTTGGTACCCGCTTCTGGACGTCCGCTCCAGGTCGTGTTTCGTGCCATTCGTCGTCGGCTGGAACGCCCGTGCAACACAGGTTCCAGAGCGTTTTCAGCACCGGATGCCCCACAACGGGGCGAATGGGGTATTGACAGTTTCGAGTTGTGCACAGTCGCGAAGCAGACTCGTAAACCGCTGCCGGAATGCCCCGTAAGCGCTTGATTCTCCGCGATGAATTCGTAAGTGCATGATAAATAACGATTTTTATAATTGGTGAAAAAATCATCAGTTTGAGTGGAGGCCACGATCCACAAGCGCTCGGTGACATTTCGAGCACCTTTTTCACAGAGTTATCCACAGCTTCTGTGGATTGTCCCGAGCACTTGCTCTAGAACGCGACCTTCGGCAAATGCAAGACTTTACCCGCCGAAAAAAAGGAGTAGAGTTGCGCGCCTTTCCGTCCAGCTGCCCCTGTTTCATGAAGTACCGCGTTCCCGCCGATACCGCTTCCAGCCCGCAAACCCTGCCGACCCGCGTCGCCCTCTGGTTGCTGGACAACCCGCGCCTGGGCCAGGCGCCGAGCGTCAAGCGGTTCGCCGGCCAGCTGCTCAAGCAGCCCGCGCGGGAAGGCGTGGTGGCCGCCCAGAGTCGCCTGGGGCAGATGCTCTGCCGCGACTGCGGCAACCAGCGTGACCGCCGCATCGGCCTGGACATGCTGCGCCAGGCCGCCCGCGCCGGTGATCGTCGCGCGCAACTGGAACTGAGCCGCCTGCTCAGCAGCCTCCCACAGCACCCCTGATCGCGCGCCCGCCGCTGGGTATACTCCCGGCATTCCAGCGCGGAGCCGCTCATGCCCATAGATATCCCCAACCTGTTGATCGGCCTGTTCGCCGCCGCCGTGCCCCTCTTGGGCCTGGCCTGGCAGCTGCAGCGCAAGCTCAGCGCCCTTGAGACCGAACAGACCCTGCTCGAAGAGCGCCTGACCCACGCCCAACTGGCCCAGGACGGCCTGGCCGTGCAGCTGGACGACAGCCGTGTGGAAAACCGCGAACTCGGCCAGCTCAACGCAGCCCAGCAGGCCGAACTGGCGGCCCTGCGCCGCGAGGCTGAGCTGCTGGGTGTCGAGCGCCAGAGCGCTCGCGAAGCACTGCTTGCCTGGAACCAGGAACGCGAACGCAAGGACGTCGAACTGCGTCGCCTGGATGCCGAGCGCGCGGGCCTGGAAGCCGAATTGCGGGAGCAGCGCGAGGCCCACGAGCAGCGCCTGGGTGACCTGCAGGCGGCCCGCGACGACCTGCGCGCGCAGTTCGCCGAGCTGGCCGGGAAGATCTTCGACGAGCGCGAACAGCGCTTCGCCGAAACCAGCCAGCAGCGCCTCGGCCAGTTGCTCGACCCGCTCAAGGAGCGCATCCAGGCCTTCGAGAAACGGGTGGAGGAAAGCTATCAACAGGAAGCCCGCGAGCGCTTCTCCCTCGGCAAGGAACTGGAGCGGCTGCAGCAGCTCAACCAGCGCCTGGGCGATGAAGCCACCAACCTCACCCGCGCGCTGAAAGGGCAGAAGACCCAGGGCAACTGGGGCGAGCTGGTGCTGGAACGGGTGCTGGAGCACGCCGGCCTGGAGAAGGGCCGCGAATACCAGACCCAGGTCAGCCTGAAGAGCGCCGAGGGCGAACGCTTCCAGCCCGACGTGCTGATCCAGCTGCCGGGGGACAAGCAGGTGGTGGTGGACGCCAAGGTCAGCCTCACGGCCTACCAGGCGCTGATCGCCGCCGAGGACGAAACCGCCCGCAGCCAGGCCCTGAAGCAGCACGTCCTGTCCCTGCGCAGCCACCTCAAGGGGCTGTCGGTGAAGGACTACCAGCGTCTGGAGGGCCTGCACAGCCTGGACTTCGTGCTGCTCTTCGTGCCCATCGAGGCCGCCTTCGCCACGGCCCTGCAGGCCGACCCCGGGCTGTTCCAGGAGGCCTTCGAGCAGCACATCGTGATCGTCAGTCCGACCACGCTGCTGGCCACCCTGCGGGTGATCGACAGCCTCTGGCGCCAGGAACGGCAAAGCCAGAACGCCCGCGAGATCGCCGAACGCGCCGGGGCGCTGTACGACAAGTTCGTTGCCTTCGTCCAGGACCTGGACGAGATGGGCAGCCGCCTGCAGCAGTTGGACAAGGCCTACGCCAACGCCCGCAACAAGCTGGTGGAAGGCCGTGGCAACCTGATCGGCCGGGTGGAGAACCTCAAGCTCCTCGGCGCCCGCGCCAGCAAGAGCCTGCCCAACGACCTGCTGGAGCGGGCGGCGGGCTTGCCGCTGCTGGATGAGCAGATCGAGGGTTGAGATTGTTGGGCAGACCTGCGGCCTGCTTGGCGAATGAATTCGCCCCTACATAAAAGCGCCCACTTTCCTCAGACAGCCTCCGTCCTTTGCCTCGCCGCCTTCGATCTGCCCGACGAACTCCCTGATCCAGCCGGCCAGGCGTTGCGGCTCGGCCAGCAATTGCCAGTGCCCGGCGGCCACTTCCCGGCGCCATAGGCGCGGCGCCCAGCGGTCGAGTTGCTGGAACAGCTGCGGGCGCACGAAGCGGTCACGGGTGGCGACGATCAATTGCACCGGTACCCGGGTCGATCGCGGGCGCGGGCGCAACAGGCTGCTGATGAAGTTGGCGCGATAGAGCTTCACACCATGCCGGCCATCGGCTTCCTGCGTGGGATTGCCGCGCGTCGCCCGCACCCCTTCCAGACGCCGCAGCAGGCCTGGCCAGGCGCGGGCCAACCCTGCGCGCCAGAGCAGTTCCGGCAACCACGGGGTATGGAAGAAAGCGACGTACCAGGAGCTGACCAGCTGGCCGAGCACCTGCCCGACGGCGCGGAGGCGTTTCTCCTTCAGGCGCTCGCGCAGCCAGTGGCCGACGTGGTCCAGGCAGGGGCCGGACACCGTGGTGTAGGAGGCCAGCAGCGGTTGGATACGAGGCTCGGTCACCGCTTCCCAGGACTGGATCGAGCCCCAGTCGTGGGCCACCAGGTGCACCGGGCCCTCGGGGCTGGCTGCCCTGATCACCGCTTCCAGGTCCCGGGCCAGCTTCTCCAGCCGGTAGTCGCGGGTCCGGCGCGGGATATCCGAGGCGCCGGCACCCCGCACGTCGTAGGCGATGACCTGGTAGTCGGCGGCCAACTCACGCACCAGCGGCAGCCAGACCTCATGGTTGTCGGGGTAGCCGTGCACCAGCAGCAGGGTTGGCCCGCAGGCATTGCCCCAGCGGTAGGCGGCGAGTTCCACGCCGGCGCCCTTCACGGCGAAGCGCCGGGGTTCCAGTGGCAAGGGCAGGTTCATGGGGCTCTCCTGGGAGTGACTGTTACATTGCTTGATGTAATGGTCATTCTTCAGCAGGGAGTCCGGCCCTGGCCAGCCCTTGGTGGCACTCGTTCCGACCGCGTTACCCGCTTACCCAAAGGCGAAAACGTCCGTTGCAGAGCGCTTGCGTGGCGGTTCCGGCGAAGTCGGGGGAGAGGAGGGTGGGGCAAGTCCAGCCAATGGTTGGGGCGGGCGGCCGCTGTTGTTGGGGCGAACGGGGCGGCGATATGATCCGGGCCATGAAAAATGTCCCCTCCTTCCTCGGCAAGCTGCTCCACCCGACTGCCGCAAGCCCGGCCGTGCCGGACGCTGAATACACGGTGGATGAACTGGCCCGCGAAGCCTCGACCACGGTGCGCAACCTGCGCGCCTACCAGGATCGCGGCCTGCTGCCGCCGCCGGAGCGGCGTGGGCGAGTGGGCATCTACAACGGCGAGCACCTGGCGCGGCTGCGGCTGATCGGCCAATTGCTGGAACGCGGCTACAGCATCGCCAGCATTCGCGAGCTGCTGGAGGCCTGGGAGCAGGGCCAGGACCTGGCCCATGTGCTGGGGCTGGAGCAGGCCATTGTCGGTGCCTGGAACCTGGTGGAGCCCACCCACCTGGGCTTCGACGAAGTGCAGGCGCTGTTCGGCGCCGATCTTACCGACGACAACATGGACCGTGCCCGCGAGCTGGGCCTGATCGAGTTCGCCGGCGACCACCTGCGGGTGCTCAACCCCCGGGTATTCAGCGCCGGGGTGCAGCTCTACCGCTCGGGAATTCCACTGGATGTGCTGCTGGAGCAGTTCGCCGCCATCCGCCGCCAGGTGGAGCCGGTGTCGGCGGGCATCGTGCGGATGATTGTCGAGCACCTGGTCAACCCGTTGCTCTCCGACAGCCTGCCCCATGTCCGCGAACTGGATGGCCTGAATCGCCAGCTGCTGGCCCTGCGGCCGCTGGTGGAGCAGGTGGTGGACAGCGAACTGGCCCGCGGCCTGCAGCTTTCGGCCAACCAGGAACTGGGCGAACGGGTCGGCGAGATGTTGAAGGGTTTTCTCAAGCGCTGAATCGCTGCGCCATCAGGGCGGCGCCCAGCGAAGCGAGGCCCAACGTGGGGGCTTCGCTCGCTCGGGCTCGCACTACAGGCCTAGGCTCCCTTTGACTGCCGGCAGCGCCTCGGCTCCATCGAAGGTGGTGACTCCCGCCAGCCATTGGTCCAGCACCTGCGGATTGGCCGTGAGCCAGGCCTTGGCGGCAGCCTCCGGTTGTGCCTTATCGTCGAGGATGGCACCCATGATCTGGTTCTCCATGGCCAGGCTGAACTCCAGGTTGCGCAACAGGGTGCCGACATTCGCGCATTCCCCGCTGTAACCCTTGCGGGTGTGGGTATCTACCACCGCGCTGCCGTAGTTGGGGCCGAAGCTGGCGTCGCCGCCGCTCAGGTAGCGGATGGCGAACCTGGTGTTCATCGGGTGCGGTTCCCAGGCCAGGAACACGACCGGTTTCTGCGCCTGCACGGCGCGGCGGACCTGCACCAGCATGCCGGCTTCGCTGGACTCCACCAGCTTGAATCCGTTGAGGCCGAACTGGCCCTTGTCGATCAGCCCCTGGATCAGGAGGTTGCCGTCGTTGCCCGGCTCGATGCCGTAGATGCGTCCATCGAGTTGCTGGCGGAAGCGGCCGATGTCCTTGAAGTCCTTCAGCCCGGCATCGAAGGTGTATTCCGGCACCGCCAGGGTGTACTTGGCGCCCAGCAGGTTGGTGCGCACCTTCTCCACGCTGCCCTTGTCCAGGAAGGGTTTGGCGATGACCTCCATCGAAGGCATCCAGGCGCCCAGGTAGACGTCGATGTCGTTCTTCGCCATGCCCATGTAGGCCATGGGGATGGACGCGAGCTGGGTCTGCGGCTTGTAGCCCAGGCCCTTGAGCAGGGTGGTGGCCAGGCCGGTGGTGGCGGAGATATCGGCCCAGCCGACCTCCGCCAGGCGCACCGTCCGGCAACTGTCGGGTTCGGCCGCCAGGGCGGTGAGCGAGTGGCTGGTGAACAGGGATGCAGCGAGCAGGCACAGGACTTTCTTCGACATGGCAGAGGCTCCCATCGGGCGGCTACGGCAGAAGTCAGTGGCGGGGCTCTCGGGCCCCTTGCCTGAGCGAGCATAGGCACGGCCCACCCGCCCGCTTGATGGGAAGCGACATCTTCCGCCGCAGGCAGGGCCGTGAAATTGGGCGTTGATCTTTTGCGCTGGCAACTCGTCGCTTGACGTCAATTCAGCCAAATTCCGCTCCCCTAGATTGGCTCCCGAAGCAGGCCACCGAGCCGCACGAACATCACCTGGGAGGAGTACCGATCATGCAATCCGTCGAAGCCATCAAGCGGCAAACCTCTATCGAAGGCTGGGCCGAACAGGACCCCGAATCTGCCTTCACCCTGCCGTCGCGCTACTTCTTCGATGAGAGCCTGTTCAAGGCCGAGCGCGACCGCATCTTCATGCACGCCTGGCATGTGGCTGGGCACAAGAGCGAGTTCCGCGAGCCGGGCCAGTACGTGGTGGTGGACCTGTTCGACCAGAGCGTGGTGGTGGCGCGCAGCATGAAGGGCGAGATCCGCGCCTTCCACAACGTCTGCCAGCACCGCGGCAACCGCCTGCTGGAAAGCCGTCGCGGCACCACCGGCGGCGTGGTGCGCTGCGCCTATCACTCCTGGTGCTACGAGATGGACGGCAGCCTGCGCAGTGCGCCGCGTTGCGAGCGGATGAAGGACTTCGAGCTGCAGCAATTCAACATCCCGCAGGTGCGGGTGGAGGAACTGGGCGGCTTCATCTACTTCAACCTCGATCCCAACGCGCCGTCCCTGGCCGAGCTGTTCCCCGGCGCCGACGAGGAGATGCACCGGGTGTTCCCCAACCTCGAACGCATGCGCTTGATCGAGGAGCAGGACGTGATCGTGCCGGCCAACTGGAAGGTGATCATGGACAACTCCATCGAGGGTTATCACTTCAAGCTGTCCGGCCCCTGCCACATCGACCTGGCCAAGCTGATCGACTTCAAGGGCTACCGCCTGACCAAGCGCGACAACTGGTGGACCTACATCGCCCCGGCCAACCTCCAGGCCGGCGAAGCCTACGGCGTGAAGTTGCGGGAAGACCTGAACCCGGACGAGTGCTTCTTCAACATCGGCATGTGGCCGAACAACACCTTCTACACCTTCCCGTTCTCCGAGTTCCTCGGCACCTTCATCATGATTCCGCTGGATGCCGAGCGTTCCCTGCTGCGCTTCGGCTACTACAGCTCGAACGAGGAGACGGCGGAGGTCAGCAAGGCCTGCATGCGCTGGATGAACGAAGAGCTTGGGCCCGAGGACATCGAGCTCAACATCACCGTGCAGAAGGGCCTGCATTCCCTCGGCTACGACCAGGGCCGCTACATGATCGACGCCCAGCGCAGCAACGAGAGCGAGCACCTGGTGCATCACTTCCACCGCCTGGTGTTCAAGGGCATCCATGGCGAGGAGCGGGCCTGAGCCCGCTTCCGGAGGACGTGCCATGTCCGAATTCGATTACCTGATCGTCGGCGCCGGCTCGGCCGGCTGCGTGCTGGCCAACCGCCTGGGCGCCGAGCCCGGTGTGAAGGTGTTGGTGCTGGAAGCCGGGCCGCTGGACCAGAGCTGGACCATCGACATGCCTTCGGCCGTGGGCATCGTCGTGGGCGGCAGTCGCTACAACTGGAGCTACAGCACCGAACCCGAGCCCTGGCTGGACAACCGCCGCATCGGCACGCCGCGCGGTCGTACCCTGGGTGGTTCCTCGTCCATCAACGGCATGGTCTACATCCGGGGCCATGCCCGCGATTACGATGGCTGGGCCGAGCAGGGCTGCGACGGCTGGAGCTACCAGGAAGTGCTGCCCTACTTCATCCGCGCGGAGAACCACGAGCACGGCGCCGACGATTACCACGGTGACGCCGGGCACCTGCACGTGACCGCGGGCAACATCGATACGCCGCTCTGTTCCGCCTTCGTCCAGGCTGGCGTGGAAGCGGGCTATGGGCAGAGCCGTGACCTCAACGGTTTCCGCCAGGAAGGCTTCGGCCCGGTGGATCGCACCACCCGCAAGGGCAAGCGCTGGAGCACCGCCCGTGGCTACCTGGCCGAGGCGTTGCAACGCGGCAATGTCACGGTCGCCACCGGCGCGTTGAGCCTGCGCATCCTCTTCGAGGGGCGCCGCGCCTGCGGCATCGAGTACGAGCAGAACGGCGAGGTGCACCAGGCCCGCGCTCGCCGCGAAGTGATACTCGCCGCCGGGGCGATCAATTCGCCGCAATTGCTGCTGCTGTCGGGCGTCGGTCCGGCCGAGGAAATCCGTGCTCATGGCTTGCCGGTCGTGCATGACCTGCCTGGCGTCGGCCGGCGCCTCAACGATCACCCGGATACCGTGGTGCAGTACCTGTGCAAGCAGCCGGTGTCGATCTACCCCTGGACCCGCGCGCCGGGCAAATGGTGGATCGGGGCGCGCTGGTTCGTGAGCCACGACGGCCTGGCCGCGAGCAACCATTTCGAGGCCGGGGCCTTCATCCGTTCGCGAGCGGGCGTCGAGCACCCGGACCTGCAACTCACCTTCATGCCGCTCGCGGTACAACCCGGCAGCGTCGACCTCGTGCCATCGCATGCCTTCCAGATTCATATCGACCTGATGCGCCCCACCAGCCTCGGCAGTGTCACCCTGCGCGGCGCCGATCCACGCCTGCCGCCGCGCATCCAGTTCAATTACCTGAAGACCGAGCAGGACCGCGCCGACATGCGTGCTGGTGCGCGACTGGTGCGGGAGATCATCGAGCAGCCGGCCATGCGTGCGCTGAAAGGCAAGGAGTTGGTGCCGGGGCCGGAGAACCTCAGTGACCAGGCCCTGGATGCCTGGGCCCGGCGCGTGACTGAAACTGGCTACCACGCCAGCGGCACCTGCAAGATGGGGCCGGCCAGCGACCCGGAAGCGGTGGTCGATCCGCAGCTGCGCGTGCACGGGCTGGAGGGACTGCGGGTGGTGGATGCGTCGATCATGCCGATCATCGTCAGTGGCAACACCAATGCGCCAACCGTGATGATCGCGGAGAAGGCCAGCGATATGATCCGGGGCCAGGCACCGCTGCCTGCGGCCCAGGTCCCGGTGTGGACCCATCCGGACTGGCGTGGACAACAACGATAACCAGAGCACTGACGAGAGGTGCCGAACGTGGAAGGCCTGAACTCCCGGGAACGCTCACTGGCCAGCGACCGCACGCTGCGCGTTGGTCTGTTGCTGCTGCCGTCATTCCCCAGTCTGGGATTGGCGGCGGTCGCCGAACCGCTGGCCATCGCCAACTGGCTGAGCCAGAAGCCGTTGTTCCAGTGGACCCTGCTGTCGCTGGACGGTCAGCCGGTACAGGCCAGTAATGGCCTGTCGAGCCAGGTGGAGGCAGGCATCAGCCCGGAGCAGGAATTCGACCTCTGCTTCGTCATCGCCAGCTTCGATGTGCACCGGCACTGCCGCAACAACCTGCTGAAGAGCTGGCTGCGCAAGCAGGCGTTGTTCGGCGCCGTGCTGGTTGGCGTGGAAACCGGCACCGAACTGCTGGCTGCGGCTGGTGTGCTGGACGGCTACGACGCCGCGGTGCACTGGGACAACCTGCCGGGTTTCCAGGAGAGTTATCCCAAGGTGCGCTCCCGCGCCCAGCTCTATTGTCTCGACCGCCAGCGCCTGACTTGCGCTGGTGCCGCCGCCATCCTGGACATGATGCTCACCTGGCTGGGGAGCCGGATTGACGCGGACCTGGCGCGGGAAATCGGCATGCACCTGCTGGTGGGGCAGGTGCGCGCGCCGACGGAGAGCCAACTGGACGATGGCCAGAAGGGTGAACCGCTGCACGAGGGGAAGCTGCGTCGGGCTGTGCGGTTGATGGAGCAGACCCTGGAAGAACCCCTGGACTGCGAGGCCATCGCCAGCCGCGTCGGCCTGTCGCGCCGGCAACTGGAGCGCCAGTTCAAGCAGCACACCGGGCTCTCGCCGCTGAAGTACTACATCGCCCTGCGCCTGGCCCGCGCCCACAACCTGCTGCAGCAAACCAACCTCAGCGTCGCCCAGGTAGCCGCCAGCTCCGGCTTCGGCTCCCTGGAGCATTTCTCCCGCGCCTACCGCGCCCGCTTCGGCTGCCCGCCCAGCGAAGACCGCAGCCAGACCTGGACCGCCCCGGTGATGCGCCAGCCGCTGGCGCGGCAGGGGGCGTAGGCAGGCCTGCGGCCTGCCTGGCGAATGAACTCGCCCCTACAGGAAGAGCACCGCAGTTCCGTACCGGCACGGACGGCTCCCCTCTCCTCTTCAGGGAGAGGGGCTGGGGGAGAGGGTTGGTGGGCTTGGCAGGACTCCGAAGGGCGGACCTGCGGCCTGCTTGGCGAATGAATTCGCCCCTACAGGATGCGCACGGGGCTGCCGGCGCGCGTCACCCCTCTACCTCCGGGAGAGGGGCCGGGGGTGAGGGGGGCCGCTGCGGACTCCCAGGGGCAGACAGGCGGCCCCGGTCACAACCGATACTCCACCTCTTCCCGATCCAGGATTCGCTTGAGCGCGGCAAAGTGCTTGTCGGCGAAGTCCGGGTAGTTCAGCCACTGCCTTGCCGTCTTGCGCGCCACGTCGTCGCTGGCGATGCGCAGCGGTCGGCCGGTGGCCAGGGCGGTGATGTAGGTCTCGCAGGCGCGCTCGAAGTAGTAGAGGTCATCGAAGGCCTGGGCCACGCTGGTGGCGGCCACCATCACGCCGTGGTTGCCCATCAGCAGCACCGGCTTGCCGTCCAGCAGGCGGCTGACGCGCTCGGCCTCATCGCCCAGGCCCATGCCGTCGAAGCCTTCGTCGATCGCCACCCGCTCGAAAAAGCGCATGCAGTTCTGTTCGATGGGCGGCAACCGCGAGTCGGCCAGGCAAGCCAGGGCGGTGGCGTACTTCGAGTGGGTGTGCAGCACGCAGCGTGCCTGCGGCTGGTTGCGGTGCAGGGCGCCGTGCAGGGCCCAGGCGGTGATGTCAGGAGCGTCGGGGCGGTCGAGCGTGGAGGGATCATCGGCGTCCACCAGGATCAGGTCGCTGGCTCGGATTTCCGAGAAGTGCTTGCCGTAGGGGTTGATCAGGAACTGCCGGCCATCGGCAGAGACCGCCAGGCTGAAGTGATTGGCGATGGCTTCGTGCAGGCCCAGGCGGGCGGCCCAGCGGAAGGCGCAGGCGAGGTCGACCCGGGCCTGCCAGTGTTCGAGCGTGTCCATGGGGACTCCATTCGGGGTGGGTGGCTGGTTTGGAGTCTAGGGAGCCGGCGCCGGTCGACTTGATGCGGAGCGACCTTCGTTGGCGTGTTCCTTCAAGCGACGCAATGCGCCAGCGATTCGCCGCATTCCATCAATCTCTCGCCGCCGGGCTGGCCGAAAGTGGCCCCACTTTCAGCCCTGACCCAGGAGATGCACCATGGCGACCCATCAGCTCTATATCGACGGCCAGTGGCGCGACCCCGCCACCCCTCTGTCACGCCCGGTGATCAACCCGGCCAGCGAAGAAGTGCTGGCGCAGGTCGCGGTGGCCGGCCCGCAGGACGCCGAAGCGGCCATCGGCGCCGCGCGGCGTGCCTTCGACCAGGGCGACTGGCCTTGGCTGGGCGTCTGCGATCGGGCGGCGATCCTGCGGCGCATCGCCGACACCATCGAAGCCGACGGCGAGCACCTGGCGCGGCTGGAAACCCTCAACGCCGGCAAGACCCTCGGCGAGAGCCTGGGTGACGTAGCCAACGTGGTGGCCACCTTCCGCTACTACGCGGCCCTGCTGGAGAGCGAGGGTGGCAGCTTCAACACCCACGCGCCGGCCCATGTCATCAGCATCAACCAGCGTGAGCCGGTGGGCGTCTGCGCGCTCATCGCGCCCTGGAACTACCCGCTGCTGCAACTGGCCTGGAAGGTTGCGCCGGCCCTGGCCGCCGGCAATACCCTGCTGGTCAAGCCCAGCAGCCTGACCCCGCTGACCGCCGTGCGCCTGTGCCAGTTGATCGAGCGGGTCGGCCTGCCGGCGGGTGTGTTCAATCTGCTGACCGGGCCGGGGGAAATCGGCGAACGGCTGGCCGCCAGCCCGGACGTGGACCTGGTGTCCCTGACCGGTGGCGCCACCGCGGGCGGTAAGGTGATGCGCGCGGCCAGCGGCAACTTCAAACGGGTGGCACTGGAGTTGGGCGGCAAGAACCCCAACATCGTCTTCGCCGATGCCGACTTCGAAGTCGCCCTCGACCAGGCACTCAATGCCGTCTATTTCAATGCCGGCCAGGTCTGCTCGGCCGGTTCGCGGCTGCTGGTGGAGAGCGCCATCCACGACCGTTTCGTCGCAGCCCTGGCCGATCGGGTACGGCGCATTCGCCTGGGCGACGGGTTTGCCGAAGGCACCCAGATGGGCCCGGTGATCTCCCCCAGCCAGCGCGACCAGGTGCTGGCGATTGTCAACGGCGCGCTGCAGGAGGGCGCCCAACTGCTGGCGGGCGGACGTATCCCGCAGGATGGGATGTTCGAGCGCGGCTTCTGGCTGGAGCCGACCCTGCTTGGCCAGGTATGCGCGGACATGCGTATTGCCCGCGAAGAAATCTTCGGTCCGGTGATCACCGTGGAGCGCTTCGAGGGTGAGGAGCAGGCGCTTCAACTGGCGAACGGCACGCCCTTTGGCCTGGCTGCCGGCGTCTGGACCCGCGATCTCGCCAGGGCTCATCGCGTGGCTCGGCGATTGCGTGCCGGCACGGTCTGGATCAACGACTACAACGCGGCATTCCCCCAGGCGCCCTGGGGCGGCTACAAATCCAGCGGCATTGGCCGCGAGCTGTCGCGGACCGGACTGGAGGAGTTCAGCGAGGTGAAGCACCTCTACCTGAACACCAGCCCGTCGGCGCTGAACTGGTTCGGCGTATGACGCTTCAGCCGGTCAGCGCCGCGCGCCGTCCGCGCTCCAGGCGCACGCTGGCCAGCAGCGCCAGGCCGATCACGAAGTAGCTGCCGGTGATGAGCATGGCCAGGCGGTGGTCGCCGCCGGACAGCCAGTTGGCCAGGCCGTAGGTCATGGGGCCGAGGATGGCGGAAAGCTTCACCGCCTGGCCCCAGAGCCCGAAGAACTCCGCCAGCCGCGTCGGCGGGGCGAGCAGGCCGACGATGGCGCGGCCGGCCGACTGGCTGGCTCCCATGCACAGGCCGGCGATATTGGCCGCGACCCAGAACAGCGCCGGGCCGCTGGCCAGCCAGATCATGCCGACCATGGCCAGCCAGCCCAGCAGGGTCAGCGCCAGGGTGGGGCGGTGGCCGATGCGGTCCTGCAGCCAGCCGAACAGCACGGCGCCGATGGAGGCGGTGATGTTGACGATGAAGATCAGCATCAGGGTGTCCTGGGTGGTGAAGCCCATCACCTGGTCGGCGTAGATGGCCGCCAGGCTGATCACCGCGGCGATGCCCGCCTGGTAGCAGACGGTGCAGGCGAGGAAGCGCAGCAGGTCGCGATAGCGGCCGGCCTCGCGCAGGGTGCGGGCAAAACGTGACCAGGCGCCTTGTGCCGAGGCGGGTTGCGGCTGGCTGCGTTCCTTCAGGTAGAGGAAGGTCGGGGTGCTGGATAGGGCGAAGAGCAGGGCGGTGATGAGCACGCACACCGGGACGAACTGCGCCGCCGTATGCCCCTGGCCCTGGGCCCAGCTGACGTAGCCCAGGCAGGCGCCCAGGCTGACCAGCCCGCCGATGTAGCCCAACCCCCAGCCCCAGCCGGATACCCGGCCCATGGCGTCGTCGCGGGCGAGTTCGGGGAGGAAGGCGGCGATCAGGTTCTCCCCGGTGCCGAAGCAGAAGTTCGACAGCACCACGAACAGCACCGCCAGCCCCAGGGCGCCCGGACCGGCCAGGGCCAGGGCCGCGGTGAAGATCACGCAGCCGATGGTGCTCAGCAGCAGCAGGCGCTTCTTGCGCGCCGTGGCGTCGGCATGGGCGCCGATCAGGGGGGCGGTGACGATCACCAGGGCGTAGGAGAGGGCGAGGGTGCTGGTCCAGGCCAGGGTGCCCCAGGGTTTGCCCTCGGCGACCACTGCGACGAAGTAGGCGTTGAACACGGCGGTGATGATCACCGTGGTGTAGCCGGAATTGGCGAAATCGAACATCGCCCAGGCCCAGATTTCCCGGCGTGTCACGCCGCTGGCGAGGCTGGATCGCATGGCGCTTTTCCCCCTGTGGAGCGTCCCGGAGAGCCTAGCCCTGACCAGGGCATCGCGCGACCGCGGCGGGAGGCAGCCCCCGCGCCGCGCCCATGGAATACCGCCCGAGGCACGGCGCGCCCAGTGGTGGGACCTTTTCTGTGGGGGCGAATTCATTCGCCCCCACAGAAAAGCGGCAAGCCGTTCGACCCCACAGCGGCTTCTTACCCTGTCCTCAACTCGCCTCCAGCGCCTCGGCCCCGCTCTGCACCACCCGGTAGCAGGGTTCATAGGCCGCGCCGCCCGGCAGCTTCATCCGGTGCTGGCGAACGAAGGCCTTGAGCAGGTCGTCCAGCGGCTGCATCACCACGGCATCGCCGTGGATTTCGTAGGGGCCGTGCTGTTCGATCAGGCGGATGCCCTTGTCCTTCACGTTGCCGGCGACGATGCCGGAGAAGGCCCGGCGCAGGTTGGCGGCCAGCTCGTGAGCCGGCAGGTCGCGGCTGAGCTTGAGGCTGGCCATGTTTTCGTGGGTGGGGTCGAAGGGACGCTGGAAGCGCTCGTCGATCTTCAGCAGCCAGTTGAAGTGGAAGGCGTCGTTGCGTTCGCGGCGGAACTGCTTGACCGCCTTCAGGCCCTGGGCCATTTCGATGGCCACGGCGGCCGGGTCGTCGATGATGATCCGGTAGCGGTTCTGCGCGGCTTCGCCCAGGGTGGCGCCGACGAAGGCGTGCAACTGTTCCAGGTAGGCCGCGGCGCTCTTCGGTCCGGTGAGCACCAGGGGGAAGGGCAGGTCCTGGTTGTCCGGGTGCATCAGGATGCCCAGCAGGTAGAGGAATTCCTCCGCCGTGCCGACCCCGCCGGGGAAGATGATGATGCCGTGGCCGACGCGCACGAAGGCCTCCAGGCGCTTCTCGATGTCAGGCAGGATCACCAGTTCATTGACGATGGGGTTGGGCGCCTCGGCGGCGATGATGCCGGGCTCGGTCAGGCCCAGGTAGCGACCGCCGTGGGTGCGCTGCTTGGCATGGCCGATGGTGGCGCCCTTCATCGGCCCCTTCATCACACCGGGACCGCAGCCGGTGCAAACGTCCAGATGGCGCAGGCCCAGCTCGTGGCCGACCCGCTTGGTGTACTTGTACTCATCGGTGCTGATGGAGTGGCCGCCCCAGCACACGACGATCTTCGGCTCCACGCCTGGACGCAGGGTGCGTGCGTTGCGCAACAGGTGGAAGACGTAGTCGGTGATGCCCTGGGAGCTGTCCAGGTCGATGCGCAAGCTGTCCAGCTCGTTCTCGGTGTAGACGATGTCGCGCAGGGCGCTGAACAGCATCTCGCGGGTGCCGGCGATCATCTCGCCATCGACGAAGGCATTCGCCGGTGCGTTGATCAGCTCCAGGCGCACGCCACGGTCCTGCTGGTGGATGCGGACTTCGAAGTCCTTGTAGGCGTCGAGGATGGTCTTGGCGTTGTCGATCTGCGCGCCGGTGTTGAGGATGGCCAGGGCGCACTGGCGGAACAGCTGGTACATGCGGCCCGAGCCGGCTTCGCTGAGCAGCTGGACTTCGCGTTGGGAGAGGGTTTCCAGGCTGCCCTTCGGGCTTACTTGAGCGTTGATGACTTGTCTTCTGGGCATTCGATATTTCCTTGCAGCGAGGCCGGAGTGCCAGGCAGCCACCCACGGCGGAATGCAGTACGCCCTTGTCCATGGCGCGAATTGCGGAGGTCGCTCTTATCTGTGCATTGCGAGGTTACGGATTTGTGTCGCAGAGATTCTTCTCGGGTCCTGGGTCAGGTAATAGCGAGATTAGTGTCTGTCTGACAAGGAGTTTCTTGGCGATGTTCACGGAAACGGGGTGGTGGACGGCCGCAAGGCTGTCCACCACGCGCGTCACTTGCGGGCTTCCAGGATCAGGTTGAAGGGCGTTTCCGTGGCCCGGCGGAAGCGGCTGAAACCGGCTTGCTCGAAGACCTTGCGCAGGCGCGCTTCGCCGGCCTGGGCGCCGAGGCCGAGGCCCACTTCCTGCGACAGGGAGTTGGGCGTGCAGATGAAGGTCGACGCGCAATAGAACAGGCGGCCCACCGGGGTCACGTTGTCGTCGAGGTTGTCGTTGGCGTAAGGCTCCACCAGCAGCACGGTGCCGTCCGGCTTCAGGGTCTGGTACGCGTGCCGGGCGGCGCCCACCGGGTCGCCCATGTCGTGCAGGCAGTCGAAGTAGCAGATCAGGTCGTAATCGTTGCCGGGGTAATCCTTGGCGCTGGCCTGGGAGAAGGTCGCCCGCTCGGCCACGCCGCCTTCCCGGGCGCGCTGGTTGGCCGTCTCGATGGACGGCGCGTGATAGTCGAAGCCGATGAAACGCGAAGCCGGGAAGGCCTGCGCCAGGATCACGGTGGAGGCGCCATGGCCGCAACCGATGTCGGCGACCTTGGCCCCGGCCTCGAGTTTTTCCACCACGCCGTCCAGGGCCGGCAGCCACTCGGCCACCAGGTGTGCGCGATAGCCCGGGCGGAAAAAGCGTTCGGTGCCGCTGAACATGCAAGGGTGGTGATCACCCCAGGGCAATCCGCCGTCACCGCGCATGGCTTTGACCAGCTTGTCCTTGTCGTGGAAGAGCGCGGCGATCACCGAGGCGCCGCCGGCCACGTACACCGGCGAGTCTTCCACGGCCAGGGCCAGCGCCTGTTCCTCCGGAAGACGGAAGCGCCCGTTGTCGTGCTCCATGTAGCCGGAGGCGGCGTGGGCACTCAGCCATTCGCGCAACAGGCGCGCATTGCAGCCGGTCCTGGCGGCCAGGTCCTCGGGGCTGACCGGCTGGCTGTCGGCCATGGCGCGGTAAAGCCCGAGTTCGTCGCCGAGGATGATGTTGGCGAGCATCGCGGCACCGCCCATGTCGGCCACCAGTTTGCCCATGAAATCATTGAGTCTGGATTCGTCCATTGCCTGTCCTCCTCTGGCAAGGCGGTGGTCGGCCGGCCAGGGCGACAGCACTGTGCGGCGGCGGGGAAAAAGCACGGGGATGATGGACGGGGTCCGCGGCAGCTCGGTAGCGCCGGGCTGGAGTGGCCCCGCCCCTGTCCTGCAATCGCAAGACAATTTCAGTTTAGTGGCCGGGCGCGGGGCCTGCCGCCGCCCTCGGCTGGCTGGTGACCGGCCATCAACCCTGCAGGCCCCGCTGGAGCAATGCGCTGCACCCAGCAAGCTGGCGATGCGATCTGATTCTTCCGATGAATGGCAACTGCGACGCGCCGTGGGGCCCGCGCCGGAGAAGAAGGATGAAGAAGGCAGTAGCACCGGACTGCTCTACCGCTCAGCGCACTCCGAGGCTCCCCGCTTCAGCCCGCCCAGGCAGTTACGGGTTCAAGGGGCGCCGGATGCACCGGCGCCCAGGCGCTACGAACGAGATCACGGTCAATGTTCAGCGGGGTTGCTCGCTACCCGGCTCTCGCCGCTTGCGGGTATGGGTGACAGGCCGATCTGCCCGGTCACCTGGGCCATAAGGGTGATTTCCACCCGCATCTGCTCCTTGGCCAGCAGGTAATCCACCAGCCGCTGCGAGAAGGGCCAGTAGTTGAGGTCGGCGGTCAGGGTGATCGGGCCGACGGCATCCGCCGGGACCTCGAAGGAGAATTCCTCGACGTCATAGCCCATGGGCAGGATGCGGTTGTCCGAGAGGACTTGGGTGGCATTCCACACTTCAATATCCAGTTCCTTACCGTCCTTGTCCCCGAGGTGAACCTTGAAGTTGCGCGTCCCCGGTTCGGTGCCGCCGTCCTTGATCGTCCCGAGGCGGTAGAGTTCGCGCCCCGTTGCGTCCACCGCGCGGAAATCGATCCATACTTCGCGTCCCTCCGGGAACCCGGTGGGCAGTTTGTGCCCGGCGCCGACGTTGGCCACTTTCACCTGCACCGAGACCCGCTGTCCGGGCGCCACGCTCTGCGGAAGCGTCTGGAATGTGATCTGCGCCGCCCGCTGTAGTGACTCGCGCGCACGTTGTGCAGCTTCGGCCTGGCCGAGGTAGTCCAGCACGGCGGCATTGGCGCCGCTGAACCAGTGGGAGGCGACGTCCGTGCGGTCCGGCCCCATGATTGCCGCCTTGCCGGCAAAGCCCGGCATGTGGCAGCTCTGGCAGGTCTGGCCACTGAGGCTGTAGGGGCTCTCCAGCCACTCATCGTAGGTGCGTTCCACCGCCACCGAGCTGAACGGGTGGGTCACGTTGTGGCAGGTGGCGCAGAAATCCGAGCGGGTGTGCAGACTGGAATAGACCGTGTCGTGGTAGGGCGACACCGCATCGCTGCGCGGGCCGAACTTGGTCGGCCGGCCATTGGCCTTGGGGGTGAGCACATAGGCGCCGTTGTCCAGGCCGGTGCGCGCGTTGATGTTGTGGCAGGTTTCGCAGTCGACTCCGGGCATCGGGTTGTGCTCGGCGGTGAAGGCCACGGATGCGCGGTTCACCTGCGAGTTGATCTGCCCGGTGGTCAGGCCGATCGGCGTATGGCAACCGGTGCAGAAGTTATCCACTGTGCCGCCGGTGGCCTCGCTGGCATGCCTGAGCAGCGCGCGGTAGATGGGTTCCTCCCAGGAGTGGGCCATCATCGAGGTGCGCCATTGCCGGTAGATCTCCGTATGGCAGGCGCCGCACACCTCCGCATTGTCGAAGTCCTTGACGCTCAGCAGGCCGTTACCCGGCGTATTGGCGCGATGGGGGAAGAAGGGGAGCCCGTGCTTGTCCGCCGTCAGCCTGGAGCGGGCCGGCTCCAGCCATTTGTCGTTACCCGCTGGGCCTTCCGCCGCGGCTACCTGGGTCGCCAGCAGGCAGGCGAACAGCCAGTGGATGTACCTCCATGCCATGAAACCGCGGATTGCGCGAATCGAAGGAACCGATGACCTCTCTGAAGAGCCGACCATTTCTCTGCCCACTCCATTTGTACGGCGTCATGTCGCAGGAGGTCCTTGCCCGCCGGCAAGGGAAGCCTCACCCTCGTCATGACCCGCGAGTCGCACGATCCCTGCGCAGCCGCCGGCAGGTCCACAGCTCACTTGGTGCGTTCGGCGCATGCCATGTACCTCGGCTCATGCACCCGGCTACCAGGAGGTAACACCCAGTACTAGATGGGTGTCCTATCTGTGTCAAAAATTCGCCTAAATTGCGCAGGATTTGAGTTGAATTGGTATCGGATTGATTTAAAAGGAATTTGATTTCGTGTTTTTTCGGGTGTGAGGCGACGAGGCAGCCAGAAACCGGGCTCGCCGGTCCGCTGGCGGGGCAAGCCTCCCAGCCGGCGCTTGCGGACCGCGAGCGAAGAGCATGGGGTATGCGCCCATGCCCTTCGTCCCGTTGCTTCCTGTCGCCAGACATCTCAGCCCGCCAGGATGAAGTCCGCCTGGGTCACGCTGCCGGCATCGGCCACACCCACCAGGGTGATGCTGTCGGCGCCGATGCTGACCTGGGTGCTTCCCGCCACCGCCTGGATGTTCACGTTGGCCGCGAAGTTGGCCGCGGTGATGCCAAGCGCCGTCACGTCCAGCAGGTCCTGGCCGCCCGCCGGGTCGGCGTCGAAGCTGAAGAGACGGTCCTGGCCGAAGCCCGCAGCGAACATGAAGGTGTCGTTGCCCAGGCCGCCTACCATGGTGTCGTTGCCGAGCCCGCCATTCAGGAAGTCTTGCCCGGTGCCGCCGACGATGACGTTGTCGAGTTCGTTGCCGATGCCGGTGAAGTTTCCGCCGCCGCCGTAGAACAGCCCTTCCACATCGGCGCCCAGGCTGTAGCTATCCAGCGAGGTCGACACCGTGTCGTGGCCGGCACCGGCCAGCTCCAGCACCACATCGCCGGCTTCGGTGACCTCGTAGATGTCGTTGCCCAGGCCACCCGTCATGTGGTCGGCGCCTGCGTTACCGATCAGGATGTCGTTGCCGCCGCCGCCCACCATGACGTTGTCGAGGCTGTTGCCAATGCCGGTGAAGTCGCCGCTGCCGACGAAGGTCAGGTTCTCCAGGTTGGCGCCCAGCACGTAGCTGGCCAGCGAGGTCAGCACTGTGTCCGCGCCCTCACCGGGCATCTCGATCACCAGGTCGCCCGCCTCGGCCACGGCATAGGTATCGTTGCCCAGGCCGCCGGCCATGACGTCGGCACCACCGGCACCGTTCAGTACGTCATTCCCCGCATTACCCACCAGCACGTTGTCCGCCGCGTTGCCGATACCAGTGAAGTCGCCGCTACCGCCGAAGAACAGGCCCTCGAAGTTGGCACCCAACTCGTAGCTGGCGAGGGAGGTCGACACTGTGTCGTGGCCTTCGCCGTCCTGTTCCACGACGACATCGCCGGCTTCGGTAACCTCGTAGATATCGTTGCCCAGGCCGCCAACCATGAGGTCGGCTCCGGCGCCACCGATCAGTACATCGTCGCCTGCGGTACCCGTCAGGCTGTCGGCGCCAGGTGTTCCCACCTGGATGCCGCTCAACACTGCCGTCGCCGCCGAAGCCACCGAGTTGCTGAAGCCGGCGTCGTCGGTGTAGGTAGCTACCACCTGCAGCATCTGTCCGGCCTGCTGCACTCCGGGCGTAAAGGTCGCCGCCGTGGCGCCGAGGATGTTGGCGAAGGTCAGGCCGCCGTCGCTCGAGGAGCGCCACTGGTAGTTGAAGGTCGAGGTCGTGGTGCCATCCGGGTCGGCGATGGTCCCTCGGCCGGCCGTCAGCACCTGGCCATAGGCCGGCGTGCTATTGCTGATGGTCGGCGCACCGGTCGGTGCATCGTTGACATCGGTAACGGCCGTGGTCGGGTCCGAGATGAGGCGTTCCGGATTGCCGACATTGTCCGTGAAGCTGACCACGACCCGCATCTGCTGGTTAACCTGCTCCTGGGCGGGTGTGAAGGTCGAACCGGTGGCCCCGGCGATGTCCGTGAAGGTGCCTGCATTGCCGACTTGCCACTGGTAGCTGAACTGCACCCCGGCGAGCCCGTCCGGATCACTGATGGCAGCGGTGGAGACTGTCAGAACCTGTCCCTGGGTAGGCGTGGTGTCACTGATGGCGGGCAGGCCCACTGGGGCGTTGTTGACAATGACCGCGGCGGTGGGCGCCGAGGCGACGCGCTCGAGCACGCCCAGGCCGTCGGTGAAGGACGCGATCACCCGCAGGGCCTGTCCGAGCTGGGCGGTGCCCGGCTGGAAGGTCGCGCCGGTGCCCACGTCGGCCCAGCCGCCGTCGACGGTCCGGACCTGCCAGGTGAAATCGGTGGTGCCGGGGACGACGCCATCCGGATCGTCAAAGGCAGCGGTCGCCGTCAGCACCTGGCCCCGCGCGGGTGTGGTGTCGCTGATGAGCACGGTGCCTGTCGGCAGTCCGTTGCTGCCGCTGATCACCTCCGTCTGGTCGGCGAACTGCAGGCGCTCGATGTTGCGCAGCAGATCGGTGCCGTCGGCCTGGGTGCCGGCCGTGTGGGCGACCGTCCAGGTGCCGTCATCGTTCTGGGTCACCTGGTAGTTCTGCCGGGCATCGGAGAACACGGCGGTGTCGACGTCGTCGCTGCCGTCGGCGATGAGGATCTCGCGGACGATCTGCAACTGGCTCGGCCTGATCTCGCCCGCCAGCACCCGCGCCTGGATTTCCACCATGCTGTCGACGCTGAACAGTTCCACGGTCGGATCAAGGGGCGAGCGTACGCTGATCCGCGCGTTGAGCCAGGCATCGCCATCGAGGATGTCGTCCTGCCCGCGGCCTTCCATGAGGTCGCTGCCGTCACCACCGAGGATGATGTTGCCGCCGTCGAAGAGGATGGCGTTCGGGTCGTTGCCCGGGTTGGCGGCGGCCGCCGTGCCGAGTACGGCCTGGAGGCCGGCGATGCGGTCGGCGCCCGCCTGGGTCAGTTCGTGATTGGTGAAGATCAGCTCGGGGACCGGTTCCGCCGCCCTGCCACGGTCGTCGCCGATGAGCACGTCGTGGAACTGCCAACCGGAAAGTCCTTCCACCTGATCGAAGCGGTCGCGCAGGATGTCGGCCTGCACCGTGGTGAAGATGGGCACCGCCAGGTCCGAGTCGGCGGCCTGCATATGCCCTTTGTGGATGGCCCAGTCGAAGCCGAACATGCCTTCGTTGCGCTCGATGCCGACGCCCTGGAACATGATGTCGTCGCCGGACTCGGCGTCGTAGTCGTTGTCGCCGCCATTACCCATGAGCACGTCGTGGCCGATGATCGGGCTGTTGAAGAACAGTTCCGAGTTGTCGCCGGCCAGGGTGTCGAACCGGGCGCCGCCCTCCATCCAGTCATCACCCTCGTTGCCCATCAGGAAGTCCAGGCCTTCGCCGCCGTGGATGAAGTCATCGCCGGTGCCGCCGAAGACCTGCTTGTTGTCGACGCCGCCGATGATGAAGTCGCGGCCGCTGCCGCCGAAGATCAGGTCCAGGCCGTTGCCGCCGTGGATAACGTCGTCGCCTTCTTCGCCGTGCAGGGTGTCGCCATCGCCGATGTCGTTGCCGATGTCGGTGATGAAGTCGTCGCCGGCTCCGCCGTGGATCAGGTCGACGCCATAGCCGCCTTCCAGGTGGTCATTGCCCGCATCGCCCCAAAGGGTGTCGTCGCCATCGCCAGCGATCAGGGTGTCATCCTCCGCAGAGCCGCCGAGTACCACATGGGCTCCCCCGGTGTACTGCAGCAGGTCGCCGTCCCCGTCACCGTCGAGGTCCTGGCGTACCACGGTGGGCCGGAGCGCCTCCAGCAGCGGGTCGGTGCCGACCGGGTCGGCGCCGATCTGCCGGGTGGTCTCGATCTCCAGGATGTGGTCCACCGCCTGGAACAGGTTGCCCGGCAGGTGCGACGAGGTGGGGTCGCCCAGGTCGGTATTGCGCATCACCAGGGCGGAGAAGGAGTTCGCCTCCAGTTCGTTGAGCAGGTTCATGCCCTGGGTACGGCTCAGGTAGTAGTAGCGGTCGCCGTCCTGGAGCTTCTCAAGCTGGACCTCGAAGACGAAGTTGAAGGTGGAGCCGAGCATGCCGCCGAAGGGCATCTTCTCTTCGGCCAGGCCGCCGATCCAGAAGTCCACCAGGTTCAGGCCGGTTTCCACCCCGGTCCAGGCGCCCGTGCCGTTCAGGTAGTCGACCCGGTCCGCCGGCGCTCCTGTGCCACCCATCACCAGCAGGGTCGCCGCGGCGCGTTTTTCGACCAGGGTGTCCACCTCCGGTGCGGTCAGACTGGAATGGGTGCCGTAGGCGGCGATGAAGTTGATGATCGAGGCCGGATTCTTGATGTTCATCGCGAAGTCGACCCAGCTCGCATAGGGCTTGAGCTGGGCATCGCCGGTCATCTCGAAGAACTGCGCCCGCGCATTGTTGAGCGATGGAATGCCGGTGTCGCGGCCGCGGGCGATGTTCAGCGCCGCCAGGTCCAGGGGCAGGCCGACCAGGTTGTTGCGCAGCGCGCCGACGACGAACTCGTCGATCTCGTTGCCCACCTGCCGGGTCATGCCGCGGATGATGGCGCCCGCCGCGATGTCCGCGGTGCCGCCGTTGGCGAATTCCAGGGGGTTGAGAAATGCCTGGATCAGGCCGATATCGTTCGACTGCAGGTTGCTGTCGATGCGCGCCACCGTGTCATTGAGCATCGAGTGGCCGAAGCGGTACACGGTATGGGCGAACTCGGCCACGATGGCCGGGTCGAGGTCGATGGTCGGCTGGAAGTTGAACACGTCCACCTGCGGCTGCACGGTGCGTGCGAACTCCTCGAACACCAGGTGCTGGTACTGCATCTCGTTGGTGAAGCGCGCGGCCTGGAACAGGCGCTCGCCGTCCCACAGGAGGGCATCGATCTCAGCCGGCGTGGCCGGCAGCGCGGCGACGTCCACCAGCAGCCACTCGTTGAGGAAGGCCAGGTCGGCCGACTGCAGCACCACGTCCTTGGTGTGTTCGACCAGGCGGTTGTGTTCGGAGTGGAACACATGGTGCACGGCGGTCAGGCCGATGTTCTCGTTGCCGCGGCCGTCGCCGGTGATGTAGTGGGCGTCCAGCAGCTCGTTGTCGTAGTTGCCGGTGGTGGCCGAGGCGTCCGCGTTGGCCAGGCCGGTCGCGCTGTCCGAATCGGCCGTCTTCCCGGTGGGGTTGGCGGCATGGGCGATGTCGTCGAGGAAGGCGTGCCCGGTGCGCAGCGCGTTGGAGAGGCTGATGGGCGCCAGGGGATTGCCTTCGACCAGGGTGAGGCCATCGTCGGCGCTGCCCAGTATCCCGTCGGCGCCGGCGGTCCGCATGACGACCTGGGCGAAGCCGTTCGGCCCGCGCTCGAAGCGGCCGTATTCGTCGGTGGCCAGCAGCGGCACGTTGGTCACGTCGGTATCGGCCAGGTCGATGCCGAGCATCGTCCTTGCCTGCAGCTTGATATCCGCCCAGGTGGCAAGGCCGCCGTTGGCGCCCTCGAGCATGTGGCCGGTGGCGACCGGCCTGCCGTTCACCAGCGCGTACTCGCGCAGGAAGACCTGGTGCGAGGCGTGGGAGGTGTAGGTCTGGTTCTGGTCGACGAAGGGCGTGGTCTGGTTGACGCTCTCGTGGGTGGTGTCATCGGCGGTGCCGAGTATGCCGTCCGCGCCGGGGCCGGCGACCTGGGTGGCGCGGGTCAGTACCATGAAATTGGTGGGCGAGCCGGGCACGTAGAGGGGATCGTCAGGCTGGAGGGGGACGAAGACGATCCCGTTGCCGCCCTTGTTCACCAGGTCCAGGCCATGGTCGAAGAACTGGCCGAACAGGGTCATCCAGGAGTTGAAGGGGGCAGTGATCCCCTGATCGGCGGAAACGTTCGGCAGTACCAGGCTCTGGCCGGCGGGGATCGCCAGGCCGTCGAGGCCGAGAAGGGTGCCGATCGGGTAGGCGGTGCCGCCAGGGTCCATCTGGGTGCCAGTGGCCAGGGTGCCCAGCCCCGCGGCGACATAGGCCTGCACGGCCGCCGGGTTGCTGATGGTCTGGTCGACGATCAGGTTGCTGATGGTGCGCGGCTGGGAGTCGGTCACCACGCCGCTGGTCTGGTTGTACGACGAACCGTTCTCGGCGGGCAGGAATACCGGATCCAGCAGGCGCGGCATGATCTGGTCCGCCGAGCCGTAGTTGCTTTGTCCGGGCAGCAGGCTGTTGAAGCTGCCATCGACGGTACGCAGCCCCCAGGGAAGCAGGGGGTTGCCGATAAGTTGCGCGAGGTCGCCGCCGGCAGCATGGGCCTCGGCGATCTTGATCTGCTGGAGGATGAAATCCAGGTCGGCTTTTATGAGTGTGGGCATTTTTTCTTCCTCGAGACCTGCATTGGCAATGTTGAGGTGTCCGCTGCGGGCAGCTCGGGCGCTCGGTTGGCGTCTTTCCCTCGCTGTACGCATCGCCGCCTTGGCAACTACTCATTCACGGGCTGGCTACGAGGGCATGGGCAAACTCCATACCAGCGATGCCGTTCATCGAGGAAAGGGCCAGGCGGCGCGGGTATCCTTGGCCAGGTGCGGAATGATGGAGGATTGAGGCGCCGGTTTCGGGTGGGTGAAAAAACCCAGGTTTGGGTGCTGGCCGTCAGGCGGCTTCGGTCGCGGTCACTCGCTGCTCCGGCAAGCGGAGGGAAGACGGGCAACCACCGGTCCGGCGCCCTTGAGCGACATCCAGTCGCGACCCATAGTGGGTGCCATGACCTCGACCAACCATTGCGCCAGTGCGTCACTGGAGGGTTTTCATCCGGCCGTCGCCGCCTGGTTCCGCGCCAGCTTCGCCGCGCCCACGGCGGCCCAGGCCCGTGCCTGGCCGGCGATCCGCGCCGGGCACAGCACCCTGGTGGCGGCACCCACCGGCTCCGGCAAGACCCTCACCGCCTTTCTCTCCGCCATCGACGAACTGGTCCACGAGGGCCTGGAGCAGGGCGGCCTGGCGGACTGCTGCAGCGTCGTCTACGTGTCGCCACTGAAAGCGTTGTCCAACGATATCCGCATCAACCTGGAAGAGCCGCTGGCCGGGATTCGCGCCGAGCTGGCGCGCCAGGGCCTGGCGGATGTGGATATCCGCACTGCGGTGCGCACCGGCGACACGACTCAGGCCGAGCGCGACGCCATGCGCAAGCGGCCGCCGCACATCCTGGTCACCACCCCGGAATCCCTCTATATCCTGCTCGGCTCCGAGTCCGGCCGCGCCATGCTCGCCGGTTGCCGCAGCCTGATCATCGACGAGATCCACGCCATCGCCGGCAGCAAGCGCGGCAGCCACCTGATGCTCAGCGCCGAACGCCTGGAAGCCCTGTGCGGGCGGCCCTTGCAACGCATCGGCCTGTCCGCCACGCAGAAGCCCATCAAGCGGGTGGCGCAGTTCCTCATGGGCCGGGAGCGACCCGCCTGCACCCTCGTGGACGTGGGCTACAGCCGCGAGCGCGACCTTGCCCTGGAGGTGCCGCCGGTGCCGCTGGACGCGGTGCTGAGCAACGACGCCTGGGAAAAGGTCTACGACCGCCTGGCCGAACTGGTGGCCGAGCACCGCACCACCCTGGTCTTCGTCAACACCCGGCGCCTCGCCGAGCGCGCCAGCCGCCACCTGTCCGAGCGCCTGGGCAACGCCGCCGTGGCCGCGCACCACGGCAGCATGGCGCGGGACCTGCGCCTGGACGCCGAACAGCGCCTCAAACGTGGCGACCTGAAGGTGCTGGTGGCCACCGCGTCCCTGGAACTGGGCATCGACATCGGTGATGTGGAGCTGGTCTGCCAGCTCGGCTCGCCGCGCAGCATCGCCGCCTTCCTGCAGCGGGTCGGACGTTCCGGCCACAGCGTCGGCGGCACACCCAAGGGCCGCCTGTTCCCGCAATCGCGGGACGACCTTATCGAATGCGCGGCGCTGCTGGACTGCGTGCGCCGTGACGAGCTGGATGCCCTGGTCATCCCCCATGCCCCCCTGGATGTGCTGGCCCAGCAGGTGGTAGCCGAAGTGGCCTGCCAGGAATGGGGCGAGGACGAGTTGTTCGAGTTGATGACCCGCGCCATGCCCTATGCGGACCTGGCGCGGGCGCATTTCGACGCCCTGGTGAAGATGCTGTCCGAGGGTTACAGCGGCCGCCAGGGCGTGCGCGGCGCCTACCTGCACCGCGACGCGGTGAACCGCCGGCTGCGCGGCCGGCGTGCGGCGCGGCTGACCGCCATCACCTCCGGCGGCGCCATCCCGGAAACCGCTGACTATGCCGTGCTGCTGGAGCCCCAGGGCGTGTCGGTGGGCAGCGTGCACGAGGATTTCGCCGTGGAAAGCCTGGCCGGCGACGTGTTCCAGCTCGGCAATCAGTCCTACCGCATTCTCCGAGTGGAGCCGGGGCGGGTGCGGGTGGAGGATGCCCAGGGGCAACCGCCGAACATTCCGTTCTGGCTGGGGGAGGCGCCGGGGCGCACGGATGAATTGTCGGCGGGGGTGGCGCGGTTGCGGGCTGATGTCGAGCGGTTGTTGGGAGATTCCGAGCGGGACTGGGCTTCCCTCACCCCCGGCCCCTCTCCCAGAGGGAGAGGGGAGAAAGGCGGGATCGAGCGGGCGGTCGAGGGACTGCGCGAGGGCATCGGTCTGAGCGAGGCGGCGGCGCGGCAGATCGTCGAATACCTGGCGCGGGCGCAGGCATCGTTGGGCGCACTGCCGACCCAGCAGCGGCTGGTGATGGAGCGCTTCTTCGACGAATCCGGCGGTATGCAGCTGATCATCCATTCGCCCTACGGCAGCCGGATCAACCGCGCCTGGGGCCTGGCCCTGCGCAAGCGCTTCTGCCGCAGTTTCAACTTCGAGCTGCAGGCGGCGGCCACCGAGGACGCGCTGATCCTTTCGCTGTCCACCAGCCACAGCTTCCCGCTGGAGGAAGTCTGGCGCTACCTACATTCCAACAGCGCCGAACAGGTGCTGATCCAGGCCATTCTCGACGCCCCGCTGTTCGGCGTGCGCTGGCGCTGGAGCGCCTCCACCGCCCTGGCCCTGCCGCGTTTCTCCGGCGGGCGCAAGGTGGCGCCGCAGATCCAGCGCATGCGCAGCGAGGACCTGTTGGCCAGCGTCTTTCCCGACCAGGTGGCCTGCCAGGAAAACCTGGTGGGCGAGCGTGAGATTCCCGACCATCCGCTGGTGACCCAGACTCTGGACGACTGCCTGCACGACGCCATGGACGCAGAGGGCTGGCTGGACCTTTTGCGGCGCATGGAGCGTGGCGAGGTGGATCTGGTGGCCCGTGACCTGCCGGCGCCCTCGGCCCTGGCGGCGGAAATCCTCGGTGCGCGGCCTTATGCCTTCCTCGACGACGCGCCACTGGAGGAGCGCCGCACCCAGGCCGTGCTGAATCGCCGCTGGACCGACCCGGAATCCGCCGACGACCTCGGCGCCCTGGACCTGGATGCCATTGCCGCGGTGGCCGAGGAAGCCTGGCCCCAGGTGCGCGATGCCGACGAAATGCACGAGGCGCTGCTGGCGCTGGCCTGCATCACCCGGGCGGAAGTGGAGGCCAATGACGGCTGGGCCGGCTGGCTGGCGCAACTGGCCAAGGCCCGCCGCGTCACTTGCCTGCACTTGGACGGGCAACCGCTGTTGTGGCTGCCGGCCGAGCGCCTGGAACCGTTCCGCGTCCTCTACCCGGACGCCCGCCTCAAGCCGGCGATTGCCGCGCCCGAGGGGTACACCGACGCCTGGGAGGCGGATGCCGCCCTGGTGGAAACGGTGCGCGCGCGTCTGGGCGGTTTCGGTCCCCTGACCCTGGCGAAACTGGCCGTCGACCTGCGCCAGGAACCGGGCGCGCTGGCCTACGCCCTGGCCAGCCTGGAGCGCGAGGGCCAGGTGCTGCGTGGTCGCTTCACCCCCGGCGCGGCCGAGGAGGAGTGGTGCGAGAGGCACCTGTTGGCGCGCATCCACCGCTACACGGTCAAGCGCCTGCGCCGGCAGATCGAGCCGGTGGAGCGGGCCGACTTCATGCGCTTTCTGTTCGACTGGCAGCGCGTGGCGCCCAACGCCCAGGTGCGCGGCGCCGAAGCCCTGGCCGGGGTGCTCGGGCAACTGGAAGGCTTCGAGGCGGCGGCCGGCTCCTGGGAAAGTGAAATTCTGCCGAGCCGAGTGGCCGACTATGGCATCAACTGGCTGGACGACCTGTGCCGCGCCGGCCGCATTGTCTGGTGCCGCCTGGGCGGGCGCGGCAAGGCGGCGGTGGGGCCGGTGCGCGGCACGCCGATCCTGCTGCTGCCACGCAAGAGTCTCGGTCTGTGGCGCGCCTGCCTGCATGACCTGCCGGCGGCGGAGCCTTCAGCCCGCGCTGAGCGGGTGCGTCAGGTGCTGGCCAGCCAGGGCGCGTTGTTCTTCGACGAACTGATGGACGAAGCCCATCTGCTGCGCAGCGAACTGGAGGATTGCCTCGGCGAGCTGGTGGCTCTGGGCCTGGCCAATGCCGACAGCTTCGCCGGGCTGCGCTCCCTGCTGCTGCCGGCGGCCCGGCGCAGCCGCCATGACCGCCGCGCGCGCCTGGCCCTGGCCAACATGCAGGACGCCGGGCGCTGGGCGCTGTTGCGCGGCAAGGTGGAGGAGGGGAGCGGCAAGGTGCCGGCGGATGCCCTGGAGCATGTGGCGCGTACCCTGCTGCGCCGCTACGGCGTGGTGGGTTGGCGCCTGCTGGAGCGGGAGGCCGACTGGCTGCCGCCCTGGCGCGACCTGCTGCGGGTCTACCATCGCCTGGAAGCGCGCGGCGAGATTCGTGGCGGGCGCTTCGTCGCCGGCGTTTCCGGCGAACAGTTCGCCTTGCCGGAGGCCGTGGGCCTCTTGCGGGAGGTGCGCAAGCGGCCGCTGGATGGCTGCCTGGTCAGCCTGTCCGCCTGCGATCCGTTGAACCTGCTGGGTACTTTGTTGAGCGGCGGCAAGGTGCCGGCGCTGGCGGGCAACCGCCTGCTGTATCGCGACGGCGTGCCGGTGGCGACCCTGGTGGCGGGCAAGGTGGCGTTGTTGCAGGACGCCGACGTGGCCACCACCCATTCATGGCGTGCGGCGCTGATCCGCCAGCCGGCGGCGACGCCGCTGGGACAGCAGTCGCGAAGGGCGCGGATGCCGATGTAGGGCAATGGTCCCAGTGGTCCCTGGCTTCCCTCACCCCAGCCCTCTCCCAGAGGGAGAGGGAGCCGTTCGTGCCGGGTATCAGGCTTGAGTCTCCCCTCTCCCTTCGGGGTGAAGAGGCACGCTTTCGGAAGCACCGCTTCCGGTGCCGATGAACGCCTGAGCGCGAAGCGATCGGGCTGGGGCGCAGGGCGGGGGCCGGGGGTGAGGGAAGTTTCAGGCCAGCTCGGCGCCAGACCCACTTGCGAATGAGATCGTCCCTACAGCTAACTACTTGAAACCGCTCAGAAATTGACCCGGTCCAGGCCTACCCGCGCCAATCCTGGCCCCTGGCCATTGCCCGACAGCTTATCCACAGCTTCATCCACCGCCTTTGTGGGTAACCGGGTAATGGCCAGGGCCGCACCGCGTCAGGTCCGCAGCGCCGTCCGGTCCACGTGGTCGATGGTGGACAGGATCTGCACGGGGGTGGCCTGGGTGGGCGCCATGGTCCAGCGGTCGTAGGCGTCGTTGCCGACGCGCAACATGCCGGAATGGGAGGTCTTGTCGGCGTCGATTATCGGGTCGGGATCGTAGAAGCCGAGGGCGAAGCGCACGTCCTGGACGCTGGCGGGTGTGCCGGTCAGGAACAGCCAGCCGGGCCCGATGTGGTGCTGGTCGGCGTAGTCCTTCAGGCTCTCCGGCGTATCGAGCTCGGGCTCCAGGGTGATCGAGTAGAAGAAAATGTCGCGCCCGACGCGCGCGCCCAGCATCTTCTGCACCTGCAACAGGTTGGCCGTCGCGGTGGGGCAGATTCCCGCGCAGGCGGCGTACATCATGTTAATGGCGACCACCTTGCCGCGGACCAGGTCGTCGTAGAACCGCACCGCCTTGCCCTCATGGGTGTACAGCAGGCTGTTCGGCAGGCGGCCGCTGCGGGCCACCCTTTGTGTCTTTTCGCCAAGTCCGTGGGAAAGGGCCCAGCCCAGCGCGGCGACACCCAGTACGCCGGCGCCGGCCAAAAGATCTCTGCGAGTGTTCATCTGCATGTCTCCCTTGTCGTCGTGGCTCAGGCGGACTCATCGTCCTCGATGTCCCAGCGCAACATCATCGCGTGGTCTTCGTGGATCACGTTGTGGCAGTGCATGACGTACTTGCCCTTGAAGTCGCGGAAGTGCAGCAGGATCTTGATGCTCATGGTCTGCTCGAGCACGAAGACATCCTTGCGCCCGCGCTCGTGGGGCGGGATCGGCACTTCGACCTCGTCGACGGTCTTGCTGAGAATGCGGCCCTCCTCGAAGTGGATATGGATCGGGTGGTACCAGCCACCGGCCTCGCTGACCAGCTCCCAGACCTGGGCCTCGCCCTGTTTCACCACGACCCTCGGTTTCTCCACGTCGACCACCTGGCCGTCGATCTTCCACAGGCCGTTCTTGCGGTTGAACTCGAAGCGTCGTACCGGCAGCCTGGCGAGCTCCTCCGGGGTGGGGAGGTCCGGCAGCGGCCGGAGTTGGTCCGGCACCTGGCTGACGTCCGGCTCGGGCGGGTCGCGGTCGACGATGAGTTTCATCACCCGGGTGCCCGGTGCCTTCACGCCCCTGGGGCCGCGGGTGCTGTCCTGGCGCAGGCGGTTGGTCAGGTAGAGTTCGGTACCGATCGCGTACTGGGAGAAGTCGACCACTATGTCCCCGCGTTCGGCCACGCCGAGCCGCACCCTGGTCTGGTCCCTGAGCGGCGCGGGCAGCAGGTTGCCGTCGTTGGCGATGTAGGTGAAGCGCTGCGGACTGTCGCGCGAGTCCACCAGGTAGAACTCGTAGAAGCGGCTGGTGCCGCTGTTGAGCAGGCGCAGGCGGTATTTGCGCCGGGCGACCCTGAGCACCGGCTCGATCTTGCCGTTGACCACAATCTTGTCGCCCAGCACGCCCTCGACGTGGAACTCGTCGAAGAACAGCTGGCCCTCCGGCAGCGGGGTGAAGCGCCGGTCGCCGAACGCCAGCGGATAGTCGTAGGGATGGCTCGGCAGCCGCAGCGCTTCCGGGTTCGGATCGTGCTCGTTGCCCGAGTCGAGATGGTCGAACAGCAGGTAGAAGCCGACCAGGCCGCGATAGACGTTGGGCGCGGTGAAGTCCAGGGTGTGGTCGTGATAGAACAGCGTGCCCAGGGCCTCGCGGAAGTCGCCGATGCCGTTCTGCAGTTGGTCGTAGCCGGCGTAGATGTTGGGATAGAAGTGGTCGTTGAAGGACCCTTTGCCCTGCCGCGGTCCGGTCTTGTCCAGGGTCAGGCCCGCCTTGTTGATGCTGTAGAAGTCGCCCGGGAAGCCGTCGCTCTCCGAGGGGGAGTGCAGGTTGTGCAGGTGCGTGGAGATCTCCGGGCTGCCGAAGCCGACGTGATCCTGCGGCAGCTCGTTGCGGATACGACAGAGCACCGGCGTACCGTAGTGGGCGAAGAGGGTGGCCGGGACCGTCGCGTCCGGGTTGCCGCCGCGGTAGGCCCAGACCTTCTGCTTGGGCAGGTCCGGGTGGGTGATCCATTCCGGGTTTTCCACCGCCCTCAGCTCATAGAGTTCCGGCGCGCCCAGTTTCGTGATCAGTTCATCGAAGCGCTGGTGCGGCGCCCGGCCGATTTCACCGCCGAGGACGTTGGCGTCCACCGTGGGTGCCGGGTTCAGGGCGTCCACCCGGGCGACCGGGACGATCGCCGTGGGGAGTTCCTCCATCCAGGGGCGGGTCGGCGGGCTGGGCGGGAAGATCGGCTGGGGGGCGGTGATCCACTCTACGGCCCCGCTATCGCGGGCCCAGGGAACCAGGGGCGCCGTCAGTGCCGCTGCGGACAGTTTGAGGAATGAACGTCTGGTGTCGCGGTTGGTTGGTGTTTCAGAAGAGCCGGATTTGCCTATCCATCTTTTTCTTTGCATTTGACATAGCCACCTTCCCCCATCACAGGAGTGCGCTTCCCGCGCCCCATGGAAGTCAGGCTCATGGATGCCGATTGCCCTAGCGCAAATTTGGCGGTCACAGTCCCCGGGACCCGTTCGACGAACCCGCTCGAACCGTCAATGCGATGACTAAAGTTCAAGACTTACGACGCGTAAAGGCGGGTCTTTGCCGTTTCGTCGGAATTATGGCGAATTAATAGCAGTCCGCTTCCCGCCTGGGTTTGCGGGATGAAATTGCTAATGAAGGTCCTTCCCATTCAGCAAAGGAGCCAGCAGTGCGCACATGCTGCGCCAGTGGGAACCCTCCCAGTACAGGCGGTCGCAGGCGTCGCAGAAGAGGAAGCGCGAGTAGAGCGCGCCGATGCGCGGCGGCAGGCGCGGGCGGGCGAGTTCCGGGTCGATTTCCCGGAGCGGGCGGTTGCAGTGCAGGCACAGGCTGAAGGGCTTGGCGCTGCGGGCCAGGTCCAGCCGCTCGAAGAGCTCCCGCAGTTGCTGCGCGGGTTTGAGCGCATGCACGTAGCAACCGTGGGTGATGATCCTGCGTTTGAGCAGTTCGCGGTCGCGGGTCAGGACGACGCGCCCCTCATGGGCGGCGATTTCGGCGATCTGGCCGTCCTCGAAGGCGTTGTCGTAGAGGGTGTCGAAACCGCTCATGCGCAGCAGGCTGGCAAGGCCGCCGAGGTGGGCGTCGGCGATGAAGCGCAAGACCCGCAGGGGGTGGACGCGCACCTTGAGCAGCGGGCTGATGTCCAGGGTCTCGAACTTGGGATAGACCGCCACGCGGTCGCCATCGAGTATCACCCGGTCGAAGCCTACCGACTCGCCGTTGAGCAGCACCAGCTCCACTTCCGTGTGGGGTACGCCCAGGGCTTCGATCATGTGCTTGACCGTGGCCGCCCTGGCACAGGCGCAGGTGAAGGCCTGTCGGCGACGTTCGGCCGGCAGGAAGTCGTTGAGCTCTTCGTAGAAGCGGAATGTTGCCCTGACCATGCAGGACAGTATGGCAGCCCACGGCGCGCCCTCCTGCCGGAGGGCGCGCGGAGGGTCATTTCGGCTGGGCGACGACCCGCAGGTAAGGCTTGAGGGTCTTGTAGCCCTGGGGATATTTCTTCTGCGCGTCTTCGTCCGACACCGAGGTGGGGATGATCACGTCTTCGCCCGGGCGCCAGTTCACCGGGGTGGCCACCGTGTGCTTGGCATTGAGTTGCAGCGAGTCGAGCAGGCGCAGCACCTCGTCGAAGTTGCGTCCGGCGCTCATGGGGTAGACCAGCATGGCCTTGACCTTCTTGTCCGGCCCGATGATGAACACCGAGCGCACCGTGGCGTTGTCCACGGCGGTGCGCGGGCCCGGGCTGGCGTTGGGGTGGATCATGTCGTAGAGCTTGGCCACGTTGAGATTGTCGTCACCGATCATCGGGTAGTTCACCGCATGGCCCTGGGTTTCCTCGATATCGCCGACCCACTTGCGGTGGTCGCTGACCGGGTCCACGGAGAGACCCACGATCTTGGTATTGCGCTTGTCGAATTCGGGCTTGAGCTTGGCCATGTAGCCCAGCTCAGTGGTGCACACCGGGGTGAAGTCTTTCGGGTGGGAGAACAGGATGGCCCACTGGTCGCCGATCCACTGGTGGAAATTGAGGGTGCCTTCGGTGGTTTCTGCGGTGAAATCGGGGGCTTCGTCACCAATGCGGATTGCCATAGTCGTCCTCCTTTCTGTTGGCGGGGGCTGCCGCTGCCACGGCAGGCATTGCGACCGGGGGCGGCGCTGAGCCACTGCAGGGTCGGGCCTAGAAGTATAGGTGGCCGGTCGGCGCCTGCCGGACGGGAGGGGGATCAGCGGTCATGCACCATGGCAAACGGCTGCTATTCCTACCCAGATAGGGGGTTTGAATGTTGTCCGGCCTGCCAGTCGCCGGTTCGAGCGCGGTGACAGGAGGTGTCGAATGAGCGGGAACGACAAGGGGCGGGTGGAGGCATCCCCCGCCGAGGTGTATGAGGAATTCTTCGTCCCGGCGCTGTTCCGGCAGTGGGGCCCGCGGGTCGTCGCGGAGGCGGGCATCGTGCCGGGTGAGCGGGTCCTCGATGTGGCCTGCGGCACCGGGGTGCTGGCTTGCGCCGCTGCCGAGCGTGTCGGCCCCGGCGGTTCGGTGGTGGGCCTGGACCCGAATCCGCAGATGCTCGCCGTGGCCCGGCGCACGAGCGGCGCGATCGAATGGGTGGACGGGCGGGCCGAATCGCTGCCGTTCGCCGACGACAGCTTCGATGCGGTGGTCAGCCAGTTCGGCATGATGTTCTTCGACGATCCCCCCGCCGCCCTGCGGGAAATGCTGCGGGTGCTCAAGCCGGGCGGACGCCTGGCGGTGGCCGTGTGCGATGCGCTCGAGCATTCGCCCGGTTATGCCGCGCTGGCCGAGGTGCTGCAACGGCTGTTCGGCGAAAAGGTGGCCAATGCCTTCCGCGCCCCCTTCGTGCTGGGCGACGTCGAACGGCTGCTGGGCTTCTGCGACCAGGCGGCGGTGGCCGAAGCCCGGGTGATGCGGCATGACGGCCTGGTTCGCTTCCCTTCGATCAAGGCCCTGGTTTCCACTGAGCGGGCCTGTGCCTGGACCCTCGGCGGCCTGCTCGACGATGCGCAGTTCCAGCGGCTGCAGGAGGCGGCGAAGCCGGCGTTGCGGCCCTTCATAAATGCTGAAGGCCGGATCGAATTCGTGATGCCGGTGCTGATCGTCACGGCCAGCAAGGCCAGCAGTACCGAGTGCGGTTGGGTCGCCTGAGCGGCGGCCCGGCGCGAATGGCCGCCGGGATGGTGCCTCCCGGGCTCGGGGAGGGGAGGTCCGGTGCTTGATGAGGCGGAAATGGATGAATGGCGGCCTTCTCCAGTGCAGTCCCTCGCAACCCCCGTGACCGTCGCTGGAGAGTGTCCATGGCTACATTCATCACACTGGCGAGCTTTACCGATCAGGGCATTCGCAACGTCAAGGATTCCCCGGATCGATTCGTCGCCTTCAAGGGGTTGGCCGAAGGACTCGGCCTGTCGGTCAAGGCCGCTTACTGGACGGTCGGCAACTACGACCTCGTCCTGATCGTCGAGGGCAACGAGGAGGCGGCAACCACCCTGCTGTTGAAGACCGGCGCGCTCGGCAATGTCAGGACCCAGACGCTGCGCGGCTACTCGGAGCAGGAGTTCCGGCGTCTCCTGGACAAGGTGTAGCAAGGCCCGGCCCCGCATGGGGAGCCGCGTCGGGCGGTTCCCCTTGCGCGGTCCGGTCGCGGTTTTCCTGAGTCTCTTCCTGTTACCCATCGCGTCGAAACCCATGGCCGCTTCAGGCCAGGCGGGGTTGCGCGCGGCCTCGCACAGCTCGGGCCGAATAGCGGATGAGCGGCCGGTGCCGGGGCGGCGGCGGTGCTAGCGTTAGAGAAGGGGAGGTGCCGGCCAGGGGCCGTGCCATGCCCAGCGTGGCAAGGACCCACGGTCTATCGCCGACCACAACCTTCCGCTATCCAGACTGGTGCCGGTCGGCACCGCCGGAAGGCGTGCGGCCTTGCCGAACCCTATGAATCCGCACGGAGGTGATCGCCATGGCACGTACTACTCCCATCAGCCATTACCGCAATATCGGCATAGTGGCCCACGTGGATGCCGGCAAGACCACCACCACCGAACGGGTCCTCTACTACACCGGGGTCAACCACAAGATGGGCGAGGTGCACGACGGCGCCGCGACCATGGACTGGATGGTCCAGGAGCAGGAGCGCGGCATCACCATCACCTCGGCGGCCACCACCGCCTTCTGGACCGGCTCGCGCAAGCAGCTGGAGAAATTCCGCATCAACATCATCGACACCCCCGGCCACGTCGACTTCACCATCGAAGTCGAACGTTCCCTGCGGGTACTCGATGGCGCGGTGGTGGTGTTCAGTGGCGCCGATGGCGTAGAGCCGCAGTCCGAGACCGTCTGGCGCCAGGCCGACAAGTACCACGTGCCACGCATCGCCTATGTGAACAAGATGGACCGCGCCGGCGCCGACTTCCTGCGGGTGGTGGAGCAGATCAGGAAGCGCCTCGGCCACACCCCGGTGCCGATCCAGCTGCCCATCGGCCAGGAGGAGAATTTCCACGGACAGATCGACCTGATCCGCATGAAGGCCATCTACTGGAACGACGCCGACCAGGGCGCCACCTTCCGCGAGGAGGACATCCCCGCCGAGTTGCTGGAGGACGCCCGGCACTGGCGCAGCGTGATGCTGGAAGTGGCGGCCGAAGCCAACGAGGAGCTGATGACCCGTTACCTCGACGTTGGCGACCTCACCGAAGACGAGATCAAGGCCGGCCTGCGCATCCGCACCCTGTCCTGCGAGGTGGTGCCGGCGGTATGCGGCTCCTCCTTCAAGAACAAGGGCGTGCCGCTGGTGCTGGACGCCGTGGTCGAGTTGCTGCCGGCGCCCACCGAGATTCCGTCGATCCGCGGCACCCACCCGGACCACCCGGAGAAGGAAGACGAACGCCACGCCGATGACGCCGAGCCCTTCTCGTCCCTGGCCTTCAAGATCGCCACCGACCCCTTCGTCGGCACCCTGACCTTCGTCCGCGTCTACTCCGGCGTGCTCAACTCGGGGGATGCCGTGCTCAACTCGGTGAAGGGCAAGAAGGAGCGCGTCGGACGCATGGTGCAGATGCATGCCAACCACCGCGCCGAGATCAAGGAAGTGCGCGCTGGCGACATCGCCGCGCTGATCGGCATGAAGGACGTCACCACCGGCGACACGCTGTGCGACCTGAACAAGCCGATCATCCTCGAGCGCATGGACTTCCCCGAGCCGGTGATCTCCATTGCCGTGGAACCCAAGACCAAGGCCGACCAGGAAAAGATGGGCATCGCCCTCGGCCGGTTGGCCCAGGAGGACCCATCGTTCCGGGTGAGGACGGACGAGGAGACCGGGCAGACCATCATCTCCGGCATGGGCGAGCTGCACCTGGACATCATCGTCGACCGCATGAAGCGCGAGTTCGGCGTCGAGGCCAACACCGGCAAGCCGCAGGTGGCCTATCGCGAGACGATCCGCAAGACCTGCGAGATCGAGGGCAAGTTCGTCCGCCAGTCCGGCGGGCGCGGCCAGTACGGCCATTGCTGGATCCGCTTCGCCCCGGCGGATGAAGGCAAGGAGGGGCTGGAATTCGTCAACGAGGTCGTGGGCGGCGTGGTGCCCCGCGAGTTCGTCCCGGCCATCCAGAAAGGCATCGAGGAGCAGATGAAGAACGGCGTGCTCGCCGGCTACCCGCTGATCGGCCTGAAGGCCGCCGTGTTCGACGGCTCCTACCACGACGTGGACTCCAGCGAGATGGCCTTCAAGATCGCCGCCTCCATGGCCACCAAACAGCTGTCGCAAAAAGGCGGCGCGGTGCTGCTGGAGCCGGTGATGAAGCTGGAAGTGGTGACGCCCGAGGATTACATGGGCGACATCATGGGCGACCTCAACCGCCGGCGGGGCCTGATCCACGGCATGGAAGACGGGCTCTCCGGCAAGATCGTCCGCGCCGAGGTGCCCCTGGGCGAGATGTTCGGCTACGCCACCGATGTGCGCTCGATGTCCCAGGGCCGGGCCAGTTTCTCCATGGAGTTCGCCCGCTACGCCGAAGTGCCGGCGAGCATCGCCGAGGCGATCGTGAAGAAGTCCGGTTGAGCAGGGCGGGCCCGGGGCCCGCACTCGCGAATGAATTCGCTCCCACAGGCAAGGTAAAAACAACCAGATCGCACGGACTGCCCCCTCTCCCTCTGGGGCGAAGAGGCGCGCGTTCGGAAGCCCCGCTTCCGGTGCCGATGAGCGACTGAGCGCGAAGCGATCAGGCTGGGGCGCAGAGCGGGGTTGGGGTGAGGGATGGTGGGCGATACCGGGAGTCGGCCGAGTAAACCTGCGGGCCGAGGGGGACGCTGCGCGTCCCTTGGCGAATGAATTCGCCCCTACAAGTCCTGTGCCATCAGCCCTGTAGGGTGGATAGCGCTTTTCTATCCACCGGCGGGGCCATGCAGGACACCGATGGTGGAAATCCCCAAAGGGATTTCCACCCTACGCGCAAATCGACATGGACCCTGGGATCAGCAGCGGGTACCGAGCAATTCGGCCTTGCGCAGCCAGGTCTGGCGCTGCTCCTCGGAGGAGGGACGCACCGGGGAGAACTCGGTGAGACGACGGGTCTTGATCCCGCAGAAGCCGAGGATGGTGCGCACCATCTGGCGGTGCGCCGGGGCGCCGTAGATCCAGCGGAAGTACCAGGGCGGGGTGTCCAGGGTCACCAGCAGGTCGGCGGTGCGGCCGCTCAGCAGCTTGTCCCAGGCCTGGGACTGGCCGCGGTAGCGGAAGGCGAAGCCGGGCAGGAAGACGCGGTCGAAGAAGCCCTTGAGCAGCGCCGGCAGGCCGCCCCACCAGACCGGATAGACGAACACCAGGTGCTCGGCCCAGTGGATCTGCCGCTGGGCGTCGAGCAGGTCGGGCTCGAGGATCTGGTTCTGGTCGTAGCCGCCGCGCAGCACCGGGTCGAACTGCATCTCGCCGAGCTTCAGCAGGCGCACCACGTGGCCTTCGCTGCGGGCGCCCTGGGCGAAGGCATCGCTCAGGGCGTGGCACAGGCTGCCGCCCTTGGACGTGCCGAGAATCATCAGGATGCGCTTGCCGTCACCTTCGAGCGGCGTGGCGCCGTGCTTTGCCGCCTCAGCCATGTTGACCGGCCTCCAGCATGCCTTCCGGGCGGACCCAGGCGTCGAATTCTTCCTCGGTCAGGTAGCCCAGGGCCAGGGCCGCCGCGCGCAGGGTGGTGCCCTCGGCATAGGCCTTCTTGGCAATCTGCGCGGCCTTGTCGTAGCCGATGTGCGGGTTGAGGGCGGTGACCAGCATCAGGCCGCGCTCCAGGTGCTCGGCCATCCTCGCGGCATCCGGCTCCATGCCGGCCACGCAGTGCTGCTGGAAGTTGCGGCAGCCGTCGCCGAGCAGGCGGATGGACTGCAACACGTTGTGCACGATCACCGGCTTGAACACGTTCAGCTGCAGGTGTCCCTGGCTGGCGGCGAAACCGATGGTGGCGTCGTTGCCCATGACCTGGCAGGCCAGCATGGACAGGGCCTCGCATTGGGTCGGGTTGACCTTGCCGGGCATGATCGAGCTGCCCGGCTCGTTGGCCGGCAGTTTCACTTCGGCCAGGCCGCCACGGGGGCCGGAGCCCAGCAAGCGCAGGTCATTGGCGATCTTCATCAGGGCCACGGCCAGGGTCTTGAGGGCGCCGGAGAGGTTCACCAGCGGCTCGTGGCCGGCCAGGGCGGCGAACTTGTTCGGCGCCGAGACGAAATCCAGCCCGGACAGCGCCGCCAGCTCGGCGGCCATGGCATCGGCGAAGCCATGGGGGGCGTTGAGGCCGGTGCCCACGGCGGTACCGCCCTGGGCCAGTTGCAGGACCGCCGGCAACGCCGCGCGGATGGCCTTGTCGGCGTAGTCGAGCTGGGCGACGAAGGCGGAGAGTTCCTGGCCGAAGGTGACGGGGGTGGCATCCATCATGTGGGTGCGACCGGTCTTCACCAGATGGGCGTGACGCGCCGATTGCTCGGCCAGGCCGCCGGACAGTTCGGCGATGGCCGGCAGCAGCTCGTGCTGCACGGCCTTGGCGATGGCGATGTGCATCGCCGTGGGGAAGCAGTCGTTGGAGCTCTGGGCGAAGTTCACATGGTCATTGGGGTGGACCGGGCTCTTGCCGCCGCGGCTGCCGGTGGCCAGCTCGTTGGCGCGGCCGGCGATCACCTCGTTGACGTTCATGTTGCTCTGGGTACCGCTGCCGGTCTGCCAGACCACCAGGGGGAACTGGTGGTCGTGCTTGCCGGCCAGCACTTCGTCGGCGGCCTGTTCGATCAGGCGGGCGACGTCCGGCGGCAGGTCGCCGTCGCGGCCATTGACCCGCGCGGCGGCCTTCTTGATCAGTGCCAGGGCATGCACCACAGCCAGCGGCATGCGTTCGCCACCTATCGCGAAGTTTTCCAGCGAGCGCTGGGTCTGGGCACCCCAGTAGGCATCGTCGGCGACTTCGACAGGCCCCAGGCTGTCGGTTTCTGTGCGGCTCATGTGGATTGGCTCCGGCTATTGATTCCGCAGTTTAGGCCGTAACTCCGGCACTCGGTTCAACCGTTCGGGCGATTACCAGCGCGCGCGGGTGGCTCCCAGCCAGCCGACGGCGTTGTTCACCGGCACGCACTCGCCTGCCGGGCTGCGCAGCACGCCGTCGAAGTGGCCGAACCATTGCCGGGTGTCGGCATGGATCGGGCCGACGCGCGGGCAGGCGTGATGCAGCTGCCGGGGCGTGAAGCTGAGCTCCACCCGGCGGCAGGGGGTGCAGAGCCGCCAGGGCGCGAGGGGGTTGCCGGCGGCCTGCTCGATCGCTACCGGGCGGTCCAGCTTGGACAGCTTGCCGCCGAACCACAGGGCGTTCTCGGTCAGGCCGCTGGCGTCGGTCCAGCCGCCGCCGAAGTTGGCCGCGATGCCGCCCGGGGCGGCGAAGGCGGCGCGGGTCCAGTGGCTGTTCCACGGCCAGACGCCGCGGCCGAAGTCGAGCGCGGCGAAGCTCTGCCCGGTGGTGCATTCGTAATGCCGGTCGCCCAGTTGCACGCTGCCGCTGGCGGGAAGGCCCATATGCCGGCTGCAGGCATGGAAGCAGCGGCCGGCCATGGGGGCCACCAGGTTCACCGAGTCCAGGTGGGCGGGGCGCAGGACGTCGAGGGCGACATGCAGCGGCAGGCCGCCGAGGTCCGGGGCCTCCACCCGCAGGCGCAGGCGGCCGAGGTGTTCCTCCACCTGGATCTGCAGGCGCGGGTGGTCGAAGCCATGGCTCGCCAGCGGCGTGTCGGGCAGCCGGCAGCCACGGGCGAAGGCGCGCAGCTGGGTGTGGGCGACGGCCTGGCCGCTGTCGAGGTCGAGAAAGTAGGCGGCGCCGTAGCCCAGGTAGTCGAGGTCCCCGAGGGTCAGCGAAAGCATCCAGCGTGGCGTGGTGATGCACCAGTGGTTCCAGCGCTTGCGGCGGCCGAAGTGGCCGGGGATCGCGTAATCCAGGCGGGGTCGGCTGGACCAGCCGACGGCGCTGGGAACGAGTTTGCCGCGGGCGTCGCAGAGCGCGGGAGATCCCGGCGGCAGGGTGGAGATGTGGCTAGTCATCGGGCACGTCCATGTGTGTGCGGAGCCTGGGTTCTGCAAGAAACCGGCCTCAGCCTCATCGGAGAATCCGTCGAATCGCACCACGGATTTCGAAGCCGGCACAGGATGCCCAGTGGGTGAAAGCATGAGCAAGTGATGGCATTTTGACAACTGTCCGATTGAGCGCTGTATCGCACATTTTCGCCACGGGGTTGTCGAAGAAACTCGCGGCTTGAGCCCGATATCGGCTTGAGCGCAAAATGATCTGCCTCGGGGCAGCCCCCCTTATCCACGCCCGAACAAGGATTCCCAATGACCAAGCTTCGCGTTCTCTGCACCGCCGTTCTGCTGGCTTGCGCCAGTGGCCAGGTCCTGGCCGATGCCGCCAGCCACGCCGCCGACGCCGAGCGTTTCCTCAAGCTCGCCCGCGCGGACAAGCTGACCGTGCCGGTCTACGCGCAGGTGCAGCAGATGTTCGAGCAGCGCTTCCAGCAGACCAAGGCGCCGGCCGACAAGAAGGCCACCCTGGAAAGCTACCAGGCCAAGGCCAATGCCGCCCTGGACAAGGCTGTCGGCTGGGACAAGCTGAAACCGGAACTGGTGAAGATCTACACCAGCAATTTCACCGAGAGCGAACTCAAGGAACTGGTCGCCTTCTATGAATCCCCCCTGGGCAAGAAAGTGCTGGAAAAGATGCCGGCCCTGACCCAGCAGTCCGCCCAGCTGACCCAGAGCCGCCTGGAAAGCGCCGTGCCCGAGGTCAACAAGTTGCTCAGCGACATGACCAACGAACTGGCACCCCAGGACAAGAAGAAGCCGTAAGCGGAGTTACCCGATGTCCATGCAACAACGCATCCTGACCGCCCTGGCGGCCCTCGAACCGCAGCACCTGGAAGTGCTGGACGAGAGCCACATGCACAGCCGCGGCCTGGAAACCCACTACAAGGCGGTGATCGTCAGCCCGGTGTTCGCCGGGCTGAACGCCGTCAAGCGTCACCAGAAGGTCTACGGCAGCCTCGGCGAGCTGATGGGCCAGTTCCACGCCCTGGCCCTGCATACCTACACCCCCGAGGAGTGGGCGGAGCAGGGCGCCGCGCCGGATTCGCCCACCTGCAAGGGCGGCAGCAAGCTGGGTCATTGATAGGCGGTACGCCCGCTGGGCGCCTGAGACATTCTCACGCAGCCTGTCCCCTGCGGCTTTTTGATAGACTTCGCACCGCGCCGGCCCAGCCGGCGCAGTCGTTTCTATCACCCGGTCCGCCCTTTGCGAGGGCGACCACTGGAGGAAGTACCGCATGACCCAGATCGTTGTTGCGGCGCTGTACAAGTTCGTCACCCTGAAGGACTACGTCGCGCTGCGCGAACCGCTGCTCAAGACCATGCTCGACAACGGCGTCAAAGGCACGCTGTTGCTGGCCGAGGAAGGCATCAACGGCACCGTGTCCGGCACCCGCGAAGGTATCGACGGGCTGCTCGCCTGGCTCAGGGTCGACCCGCGCCTGGTTGACCTGGACCACAAGGAGTCCTACTGCCAGGAGCAACCCTTCTACCGCACCAAGGTCAAGCTGAAGAAGGAAATCGTCACCCTCGGCGTGCCCGGCGTGGACCCCAACCAGCAGGTCGGCACCTATGTCGAAGCCAAGGACTGGAACGCGCTGATCAGTGACCCCGAGGTGCTGCTGATCGACACCCGCAACGACTACGAAGTGGCCATCGGCACCTTCGAGGGCGCGGTGGACCCGAAGACCGCGTCCTTCCGCGAATTCCCCGACTACATCAAGGCCCATTACGACCCGGCGGTGCACAAGAAGGTGGCGATGTTCTGCACCGGCGGCATCCGTTGCGAGAAGGCTTCCAGCTACATGCTCGGCCAGGGCTTCGAGGAGGTCTTCCACCTCAAGGGCGGCATCCTCAAGTACCTGGAGGAAGTGCCCCGGGAGGAAACCCTCTGGCGTGGCGACTGCTTCGTCTTCGACAATCGCGTCACCGTGCGCCACGATCTATCAGAAGGGGACTTCGACCAGTGTCACGCGTGCCGTAACCCGATCTCGCTGGAAGAGCGCCTGTCTGAACACTACTCGCCGGGCATCAGTTGCCCGCACTGCTGGGACAGCCTGAGCGAGAAGACCCGCGCCAGCGCCCGCGAGCGGCAGAAGCAGATCGAACTGGCCAAGGTCCGCAACCTGCCCCATCCGATTGGCCGCGACCCGCGCCAAGCCATGGAGGACTGAGTTTGTCCAACGCCCGCCTGCTCTATGTGATGGACCCCATGTGTTCCTGGTGCTGGGGCTTCGCCCCGGTGGCCTCGGCCCTCGCCGAGCAGGCCGCGGCGGCCGGCGTGCCGCTGCACCTGGTTGCCGGCGGCCTGCGTACCGGCCACGGCGCGGCGCTGGATGGCCACACCAGGCGCTACATCCTCGAACACTGGCAGGCGGTCAACCAGGCCACGGGACAGCCCTTCCGCTTCGAGGGCGCGCTGCCCGAGGGTTTCGTCTACGACACCGAGCCGGTCTGCCGCGCTCTGGTGGTGGCGCGCATGCTCGCGCCGGAACTGGCCTGGCCGCTGGTCAGGCAGATCCAGCACGCCTTCTATGCCGAAGGGCGCGACGTGACCCAGGCATCCACCCTGGTGGCCTTGGCGGAGCAGGTGGGGATTGCGCGCATCGCGTTCGCCGAAGCCTTCGACGGGGCTGCGGCCCGCGAGGCAACGGCCGCCGACTTCACCTGGGTACAGGACCTCGGCATCGCCGGCTTCCCCACCGTGCTGGCCGAGCGCGATGGCCAGCTGGCGTTGCTGACCAATGGCTACCAGCCGCTGGACGACCTGGCGCCGCTGCTGGGTCGCTGGCTGGAACGGGGTACCCATGGCTGATCGCTTGAGCTGGGCGGAGGTCCGCCGTCTGGCCTTGCGCCACAAGAAAGCACTCTGGCTGGCCAACTTCGCCGCCGTACTGGCCACTCTCTGCAGCGTGCCCATTCCGCTGCTGCTGCCCCTGCTGGTGGACGAAGTGCTGTTGCAGCGCGGCGATGCCGCCCTGCGCTTCATGGACCACTTCCTGCCCCAGCCCTGGGAAAACGCCGTCGGCTATATCGGCCTGATGCTGGTGACCACCCTGTTGTTGCGCGGCATGGCCCTGGTGTTCAACGTGTTGCAGGCGCGCCTCTTCGCGCGGCTGGCCAAGGACATCGTCTATCGCATCCGCATCCGCCTGATCGAGCGCTTGAAGCGCATTTCCCTGGGCGAGTACGAAAGTCTCGGCGGTGGTACCGTCACCGCCCACCTGGTGACCGACCTGGACACCCTCGACAAGTTCGTCGGCGAGACCCTGAGCCGCTTCCTGGTGGCCGTGCTCACCCTCACCGGCACGGCCGGCATCCTGGTCTGGATGCATTGGAAGCTGGCGCTGCTGATCCTCCTGTTCAACCCGCTGGTGATCTACTCCACGGTGCAGCTGGGCAAGAAGGTCAAGCACCTGAAGAAGCTGGAAAACGACAGCACGGCGCGCTTCACCCAGGCGCTGACGGAAACCCTGGAAGCCATCCAGGAAGTGCGCACCAGCAACCGCCAGGGCTTCTTCTTCGGCCGCCTCGGTCAGCGCGCCCAGGAAGTCCGTGACTACGCCGTGGCCTCCCAGTGGAAGAGCGACGCCGCCGGGCGAACCAGCGGCCTGCTGTTCCAGTTCGGCATCGACTTCTTCCGCGCCGCGGCCATGCTCACGGTGCTCTTCTCGGACCTCTCCATCGGCCAGATGCTGGCCGTGTTCAGCTACCTCTGGTTCATGATCGGCCCGGTGGAGCAACTGCTGGGCCTGCAGTACTCCTACTATGCGGCCGGCGCCGCGCTAGGGCGGATCAACGAGCTGCTGGCCCGCGCCGACGAGCCCGAGTACAGCCCCGCCGTCGATCCCTTCAAGGGGCGCGATACGGTCGGCATCGAGGTCAAGGGCCTGCGCTTCGCCTATGCCGACGACCCGGTGCTGGACGGCCTCAATCTGTCCATCGCCCCGGGCGAGAAGGTGGCCATCGTCGGCGCCAGCGGCGGCGGCAAGAGCACCCTGGTGCAACTGCTGCTCGGGCTTTACCAGCCCCAGGCCGGACAGATCCGCTACGGCGGTTGCCGCCTGGAGGAGATCGGCCTGGCCGAGGTGCGCGACAACGTCGCCGTGGTCCTGCAGCACCCGGCGCTGTTCAACGACAGCGTGCGCGCCAACCTGACCATGGGCCGCGAGCGCAGCGACGAAGCCTGCTGGCGCGCGCTGGAAATCGCTCAGTTGGCCGACACCATCCACAGCCTGCCCCTGGGCCTGGATAGCGTGGTGGGGCGCTCCGGCGTGCGCCTGTCCGGTGGCCAGCGGCAACGCCTGGCCATCGCCCGCATGGTGCTGGCCGAGCCCAAGGTGGTGATCCTCGACGAGGCCACCTCGGCCCTGGACGCCGCCACCGAGTATGCCCTGCACCAGGCCCTGGGCACCTTCCTCAATGGCCGTACCACGCTGATCATCGCCCACCGCCTGTCGGCGGTTAAGCAGGCCGACCGCGTGCTGGTGTTCGACGGTGGCCACATCGCCGAAGACGGCGACCACCAGCAGCTGATCGCCGAAGGCGGGCTCTACGCCAAGCTCTACGGGCATCTGCAGCAGGGCTGACCGGAAGTGGCGGCCGTAGGGGGCGCCATGCGCACCGTGACGGAGCAGGACCGGGAATCGATGTTCTTCTGTACGTCGGAATCGGTGCGCACAGCGCACCCTACGAGGTGATGCTGCTGGCCTGGGTGGAAATCCGCGTGACGGATTTCCACCATCGGTGCCGTCAGCCGTACCGCACCGCTTCGAGGAACACGATGCGTTGGCCGATATCGTGGAACACCCGCGCCGAGGCGATCTGGTTGTAGTCGATACCGTCCAGCAGGCTGAGCATCTGTGCGTCGTGGCGGTAGCGCGGGCGCCAGTCCAGCAGGCCTTCGAGCAAGGCGATGGCGTTGATGCCGGGGCGAAAATTGCCCAGCAGCAGCCGGCCGCCGGGGCGCAGGGCCTGGAACAGGCGATGCACCAGGCGCTCGCAACGGCGGTCGTCGAGCAACTCGGTGACCGCCGCCGAATACACCAGGTCATAGCCCTCGAACTGGCATTCGCCGGCCAGCAACTGGTCGAGGTCGCCCAGGCGGGTGGTGACGCCCAGCGCGCCGTAGCTCTTGCGCACGGTTTCCAGGCGCGCCTGGTCATCGTCGAACACCAGCATTTCACCGTAGCGACCATGGCGCAGGGCATGGGCGAGTTCCGCCTCGCGGAAGTGGCCGCCGGCGATGCACAGCAGGCGCGCGGCCTTGCCGGCCTGCTGGCAGGTCTCGTCCACCGCGCGGGCCAGCATGCGGCGCCGGCAGCGCAGGGCCCGAGCGGCCGCCGCGCTGGTCGCGAAGTCGAAAAGCTGGCGGGTACGCTCCTCGGGCAGCTCCCGCAGCGCGTCGGACTCCACGCCGTAGAGATAGTCCAGCAGCGTGGCGTTGCCGCAGCGCATGCCCGGACTGAGGAGGCGCTTGCAGGGGAACGGCAGGATGTTGCTGGTTGGACTTGGTGCTTCACTGGCCGGCTCGGGGTGGTCGAACCTCAATCGTTCCCGTTCCGACTTGATCCTCGCCAGTTCCTGGCGGAGTTGTTGTTGTTCCTCGAGACGTCTGCGCAGTTCTTCCGGACCGCTGATTTCTTCCACACGCCACCTCCTCTGGCCCAACGCGGAATCCTCGACCCGGCACGCGGGATGAAGGCAGATGTTGACTCCGTTAGTACCTTAGTTGATGGCCATTTGCCCGCCATCATTCATCTAGATGAAATGGCGATTTCCGATGGCTGGAAGTATGCCGTTCAGAGGTCCTGGAGGCGGGCAAGGAGGCTGAGCAGTTCGGCCTGGCGCTCCGTCCCGGTCTTGCGGAAGAGCGCGCGCAGTTGGGTCCGGACCGTGTTGATCGAGACCGTCAGGCGCGCGGCGCAGGCTTCGGGGGCGAGGCCCTGGACGAGCAGTTCGGCGAGGCGTCGTTCCGCTGGGGTGAACTGGAAGAGTTCGGCCATGAATGGGTTCCGTGGCTGGTGCTCCAGCAGGGCGAGGAGCACCAGCGGGCCTGGATGGCGGGCGGCCAGGGCCTGATCTTCCGGCACCGGTGTCACCAGCAGCTGGCTCGGCGGCTCCGCTTCCAGGGGCAGCCAGCCGGCGCGGCGATTGCCATCGCGGCCCAGCGCCTGGCGCAGCAATGCCTGCAGGCGGACGTCGAGGCTGCCAGCGTACAAACGTCCCTGGCGCTCCTGCAGGGGAAACTGCCGCCGGCACAGGCGCAGTTCGGCCTGGTGGTTGCAGAAGACTACCCGGCCTTCGACGTTCAGCAGCCAGACCGGCGTCGAATGGCGCTCCAGCAGCAGGTCACGGCGGGCCACATCCAGTTCCAGTGCCTGCAGGCGGTTGGACATCCGTGCCGCGCGCAGCAGGTGCGGGCTGAGGCGGTTCAGCAGGTCGCGCTCGTGCCGCTCCGGCAGGCTCGCGCCCACGGCCGTCAGCAGCGACAGGTAGACCCCCGAGTCGGCCTGCTCATGCAGCTTGATGCAGGAAATGCTGTTCATGCCGAAAGGCAGGTGGAATTCCTGGTAGTAGGGGTCGCGCCGGATGCGCCGTGGGCCGAGGTCTTCGCGGTCGTGGTACCAGCTGCCGACGGGGCGCGGCACCAGCACTTCCTTGGCCGGATCGTACTGGTGGTAGTAGCCGTTGTACGCCTCCACGCTGGCCGGGTCGCAGCTGTGGATGGAGGTCACCTGTGGACGTCGCTGGCGCTGGTCGAGGAAGAGCAGGGCGCCCATCTGATGCCCGGTGGCCGCCGCCAGCCGATCCAGCATCGGATTCCAGGTGCTTTCGTCCAGCACGCACTCGTAGCAGAGGTTGACCAGTTCGTCGTAGAGCTCGTCCATTTGCGGCATCGCGCGGCGTCCTTGAATGGCAGGTGGCGCATTGCCTTCATATGGCACAGCGCGGCGGCCCTTGAGAATCGCCGCTGGTCGGGCAGCAGGATTCCCGCCTGGAAGCCTGGATGAACGCCCTGTAAATAAAAGTTTACGTAGTTGGGGCGCCTGGCAGGCTGTGCCATCAGTATCTCGTTGGTGTAAGGAAAACTTTCCGGTTTGACCGTTCGGCGCTTCGCTCCGGCGAGTTCCGCGCCTTGTTCGCGAAGCGCTGCCAGAGTGTCATGGCGCAAACAAAAAATCGGTCCGACGCCATGAACACCGAACTGACCCTATATGGCTACTGGCGCTCCAGCGCTGCCTACCGTGTCCGCATCGCCCTCAACCTCAAGGGCCTGGCCTACCGCCAGGAGCCGGTCCACCTGGTCAAGGACGGTGGCCAGCAGCACCAGGGTGCCTATCGCGAACTCAATCCCCAGGGCCTGGTCCCGCTGCTGGTGGATGGCGGCCATGCCGGTGGCGAAGTCCGCATCGCGCAGTCCCTGGCCATCCTCGAATACCTCGAAGAAGCCTTCCCCGTTCCGGCCCTGCTGCCGGCCGACACGGCCCAGCGCGCCCTGGTGCGCTCCCTGGCCCTGCACATCGCCTGCGACGTGCATCCGCTGAACAACCTGCGGGTGCTGCAGTACCTCAAGAACGAACTGGGCGTGGCGGAAGACGCCAAGGACGCCTGGTACCGCCACTGGGTGGGGCTCGGCCTCGCCGCTGTGGAAAAGGGGCTGGAAGCCTTTGGTGGCAAGCTTTCCCTGGGTTCCCGCCCGGGCTACCTGGAAGCCTGTCTGATTCCCCAGGTCTACAACGCACGGCGCTTCGGCTGTGACCTGTCGGCCTATCCGCGCATCCTCGATATCGCTGCGCGCTGCGAAGCCCTCGAGGCATTCAGGAATGCTGCTCCGGAGGTACAGCCAGACGCACAGTAATCCGGGGTCTGGTCTACCCACCTGCCTTGCAAAGTTCCGCCGGACCACAAGCCCGGCGGGTGAAATCCCGTCACGACAACAACAAAAGGTGACGCAATGAGTGAGATGCAACACTCGGGCGAGCTGAAACGCGGCCTGAAGAATCGCCATATCCAGCTGATCGCCCTCGGCGGCGCCATCGGCACCGGCCTCTTCCTCGGCTCGGCCGGGGTGCTCAAGTCCGCCGGCCCCTCGATGATCCTCGGCTACGCCATCTGCGGCTTCATCGCCTTCCTGATCATGCGCCAGCTCGGCGAAATGATCGTCGAAGAGCCGGTCGCTGGCTCCTTCAGCCATTTCGCCCACAAGTACTGGGGCGGTTTCGCCGGCTTCCTTTCCGGCTGGAACTGCTGGGTGCTCTACATCCTGGTGGGCATGTCCGAGCTCACCGCGGTGGGCAAGTACATCCACTACTGGTGGCCAGACGTCCCGACCTGGGCCACGGCGGCGGTGTTCTTCCTGGTGGTCAACGCCATCAACCTGGCCAACGTGAAGCTGTTCGGCGAGGCCGAATTCTGGTTCGCCATGATCAAGGTGGTGGCCATCGTCGGCATGATCGTCCTCGGCTGCTGGATGCTGTTCAGTGGTAGCGGCGGCGAGCAGGCTGCGGTGAGCAACCTCTGGGAACATGGCGGCTTCTTCCCCAATGGCGTCAGTGGGCTGGTGATGGCCATGGCCTTCATCATGTTCTCCTTCGGCGGCCTGGAAATGCTCGGCTTCACCGCTGCCGAGGCCGACAAGCCGAAGCAGGTGATCCCCAAGGCGATCAACCAGGTCATCTATCGCATCCTGATCTTCTATGTCGGTGCCCTGGTGGTGCTGCTCTCCCTGAGCCCCTGGGATGCGCTGCTGGCCTCCATCAACAGCGCCGGCGACGCCTACAGCGGCAGCCCCTTCGTGAAGATCTTCGCGCTGATCGGCAGCGACACCGCCGCTCACCTGCTGAACTTCGTGGTGCTCACCGCCGCCCTGTCGGTCTACAACAGCGGCACCTACTGCAATGGCCGCATGCTGCTGGGCCTGGCCGAGCAGGGTGACGCCCCGCGCGCCCTGGCCAAGGTGGACAAGCGCGGCGTGCCGGTGCGCTCGATCATGGTGTCGGCCGTGGTGACCTTCCTCGCGGTGGTCGTCAACTACGTAGTCCCGCAGAACGCGCTGGAGCTGCTGATGTCCCTGGTGGTGGCCGCCCTGGTGATCAACTGGGCGATGATCAGCTACTCCCACCTGAAGTTCCGTCAGCGCATGGACAAGGACGGTGTCCGCACCGGTTTCCGCGCCCTGTGGTTCCCGATGGGCAACTACCTGTGCCTGGCCTTCGTGGTGTTCATCCTCGGCGTCATGCTGATGATCCCGGGCATCCAGGTGTCGGTGTACGCCATCCCGCTGTGGCTGCTGGTGATGTGGGGCTGCTACCGCCTCAAGCTGTCCAGCGCCGCCAAGGCCCGCCAGGCCTACGCCGCCAGCTGATTGCCGCCCCACCCGCAAGGCCCGGCCAAGTGCCGGGCCTTGTCGTTTCCGAGCTTCGGGTTAAGGAAAGGACCACACAGTTTGTCGTGATTTTGCAGGTAAAATCGGATAAATCCAGACAAGATGCTGGCTTCTTAGGCTTGTGAAGCGGGCGCCTCCCTGTATGGTGGTGGGTTCGTCCCCAGGACCCGTACAGGAGAAGGAATATGAAACTGGCCCTGCACTTCGATGGTTCCGTTGCGATCAACACCCTGCGCCAGGCGATCCTGGCCGCCGGGGAGAGCACCACCATCCACTACTCCGCCGCCCACGACCTGGACGCCAGCGCCATGCTCTCGGTGCTGAGCGCCTCCGGTGGCGAGAAAAACCTGGTCCTCGGTTTCGACGGCGCCCGCCTGGACCCCCGCAGCCTGCAGCAGGCGGTGAGCTTCGCCAGTGACCGCACCCGCATCGATATCGCCGCCGCCCAGGCGGTACAGCCGAGCGCCCTGGTGACTGCCATCGCCGCCGCTGGCGATAGCAAGTCCATACGGGCGGTCTTCAGCGGCGCCCGGGTCAACCAGGAGACCCTGCGCAGTGCCCTGGACGCCGCCGGCCGCGAGGTGGGTATCAGCCTCGTCGCTTCCCAGTCCCTTGCCCAGGAAGCCCTGCTGGCTACCCTCCAGGCCGCGGGCGACCAGCGCAAGCTCGCCGTGGAGCTGGGCGGCGCGCAGCCGGCGGCCAACCTGCTCCAGGCTGTGGAGGCGGCTGGCGCCAATACCGGCATCGCCATCAACACCGCCCACGCCCTGGACCGGGACGAGCTCCAGGCGCTGATGCTGGGGGCCGGGGATGCCAAGCAGCTCAGCCTTTCCTTGAATGGTTCCCAGGTGGATGAAGCTGCTCTGCCGCACCTGGTGGCCGCCGCCGGCACCAACACTCTGGTGCGGCTGAACACAGCCGAGGCGATTGGCGCAGGAAGGCTGCTGGCGGCCATCGAGGCCACCGGCAATACCCGTCAGCTCAACGTCGAGTACAACGGCGTGCAGGCCGCTGCCGCTGGCCTGGTGCAGGCCATCGAGGCGGCTGGCATCAGCACCTCCGTGAGCGTCAGCAGCGCCCAGGGTGTGGCGGTCGAGGGGTTGGTTGCGGCGCTGGACGCAGCGGGGCAGGCCAGGAAGCTGGACCTGCAGTTCAACGCCGGGCAACTGCCGGCGGCCGAGTTGCAACGATTGGTGGAGGCCGCCGGCAATCGCTGCGGCCTGTCCATCAACGGCGCCCAGGCATTGCCATTGCCGGCGCTGCTGGACGTACTGAAGGCAGCGGCCTGACCGCCGCTGTCTAGTGCTGCAGCAGGCCGGCCCAGGTGGAGAGCGGCACGGACGGTTCCTGGTGCCAGATGCGCTGCCAGAGCACCTTCAGGCGTTCCAGGTCGCCGCGCTCGGTGCGCCAGCGGCGCGCCTCGGCCACCGGCTGCCAGCGCCCGTCCCGGCGCTCGGCGAGAACGAAGCGGAACGGGTGGAAACCGGTCATGCCCAGGCGCAGGTCGGTGACCACCAGCGCCTGGTCGATCTGGTCGTAGCGCAGGATGCCGTGGGTGAACCAGGCCAGCCGCAGGTGCTGGGGAGAATCCCGCAGCCGCCGCGCGAGTTCGGTGCCGCGCGGGATGCGTTCGAGCTTCGGCGGCTCGCGGTCGAACCAGCTCACCAGGGACTCGTGGTAGTCCTCGCCGTCCAGCACGACCACCCGCCAAAGCAGGGTGTTGAAGGGCGCCGGCGTGCTGAAGATCGCCTGCGGGCGGATGCCTTCGCGATCCAGCACCTCGGCGACCCGCTGCTCGGCCATGAACTTGCCGCCCAGGGTCGACAACAGGTAGAGGCTGGACAGCGCCAGTGCGGCCAGCGGCAGGCGTGGCACGCGCTCACGCAGCCCGAACAGCAGCCCACCTAGCACCGCGGCCAGCAATGGCAGGCTGTAGAGCGGATCGATGATGAAAATGCTCGACCAGGCCACGGGGGGCGTCGCCATCGGCCAGAACAGCTGGGTGCCGTAGCTGGTGAAGCAGTCCAGCAGCGGGTGGGTGACCAGCACCAGCCAGAGGGCGAGGAACAGGCGTCGGGTGGAATAGCCCGGATGCGGCCGGAAGCGCCGCACCAGCCAGGTGAGCAGCGCGGCCAGGGCACTGAGGACGACAAGCGAATGGCTGAAGCCGCGGTGGTAGGTCATCGCGGCTACCGCGTCGCTGTAGCGGATCGCCACGTCCAGGTCCGGCAGGGTACCGAGCAGGGCGCCGTACAGCAGCGCCTTGCGGCCCTGCCAGCGGCCGAGCATCGCGCCCTGGATGGTGGCGCCGAGCAGTGCCTGGGTGAGTGAGTCCATCGCCGTCCTTCGTGATAGGTCAGCGAGCTACGTTAACGGTCCCTCTGGCCATTGGCTTGCGGGAAATTCGGACGAAAGTTTTCCACCGACGCGGCATTAATCCCGCACCTGGCCCGCCGTAGGGTGCGCCATGCGCACCGATTGCAGGATCAGCCCTTGCTCCGCGCTCAACTGCCGCGATCGCCACCTGTTCACTTCTTGAACAGATCGTAGGGGCCCAGCACCTCGCCGCGCTTGAGGTACAGCAGGTATTCCAGTTCGCGCTGCTGGATGGTGTCGTTGTGCAGGCTCCTGAGTGTCTTCACCTGCACCTGGCCGCTGGAGGGGAAAATGTAGACCTTGCGCGCATGCGGACCCATCACATCCTCGGCCAGCAGCGGGATGCCTTCGGTGTCCAGATAGCTGTGGACGAACTCCACCGTGCGCAGAGTGGTGTCGTGGCGCAACAGTTCTTGGGGCAGGTTGCCGGCGCCGAATACCTTGGCTTCCAGTTGGTAGCGGCGGGCACCTTCGCGCAGCAATTCCTCTATGAGCTGCTCCATGATGCGCACGCCGTGGTGAGCGCTGGCCTGGTCGGGCAGGAGGAAGTGGTTCATCCCGCCGATGCCGCGCTGGCTGTCGAACAGGCAGACCGCGACGCAGCTGCCGAGTACCGCGACCAGCACCTGGTCCTCGCTGGTGGCGTAGAACTCGCCGGGCAGGATCTTCACCGCCGGCAGCTGGAAATCGGGATCGAAATAGCGGTTGGAGGCGATGGCGCCTGCAGTTTCTCCTTTCATGCCGGAACTCCTGTAACGGGCCTGTAGACGGTGCGGCTGACCAGCTTCACCACGTGGCTGGCCTGCACGAAGCTTTCCGCGTGCCCGGCAAAGAATAGACCGTCTGACCTGAGCAGCCGCACCATGCGTTCCAGCAGTTGGACCTGGGTGGTCTTATCGAAATAGATCATCACGTTGCGGCAAAAGATCCCGTCGAAGCCGCCGGGCAGGCGCCAGTCCGGCACCGCGGCCACCGGCTGCCGGCTGGCCAGCCAGCCACCGCCAAGGGCCAGCCAGACCGGCACATCGAGGGCGACCAGGCCGGCGCAAACCAACCAGACCAGGGAGTGCAGGGCCAGGCACTTGATGGGATTGGCGGAGGACGGATGCGACATGGTGCACTCCCTTGCCTGGTTGTTCGGCCGGACGGCTGACCCTGTGAAGGTCATCGGCAACGCTGGATAAAGCTAGAGGGTGATGGCGTGCTGTCAACTGGCCAACCGTCCGCTGCCCGCGTCGATCATCCGGTGGTTTCCACCCCTTCCTCCGGCGGGCTCACATAGCGTTGGGCGCCACAGCGCAGGCAGCGTTGGCAGATCATGGGCACGGCGCCCACTTCGGTACGGAAACTCTCGGTCCAGCGACAACCGAGCAGGAAGCAACGAATACGCATGGCTCCTCCCCGGGGGCGACCCCCCTGGTGAGATAAGGCAGTGGTGGTTTGGAACTGCACTCGCCTTGTTCTTGTTGGAGGCATGGATCGGGCCCGAGGTTCGGCCTGAAGCGCTAGAACCGGCAACCTAAACGGCCGGGCGGTGGGACCGCTGGTCGGTGACAAGCGGTGCCAGCGAGCGGATTTCGCCGGGGCACGGACTCTGCGGGCGGGCGAATTCATTCGCGATGGGCAGCGCAGCTGCCCCGAACAACCATGCGCCTCGTCACGGTTTTCCGGACGCCTCTGAACCTTGTTCCTGGCGCCGCAGTCATAGCCCGGCCCGATCTCATCACCCTCCACCGGCAAAGCCTTTCATGCGCCCAATCACCCGATCCCTTCGCCCGCTTTCCCTGTGCTCCCTGGCCCTGTTACCTCTGTTCACCAGCCCCGCCCACGCCGGCGAGGAACGGCAACTGCTGGCCGCCATCAACGATTACCGTACCCACAGCCAGCGCTGCGAATGGCGCAGCTACCGGGCGGCGCCGCCGCTGGTGTTGAAATCCAACGTGGCCCTGCCGGTGGGGTACTCGGGCGAGCTGCGGCGCGGATTGCGCAATGCCGGCTACCTGGCGGGCGAGGTGCGCACCATTCGCCTGTCCGGAGCGCGGGATGCCGAAAGGGCCTTCGACATGCTCCGTGACCAATACTGCGAGGACCTGCTCGACACCCAGGTTTCCGATATCGGGATCAGCCGCAGCGGCAACCAGTGGCGGCTGGTACTGGCCCGGCCGATGGCCAGCGCGCAGCTGGGAGATGCCCGCTCGGCGGGGCAGGCGCTGCTGGCCCAGGTCAACGCGGCGCGGGCCCGGTCGCGCATGTGCGGCGGCAAGCGCTTCGCCGCCGCCCGCCCGCTGACCTGGAGTTCCGCCCTCGGCTCTGCGGCCCAGCAGCACAGCCGCTCCATGGCCACCCGCGACTACTTCTCCCACCAGGACCCGAACGGCGATTCACCCTTCGACCGCGCCCGCGCGGCTGGCTACAAGGGCCGCCAGGTGGGCGAGAACATCGCCGCCGGCCAGGGTTCGCCCAGCCAGGCCATGGAAAGCTGGCTGGCCAGCCCCGGCCATTGCGCCAACCTGATGAACCCCAGGTTCACCCACGTCGGCGCCGCCTACGCCTCGCAAACCCGCAGCGAAAACGGCATCTACTGGACCATGATGTTCGGCGCGCCCTGATACCCGCGATCGCCCCCACAACGGTAAGCCTTTCCAGTCGCCCAGTTCGGATGGGTGGAGCGGAGCGATACCCATGCGGACAGGGCTCATGGGTATCGCAAGCTCGCGGAACGCCGCCCGAGCCATCCTACGTAGCTGAAAGGAGTCGGAAGTCCAGCGCTCCCGGGGATTGCTTGCGAAGGGGGGCTGTTCGCGAGCAGAGCTCGCTCCTACGTGGCGCCAGCCCCCGGAGGGATCAAGGGAGGGCGCTATTTCACGCCCTTGTCCTCGATCAGGTCGGCATCGAACAGGTTTTCCAGCTCGGCGCGGGCCTCGCGGGCGGTCTGGATCACGGCGGCGTCGTCGTCGTAGACCTTGTGCTGGGCGGCCAGCACTTCTTCGTCGTGGCGATGGAAGCGGCGGATGCGGGCATTGGCCTGGTCTTCGTCGAGGCCGAGGCCAAGCAGGGCCTGGCGGCTCATCTCCAGGGCGGAATGGAAGGTCTCGCGCACCGGCACTGCCCCCAGGTCCAGCAGGCGGTGCACATGCTGGCGATTACGCGCACGGGCGATGACCTTGACGTGCGGGAAGTGGCGTTGCACCAGTTCGGTGACCTTGAGATTGGTCTCCGGGTCGTCGGTGGTGACGATGAAGAATTCGGCCTTGTCCACCTTCGCCGCACGGAGGATTTCCGGACGCAGCGGGTCGCCGTAGAACACCGGCATGCGGCCCAGGCTCATGCTGCGGCCGTAGTCGACCATTTCCACCGCGGTGTCCAGCGCCACGTAGTTCACCCGCTGGGCGCGCAGCACCCGGGCGATGATCTGGCCCATGCGGCCCATGCCGGCGATCACGACCCGTGGTTCGTCGCTCTCGATGTTCCTGTACTCCGGCGGCACTTCTACCGGTGCCGGCTTGGCCTTGAACAGGCGGAACAGGAGCAGCACCAACAGCGGGGTGACCGCCATGGACAGGGTGATGGTGAGGACCAGCAGGTCGTGCAGGCGGGCGTCCAGCAGGCCATGCTCGCGGGCCAGCTTGAACACCACGAAGGCGAACTCGCCGCCGGCTGCCAGCACGACGCCCAGGCGCAGCGCCTGGCCGCCGTCCAGGCCGCCGGAGTAGCGGCCGATCAGGTAGAGCAGCGGCAGCTTGATCAGCACCAGGATCAGGGTCATGCCTATGACCGACAGCGGCTCGCTCAGCAGCAGGCCGAGGTCGGCGCTCATGCCCACGCTGATGAAGAACAGGCCCAGCAGCAAGCCCTTGAAGGGCTCGATATGGGATTCCAGCTCATGGCGGTATTCCGAATCCGCCAGCAGCACGCCGGCGATGAAGGCGCCCAGGGCCATGGATACCCCGGCCAGCTCCATCAGCCAGGCGGTGCCGATGACCACCAGCAGCGCGGTGGCGGTGGAGACCTCCCGCAGGCCGGTCCTGGCCACGATGCGGAACACCGGTCGCAGCAGGTAGCGCCCGCCGATGATCACCGCCCCCACGCTGCCCACCACCTTGAGCAGATTGACCAGGGTGTCGCGGTCGGCCTCCAGCTCGCCGGTGCCGGCGATTACCGGCAGCAGGGCGATCAGCGGGATGGCGGCGATGTCCTGGAACAGCAGGATGGCGAAGGCCAGGCGGCCGTGGGGGCTGGTCACTTCCTTGCGCTCGGCCAGCAACTGCAGGCCGAAGGCGGTGGATGACAGGGCCAGGCCGAAGCCCACCACCGCGGCGGTGTTGAGCGATTGCGCGAAGACCAGCCAGGCGACCGCGCCTATGGCCAGGCCGGTCAGCAGCACCTGGGCCAGGCCCATGCCGAACACGGAGTGGCGCATGACCCAGAGGCGCCTGGGCGACAGTTCGAGGCCGATGATGAAGAGCAGCAGCACCACCCCCAGTTCGGACAGGTGGCTGACGTTTTCCGTGTTGCCGATCAGGCGCAGCACCGACGGGCCGATCAGCACGCCGGCCAGCAGGTACCCCAGCACGGCCCCCAGTTGCAGGCGCTTGGCCAGGGGCACGGTGAGGACGGTGGCGAGCAGAAAAATCACTGATGCCTGCAGCAGGCTGCCGTCGTGGGGCATATGTCACTCCTTGGGTTTGGTGCGGGGGGCGACATCTTAGAGCAGGGCGGAACGATGGGGCAGGGCGCCGCGCCAATACGACGCGGCCCCCTGAGGCTCACTTGGCGGTGAGGGTGCTGTAGCTGGTGATCAGGTTGCGGTAGTCGGGGATGTGGGCGGAGAACAGCGCGGCCAGGCCTTCGATGTCGTTGCGCCAGTCGCGGTGCAGTTCGCAGGCCACGCCGAACCAGGTCATCAGTTGCGCGCCGGCGGCTTCCATCCGGCGCCAGGCGGCGTCGCGGGTGACTTCATTGAAGGTGCCGGAGGCGTCGGCGACCACGAACACGTCAAAGCCTTCTTCCAGTGCCGACAGTGCCGGGAAGGCCACGCAGACCTCGGTGACCACGCCGGCGATGATCAGTTGCTTCTTGCCGGTGGCCTTCACGGCCTTGACGAAGTCTTCGTTGTCCCAGGCGTTGATGTTGCCGGGGCGGGCAATGTAGGGGGCGTTGGGGAACTGTTCCTTCAACTCCGGCACCAGCGGGCCGTTGGGGCCGGTTTCGAAGCTGGTGGTGAGGATGGTCGGCAGCTTGAAGTACTTGGCCAGGGCACCCAGGGCCAGCACGTTGTTCTTGAACTTGTCGGGTTCGATATCCCGCACCAGCGAAAGCAGGCCGGCCTGGTGGTCGACCAGCAGCACGGCCGCGTTGTTCTTGTCCAGACGCTTGTATTGGAAAGACATGGTGGTTCTCCTTGCTTCGGTTTGGCGCCTGCCCTCGTGGGGGCGGGCGCATTCAATTCAGCGTTGCGAATCCAGCACTTCGTTGTCCTTGGCCACCTGCTGGGCCTTCATGTAGCTCTCGATCAGCAGTTGGTAGTGCGGGAACACTTGACTATAGGCTGCTGCCCACTCGGCTGCGTCCGGGCGGTTCCAGGTCTGCTGGACCTCCGAGCAGACGGCAGCGGTATCCATGGGCACCACGCCGGCCTGGACGACGCGCGCCAGGGTGATTTCCTGGGCCATCTTCGAATAGGTACCTGACGCGTCGATGACAGCGAACACCTGATAGCCCGCGTTCACGGCGCTGATGCTGGGAAAGGCCATGCACACGCTGGTGATGGTGCCGGCGATGATCAGTTGCTTGCGGCCGGTCTTCTCCACGGCGGCGACGAATTCGGGGTTGTTCCAGGCGTTGATCTCGCCCTTGCGCGCCACGTACTGGGCGTGAGGCGCGGCTTCGTGGATCTCGGGGATCAGCGGGCCGTTGGGACCCTGGGGCACCGAGGCGGTGGTGATGACCGGCATCCTGGCCAGGGTGGCGACCTTCGCCAGGGTGATGGCATTGGCCCGCAGTTCGGTCATGGGCATGTCCTTGACCGTCTGGAACAGCCCGCTCTGATGGTCGATCAGCAGCATCGCTGCATTATTGGGGTCGATCTTCGGGATCTTGCCGTTGAAGTTGGCGACTTGGGCGAAGTTGCTCATGGCGTGTTTCCTCTTTTTCAGGGTGATGGCCGTCCTGGCCGCAGCGGTTGCCCGCCGGCCCACGATTCCGCCGTGGGGGTTGATCAGACTAGGCAAGGGCCCGGCCTGGTGTGGGACCGTCAGTCGAGGCGGCCGAAGTCGCCGCGCTGGAAGTCGCGGATGGCCTGGCGTATCTCGGCTTCGCTGTTCATCACGAAGGGGCCGTAGCTGACGATCGGCTCGTCGATGGGCTCACCGGAAAGCAGCAGCACCAGGGCTTCTCCGTTGGCCTCCAGCAGCAGCTCGTCACCGGCTTGTTCGAGCAGCGCCAGCTGGCCTTCGCGCACCAGGTCCACGCCGTTCGCCAACAAGGCGCCGCGCAGCACCACCAGGGCGGTGTTGCGGCCGGGCTTGAGGTCGAGGCTGACCGGCTTGCCGCCGTTCAGGCGGATGTCCCAGACATCCATGGCGGTAAAGGTGCGCGCCGGCCCGTGGTGGCCGGCGAACTCACCGGCGATCAGGCGTAGGCTGCCGGCGCCATCCGCCAGGGGCAGGTGCGGGATATCGGCGTCGAGGATGGTCTGGTAGCCCGGCGCCGCCAGCTTGTCGCGGGCCGGCAGGTTGACCCAGAGCTGGACCATTTCCAGGGTGCCGCCGCTGCGGGTGAAGGACTCGGAATGGAATTCCTCGTGGAGGATGCCCGAGGCCGCGGTCATCCACTGCACATCGCCGGGGCCGATCAGTCCACCTGCGCCGGTGGAGTCGCGGTGTTCCAGTTCGCCCTGGTAGACGATGGTCACCGTCTCGAAGCCCCGGTGCGGGTGTTGGCCGACGCCGCGTGGCCGGTTGGCGGGGGTGAAGTCGGCGGGGCCGGCGTAGTCCAGCATCAGGAAGGGGCTGATGTGCTTGCCCAGGCTGTCGTAGGAAAACAGTGTGCGAACCGGGAAGCCGTCGCCCACCCAATGGGGCCTTGGGCTGGTGTAGATGCCACGGATCTTTTTCATGGTGTGCCTCCTTGAGTGCATGGGGCACATCTTGAAACTGCAACGCTGGCCTCGGTAGTGGGGTTAAATTGGTCTCAGAGTCCTATTTGGAGAACGACGGTGGAAGACCTCAACGACCTCTACTACTTCGCCCAGGTGATCGAGCACGGTGGCTTCGCCCCGGCCGGACGAGCCCTGGATATGCCCAAGTCCAAGCTCAGCCGGCGCATCGCCAACCTGGAGGAACGCCTGGGCGTGCGCCTGATCCAGCGCTCGACGCGGCACTTCTCGGTCACCGAGATTGGCCAGGCGTACTACCGCCAGTGTGTGGCCATGGTGGTGGAGGCCGAGGGCGCCGCCGAGGTGATCGAGCGCAACCGCTCCGAGCCCCAGGGCGTGGTGCGCATCAGCTGTCCCACGGCACTGCTGGACTTCTGGGTGGGGCCGATGCTGACCCGCTTCATGCTGGAGTACCCGCTGGTGGAGCTGCATATCGAAAGCACCAACCGCCAGGTGGACCTGATCCAGGAGGGCATCGACATCGCCTTGCGGGTGCGCTTCCCGCCGCTGGAGGACACCGACCTGGTGATGAAGGTGCTGGCCAACAGCACCCAGTGGCTGGTGGCCAGCCCGACCCTGCTGGAGCGTTTACCGTCGCTGCGGGTGCCGGCGGACCTGGCCAGCCTGCCGAGCCTGCACTGGGGGGCGCCGCTGCGCGAGTACGTCTGGCAACTGGACGGCCCGGACGGGGCCAGCGCCGCGGTGCGCCACCATCCCCGGCTGGTGACCGACGACCTGCTGGTGTTGCGCCAGGCCGCCGAGGCTGGGGTTGGGGTGGTGCACATGCCCTGGGTGGTGGCGCGTGAAGGCTTGGCCAGCGGCAGGCTCGTCCAGGTGACCCCGGGCTGGGCGCCGCGGACCGGCGTGGTGCATGCGGCGTTTCCATCACGGCGCGGATTACTGCCGTCGGTGCGCACCCTGATCGATTTCCTGGCCGAAGCATTCAAGGGCAGTGATATGAAGTGAGGGGATGTGCGCACCGGCACGGGGCGCTTTTCTGTAGGGGCGAATTCATTCGCCAAGCAGGCCGCAGGGCTGCCGTTCGAACCCGCAGGGGGCAACTGCGTTGCCCTTGGCGAATGAATTCGCCCCTACAGTGGGTCGGTGCGGCTGATGAGGTCGAGTGTTGGCACAAGCCGCTTTTTTGTAGGGGCGAATTTATT
>NZ_JBHZGN010000017.1:0-138221 GCF_049334135.1 Metapseudomonas cellulosilytica | reverse complement strand
CCTACGTACCGGAGTACCAGGTGCGCTGGCGCTGGAAGCCCAACAGCATGGCGATCTGGGACAACCGCTCCACCCAGCACTACGCCGTGATGGATTACCCGCCCTGCCATCGCAAGATGGAGCGCGCGGCCATCGTCGGCGACAAGCCCTTCTGATCTCTCCGAACCTCACAACAATCACTGCACTGCCGATCCCAGGAGTAACTCATGAACTTCATCGATGGCTCCCTGTTTGTCGAAAACATGGAAAAGCTGGTCATCACCGCCGCCCCCTATGGTCCGGAGTGGCTACCATCCGACTTCCCGGAAGATATCCCGGTAAGCATGGAGGCGCAGATCCAGAAAGCCGTGGACTGCTACAACGCCGGCGCCACTGTGCTGCACGTCCACGTCCGTGAGGAAGACGGCAAGGGCTCCAAGCGCCTGTCCAAGTTCAACGAACTGCTGGCCGGAATTCGCGAAGCCTGCCCGGGCATGATCCTCCAGGTCGGCGGCTCGATTTCCTTCGCCCCGGAAAACGATGGCGACGTCGCCAAGTGGCTGTCCGATGACACCCGCCACATGCTGGCCGAACTGACTCCGACCCCGGAGCAGGTCACCATCGCCATCAACACCAACCAGATGAACGTCTGCGAGCAGATGACCGCCGCCGACATCCGCGGCACCTCGCTGGAAGACCCGGTGATGCTCAAGGCCTACCAGGAAATGACCATCCCGGCTGGCCCGGCCTGGGTCGAGGAACACATCCGCCGCCTTTCGGCCAAGGGCATCCAGACCCACTTCCAGCTGGCCAACATCACCCAGCTCAATACCGTGGAGCGCATGATGCGCCGCGGCGCGTGCAACGTGCCGCTGATCCTCACCTGGGTAGCCATCGGCGGCGGCTTCGACTCGCCGAATCCCTATGACCTGGCCAACTTCGTGCGTGCCTGCCCGGACGGTTCGGTGCTGACCTTGGAGACCAGCATGCGCAACGTGCTGCCGCTGAACATGATGGCCATCGCCCTGGGTCTGCACGTGCGCTGTGGCATCGAGGACAACATCTGGAACCAGCGCCAGACCGCCAAGATGACGACCGTCGAGCAGATCGAGCAACTGGTGCGCATCTCCCGCGAGTTCGGCCGTGAAGTGGCCAACGGCGAGGAAGCCCGCAGGATCTACAAGATCGGCACCTTCTACAAGGACGCCGACGAGACACTGGCCCGGAACGGCTTCGCGCCGAACCGCAAGCCGGGTCAGGTCGGATTCACCCAGCACGCGTGATCCCTTCATCGGCCGGAGTTGCCTCCAGCCGTGTATTGCAACTTTGGCTGTTACGCGCGGCAGGTCCTGCACGACGGTGCGGACCTGCCCTACTTCGCTTCCGTAATGCCCGGTGACACAGGCCCGGGTGATTGCCGAGATCGCTCTTGAAAAACCGGCGCTGCGCGAAGGCATTTCCGACCCTTGCCTCGATGGCCATCGGGAAGGGGCTTTGATGCATGCGGTGATGCGCCTCTCGCGGAGCAATCACGAGGACTTCGGCCGTCTGGTGGAACAGGCGGGGGCAACTGCGTTGCCCTTGGCGAATGAATTCGCCCCCACAAGGTTTCGTGCCCCAACGGGGTAATTCTGTGGGAGCGAATTTATGCGCGAAAAGCACTGCGCAGTGCCGTAGGGTGGACAGCGCTCTTCTGTCCACCAGCGTCGCCATGCCGAGAATCGATGGTGGATCGGTGAAGCGTGATCCACCCTACTGGCTATGAATCTCCGTGCAGGCGTCCAGCCCTGGCGGGGCACTGTTGAGCGAATTCAAATGAATTCGCCCCACAAGGTTTCGTGCCCCAACCGGGCAATTCTGTGGGAGCGAATTTATGCGCGAAAGCGCTGCGCAGGCCGTAGGGTGGACAGCGCTCTTCTGTCCACCAGCGTCGCCATGCGGGACACCGATGGTGGATCGGTGAAGCGTGATCCACCCTACAGTCCGTGTAGGCACCCAGCCCTGGCGGGGCACTGTTGAGCGAGTTCATTCGCGATTGAAATCGCCCCCACAAGTTGGGTCAGCCGAACACCACCACCGTCTGCCGGCTCATCGCCACCAGCTCGCCAGCGGGCGTCCACAGGGCTGCCGCCGCGTGGCCGTAGCCATCTCGGGCATGCTCTATGCGGGCGCGGTATTTGCACCAGTCATGGGTATCCAGCTGCAGCAGCGGCTGGACGAACTCGATGGTCCAGGTCAGGGTGCTGCCGGGTGCGGGAGCCGGCAGGTGGGGAACGGTGGCCGGGGGCCAGGCATCCACCAGCGCCAGAAGGTGGGCCACGCTGAGCGGTTCCTTCTCCACCTCGCCACGGAAGCGCACCCAGCCGCCCATTTCGCGTTCGCGGCTGTTGGAAAACGGCATCCCGCCGATCCCCCAGCGCATGGCCAGGTGACGGGTGAACTCCGGGGTCACGCCCTGGATATAGGGCAGTTCGAAGCAGTCTTCAGGCCCCTTCATCTCGGGGGCGGGTTCGGCGTCCATCCGGACCACCGACGGGCGCGAGCCGCCGAAGCTGCCCTGCACCAGGGCCACCACCTGGCCCTTCTGCAACACGCGGCAGAACACCTGGCTCACCGCCTTGCCCTCGCGCAGCAGCTCGGCTTCGAAGATGGCCGGCACTTCCGGCTCCAGCGGCCCGACGAAGGTGGTCGCCAGGGAGCGCACAGGCCGGCCCGCTTCGACTTTCGCGCGCACGGCTTCGAAGGCCAGGGCCGTGACGACGCCCCCGAACACCGCGCGTCCCTGTCCCCAGGTCGCGGGCACCACCACTTCGGCGGGATTGCGGCGAGCCGCCTGGATCAATTCGGAAAAGTTCATCGGGAATCCCTGTCATCAGTCACCTGGCGGCGATCTTATGGCATTGCCTCGCCCCCTCGAAAGCTGCGCGACAGGGCTGCCACGCCAAGGCGCAGGGGATAAACGCCACGACCGCCTCAGCCCAGCTGCCGGCGCAGTTTCTCCAGGACCCGGTCCGAGCGGACTTCGGCGGCATGCATGGCCAGCTCCCAGGCCTTCGTCCGGGGCCGCAGGTCCGGCTCCAGCCGTGCCCGGGCCAGCCACTGGAAATTGTCATGCCAATTGCCCAGCACGGTTTGCGCCCCCACCAGCAGGCGCAAGGCTCTGGGCGACAGATCGATGAAACCCGGATAGGCCTCCAGGCTGTAGCGCATGCGCTTGATCAGCAGACGCAGGCGATGGCGGTCGTGGGATGGATCGCGCAGGGCCAGTTCCAGGCGGCTGCGGTTTTTTGCCAGGGATTTCTCGATGGACTTGCGCAGCCCCTTCAGCAGCCCTTCACGATGCGACACCCTCATCAGGTGCGGCCAGGCTTCAAGCACCTGGAACAGGCGCGGCAACTCGGGTGCCAGGAGGAGTTGCGCATAGCCGATTCGCCGGCCCTTCTCCCTCTCGTGGGTCAGGCGATCCAGGCCATGGCTGCGCAACTCGATGATCAGCACTTCCAGGTCCCGCAGTGGCCCGCTCAGGGTCGCCAGGTCCGCCGCCGCCTGGCTCAGCACATCCGCCGCCGGCTGGCCGCGCAGGGGGCGCAACAGGCTGCGCAAGCGCCGGGTGGCGACCCGCAGGTCGTGCAACGCCTCGTCATCGGTCCCGGCCTCCATGCGCGCCACGCAGGCGCGCAGGCGAACGTCCAGGCTAATGACCGACGCGATCAGGTCGTCCAGCAATCTGGCCATTTCAGGCTCTCCAGACTTCAGGCCCGGACGTGGGCGGGGCGTTCATCTAGCATGGCTCATCGGCGCACTGCCCGCAGGCGCCAGGGCAACGCCTTGCGCAAGGCGCGCAACGGAGCGGAAGGGTCGGCCGGTGAACGCCCGGCATAGCGACTGGCCTCGAAGGCGGCGAGGAAGGCGCGAATCTGCGCCGCCTGTCCGGGCAACTCGCGGCTCGCGCGATCGGCGAAGTCTCTCGGTCCTTCACCCTTGCCGCGCTGCACGCCGTGGCGCGCCAGCAATCGTTCGAAGGCCTGGAACTGGCGCAGCTGCGGGTCGCGCTCGCGTCGCCAGGGGGCGAACAGGAAGAGCGCCAACACCGCCATCAGCAGCCCCCCCGCCGCGACCAGGCCGAGGCCCAGCAGGCGACTGTCCAGGCTGCCGAACCAGCGACGCACCAGTTCCACCTGGACCGCCCCCTGATAGCCCAGCACCCAGCGCTGCCAGCCGTAGTTGAGGTTGTCCCAGGCCAACCGCAGATCGTTCAGCCAGGCCAACTGGCGGTAGCGCAATGGCGACAGGGGCGCCCCCTCGAGGAAGCTCTGCTCGCCGGCCAGTGCTTCTTCCAGGCCTCGCTCGATGCGGCTCGGCGCCACTTGGAAGGTCGGGTCGACGCTGGTCCAGCCCCGCCCGGGCAGCCAGTACTCCACCCAGGCATGGGCATCGAACTGATGCACCAGCACATAGTTGCCGGCCGGGTTCAGCTCGCCGCCCTGGTAACCCGCCACCACCCGTGCGGGAATGCCGGCCGCGCGCAGGACGAAGGTCATGGCACCGGCGTAATGGGCGCAGAAGCCGCGACGGCTGTCGAAGAGGAAGGCGTCGATGCTGTCCTCGCCGAGCCGGGGCGGTTTCAGGGTGTAGACGTAGGGCTCGCGGTGGAAATGCGCCAGCAAGGCCTCCACCAGTTGGCGGGGGTCTTTGTGGCGCTGCCTGAGTTCCTGCGCCCAGGCACGCGCCCGCGCGTCCCCCTGGGCCGGCAACTGCAGGGCCCGGCGCAATGCCGACGGATTGCCCTCGGGCTCCCGCACCGCCTGGGGCCAGGAGGTGACCTGGTAGAGCAGCGAGCGGTCGACCGGCTGGCGCCGCTCCATGCGGAAGTCGGCCAGGGTGCGCACACCCTCTTCCTGGGTCTGCGCCACATCCAGGCCGAACAGCCAGGGCTTGCCACTGGCTTGCATGACGATGCTGTAGCGCAGCGGCTCGCCCACCCTGCGCCAATCCGCACCAGGTTCCCGTTCGGAGCCGATGGACTGGGACCAGCGGCGCCCATCGAAGCGTTCCAGGGTGAGGGCGCGCCAGTAGAGCTGGCTGACGGGCGGCACCTGACCATCGAAGCTGGCGCGGAAGGCCAGTTCGTCGGAGCGGCTGAGTTCAGCGATATCCGCCGGGCTCATGCTGTCGGACAGACCGGTGATGCCCTTGTCGTTCGGCAGCGGCAACGACCAGAGCGGCCCCAGGCGCGGGAAGAACAGGAACAACAGGAGCATCAGCGGGACCGCCTGCAGCAGCAGAGTGCCGGCGGCCTTCAGCGGTACCAGCGGACGCTCCGCGAAGCGGCTCTGCTGCAACCCCACCAAGGCCGCCAGCAATGCGCAAAGTGGCAACAGGCTGTAGAGCGCGGCCAGCATGCTGTCGTTGAACAGGTAGGCGGTCACCTGGGTGAAGAAGCCCAGCAGCACCAGCACCAGCGCATCGCGCTGGCTGCGCAACTCCACCAGCTTGAGGATGAACACCGCCACCAGCAGCACGACCGCCGCTTCCAGCCCCACCAGGGTGCCCCGCGAGAGGATAACGCCCAGCGCCACGGCGAGGATCAGCGCCGCCTTGACCAGGGCGCCGGGGTACTGGGCGCGCATGCGGAAGATCTGGATGCGCCAGCCGGCGCAGCCCAACCACATGGCGATGATCCATAAAGGCAGGTGTAAGAGGTGCGGCAGGATCACCAGCACCTGGGCCACCAGCAGCCAGGTCAGGCCGATCCGGGTGATGGGCTGGCCGGCCTTCATTGCGGCGTCCCGTACAGCGCAAGGGCGCGCAGGCAGGCCTCGCGGTGGGTGTCGCCGATATCCGGAGCCAATTCCTCGCCGCGCAGGCGCAAGCCGAAAGGCTGGCCACGGGCGGACAAATGCAGCACCCAATGGCAGAGCAGCCCCAGGCGCTGCTCCAGGCCTCCCTCCAGCTCTTCCAGATCGAGCCAGAGGTTGCGCCCGGCGAGCGCCGCGAACTCCTTGACGAACAGGCCCTGGCCCCGCGAATAGGCCTTCCAGTGCAGGCGCCGGCGCGAATCCCCCGGCTGGTAGGCACGCAGCCCCTGGTAGTCGTCCGCCCCCGCGCCCAGCGCGTGCTGACCTTCGTCGTCATCCTCGTCACCCCGTCCGGCCATCAGCGGCAGGTCACCGGGCTGCGGACGCGGGTAGACAAGCAGGGCCTGGTCCAGGTCCACCCAACTCCAGGCCACCAGCAGGCCAAGGGGGAAGCGGCTCTCCACCCGCAGGCGCCGCGGCCGCAGCCAACCACGATGGTAGGTGGGTACATGCAGCTCGACTTCGCAGGCGCCTTGCGCCGGCACGTCCTGGACCTGCATGGGCAGCGGCGGCCAGCCGATCGCGACGGCCTGGTGCTCGCGGCCGGCACTTTCGAGGATGACCCGGAAGTGCGCCTGCTCGCCGAGAAAGACCGGCGCGCCACCCGCAGCCTTGAGGGTCAGCCCGGCGAGGTTGCGATAGGTGTGCAGGATGGCCACCAGGAACACCGAGACCAGCAGGAAGGTCAGCGCGTAAGCCAGGCTGTTCTGGTAGTTGATGGCCACCAGCAGCATGGGCACCAGCGCCAGCCCGAAGGCGGCGCCCGCGCGGCTGGGCAGAATGAAGATCCGCCGCTGATCGAGACGCACCTGGGCGGCCGGAGGAATCCGCCGGTCCAGCCAGCGGTCGACCTGGACTTCCAGCATCAGAGCGCCGGCACTTCGCGCAACAGCCACTGCACCAGGGCACCACCGCCGTGACCGGACGGATCGGCGCGCTCGCGCAGGCGGTGGCCGACCACCGAGGGCAGCACGGCCTGGACATCCTCGGGGATCACATAGTCGCGCCCCGCCAGCAAGGCCCAGGCGCGGGCCGCGGAGAGCAGCGCCAGGCTGGCCCGGGGCGACAGGCCCCAGGCGAATTGCGGTTGGCTGCGGGTGGCGTCCACCAGTCGCAGGACGTAGTCCACCAGGGCGTCACGGGCCACCACCTTCGGCACTTCCGCCTGGATCAGCCCCAGCTCGGCATGGCTGAACACGGGCTCCAGACGCGGCAGCAGCTCGCGGCGCGCCTCCCCCTGGAGCAGCGCCTTCTCCGCCGCCTTGGCCGGGTAGCCGAGGGACAGGCGCATGAGGAAGCGATCCAGCTGTGATTCCGGCAGAGCGAAAGTGCCCCCCTGGCTGGCCGGGTTCTGGGTGGCGATGACGAAGAAGGGCTCCGGCAACGGCCGGGTGGCGCCTTCGATGGTCACCTGCCCTTCTTCCATGGCCTCGAGCAGGGCGCTCTGGCTCTTGGGGGTGGCGCGGTTGATCTCGTCGGCCAGCACCAGTTCGGCGAACACGGGACCTGGGTGGAAGACGAACTGGCTGCTGTCCTTGTCGAACACCGAAGTGCCGAGGATATCCCCGGGGAGCAGGTCCGAGGTGAACTGGATGCGCTGGAAGCTCAGCCCCAGCACTTTGGCCAGGGCATGGCCCAGGGTGGTCTTGCCCATACCGGGCAGGTCTTCGATCAGCAGGTGTCCGCGGGCCAGCAGGCAGGTCAGGGCCAGGCGCACCTGCGCCTCCTTGCCCAGCAGTACCTGGTTTACCGCGTGCAGACAGGCATCCAGTTTGGTTCGCATTCGTCGCTCCCAGGTCAATGCGACGATGCTACTGGCAGGCCGGGCAATGGCAAAGTGCCCGGCAAACTTTACTCATCAAACTGTGCTTCAGCTCGCTGTACCGGCCTGTGCGTGCAGGTCGCCATGGCCATGGATGGCGACTAAGCTCGTGACGGCCGCCGCGCCGCCATCCAGGAGGATCGACCATGCTCGTGTTCTGGTTACTCGCCCTGATCCTGGGCGTCGCCTTCCTGTGCCACCGCCGCACCGCGCCCTTCCCCGCCCTGGGCCTGGTGGCCGGCTTTCTCGGGCTGATGGCCCTGCTCAGCCACGCCCCGGGCTGGCTGCTGCTTCTGTTCTGGCTGCTCTGGTTCGCCGTGGCCCTGCCCCTGGCGCTGCCGGACCTGCGCCGCAAGTGGCTCAGCGCGCCGCTGTTCGCCTGGTTCCAGCGGGCGCTGCCGCCCATGTCCGAGACCGAGCGGGAGGCCATCGAGGCCGGCACCGTCTGGTGGGACGGCGAGCTGTTCAGCGGCCGCCCGGACTGGCGCAAGCTGCTGGACCACCCCCGCCCGCAACTGACCGAGGAAGAACAGGCCTTCCTCGACGGTCCCACCGAAGCACTCTGCGCCATGGTCAGCGACTGGGAGGTCGGCCAGCAGCTCGACCTGCCGCCCGAGGCCTGGGCACACATCAAGCGCCACGGTTTCTTCGCCCTGATCATTCCCAAGGAATATGGCGGCAAGGGCTTCTCCGCCCATGCCCACTCCCAGGTGGCGATGAAGCTGGCCACCCGCAGCGCCGACCTCGCCTCCACCGTGATGGTGCCCAACTCCCTCGGCCCGGCCGAGCTGCTTATGCACTACGGCACCGACCAGCAACGCCAGCACTACCTGCCGCGCCTGGCCCGCGGCGAGGACATCCCCTGCTTCGCCCTCACCGGCCCGCTGGCCGGCTCGGACGCCGGCGCCATGCCGGATGTCGGCATCGTCTGCAAGGGGCGGTGGCAGGATCAGCAAGTGCTCGGCCTGCGCCTGACCTGGGAGAAGCGCTACATCACGCTCGGGCCGGTGGCCACCCTCCTCGGCCTGGCGTTCAAGGCCTATGACCCGGACCACCTGCTGGGCGAGGAGGAGGACCTGGGCATCAGCCTGGCCCTGGTGCCCACCGACACCCCCGGCGTCGAGATCGGCCGGCGCCACCTGCCCCTGGGCGCGGCCTTCATGAATGGCCCCAACTCCGGCAAGGATGTGTTCGTGCCGCTGGACTTCGTCATCGGCGGCCAGGCCATGCTCGGCAAGGGCTGGATGATGCTGATGAACTGCCTCTCGGTGGGGCGTTCCATTTCCCTCCCGGCGGCGGCCACCGGAACGGCCAAGTTCACCAGCCTGGTGAGCGGCCAGTACGCGCGCCTGCGCGAGCAGTTCAATGTTCCCCTGGCCAGCTTCGAAGGCATCCAGGAGGCCCTGGCGCGCATCGCCGGCAACGCCTGGCTGATGGACAGCGCGCGCCTCCTCACCGCCAGCGCCGTGGACCAGGGCGAGAAACCGTCGGTGCTCTCCGCCATCCTCAAGTACCACCTCACCGAGCGCGGTCGCGAGTGCATTGGCCACGCCATGGACGTGCACGGTGGCAAGGGGATCATCCTCGGCCCGAACAACTACCTCGGCCGCGCCTGGCAGGGCGCCCCCATCCCCATCACGGTGGAGGGCGCCAACATCCTCTCGCGCAACCTGATGATCTTCGGCCAGGGAGCCATCCGCTGCCATCCGATCGTGCTCGCGGAAATGGCGCTGGCCAACCGTGAGGACCAGGATTGGGCGCTGCTGGAGTTCGATCGGCTGCTGCTCAGGCATATCGGCTTCGCCACGGGCAATGCCGCCAGCAGCCTGCTCCTGGGGCTGAGCCTCGGGCGCCTCGGCGACGCGCCGGGGGACAACCTCTGCCGCCCCTACTTCCGGGCCCTCGACCGCCTGGCCGCCGCCTTCGCCCTGCTGGCCGACTGCAGCATGCTGCTGCTCGGCGGCGAGCTGAAGCGCCGCGAGCGGCTGTCGGCACGCCTGGGTGACGCCCTCAGCTACCTTTACCTGGCGTCCGCCGCCCTCAAGCGCTACCACGACCGCGACTACGCCACCCACCTGCAACCGCTGCTGCGCTGGGCCCTGGAGGAATGCCTGGGCAAGGCCGAGCAGGCGCTGGACGCACTGCTGGACAACTTCCCCAACGCGCTGATGGGCGGCCTGCTGCGGGTGCTGGTGTTCCCCCTCGGCCGGCGCCATCCCGGCCCGTCGGACAAGCTGGACGCCGAAGTGGCCGGGGTGATCGGCCGCGACCGTGGCGACCCGGCCCTTGAAGAGCTGCTCGCCGGCTGCCATCGCCCACAGTCCGGCGGCGACCCGGTGGCGGCGCTGCAGCGCGCCATCGACCTCGCCAATGCCAGCCAGCCTGCCCGGCACAAGCTGCAACAGGCCCTGAAGCAAGGCTTGCTGCACCCGGCCCCGGGCGAGGACGCCATAGCAGCCGGACTGGCCGCAGGCGTCCTGGACGCGACGGAAGCGGATCAGCTGCGCGCCGCCGAAGCGGCCCGGCGCAAGGTGATCGACGTCGACGACTTCGCCAAGGAAGAGCTGACGCGCGCTCCCGGCAAGACCCGTTGAGCCCGCGGGCAGGACAGCCGGCGCCGGGGGCCTTATACTCCCGCGCCCGATCCAGCTTCAGGAAATCCACCATGGCCAATCCCTACCTCGACCACCACCTCGCCCTGCTCGCCCACCTGCGCGGCATCCTGGTCGCCCTGGGCGAGGCCGAACAGGTACCGGAAGAGAACCACGCCCTGTTCGTCGAGCGCTTCGACGAGCTGATGAGCGAACTGCCGCGCGACCCCGAAGGCAGCCAGTACCTGGGCCAGGACCTGATCAGCCAGGTCTTCCACCGTTACCCGCAGATCGCCCACCTGGTGCCCCGCGACCTGCTCTGGTTCTTCGGCGGCGACTGCCTGCACTTCATGCCCGACGAAGAGATTGAACTCTTCCAGCGCCTGGACGAGCGTCGCTTTGAAGCCGAGCAGAACGGCGAGCCCTTCGACTGGAACCGCGAGAAGCAACTGCTGGCCCTGCCGGAAGACGGCAGCAAGCACTGAGTCGCCCCGGGGGTGAGGCCACGCCTCGCCCCCCTTCTCGCCTTCCCCCTTCACCTTTTCCACTGCAGCTCCTGATCCGACCGCCGCCGGTCCGGCCAGAAAAAATCTTCTCTGTCCCCCCTATCACTTTTCGATTCTGCTTCGGCAACAGGGCATTGAGACAATTTCTCACTTAGGAGATATTTCCATTGCGCCCTGATTCCACCCCGTTCCGCCACGCCTTCCTGGCGCTGGCGATCGCCCTCGTTGGCCTCTCCACCCAGGCCCGGGCCGAGCGCTACGAGCTGCCTTCCGCCCCCCTGGCCAGCACGCTCAATCGCATAGCCGCCGATGCCGGCATCGCCCTGAGCATCGATCCGGCCCTGACCTCCGGCCGGACCGCGCCCGCCGTGAAGGGTGAGCTCACTCCATTGCAGGCACTGTCCCAGGCACTGTCGGGGAGCAACCTGCGCCTGGTGCAGAACGGCACCGACAGCTACAGCCTGGCGCCTGTAGCCGACGACGTGATGAACCTGCCGGACGTGACCATCGACGGCGACCGCAGCTATGAAACCGCCTGGGGTCCGACCACCGGAATGGTGGCCACCCGTACCGCCGCCGGCACCAAGACCGACACCGCCATCAACGAGATTCCCCGTTCGATCTCGGTGATCACCCGGGAGCAGCTGGACTCGCGCCCCACCCTCAACCTGAACGACTCGCTGCGCTACACCGCCGGCGTGATGAGCAGCGGCTACGGCTCCGACTCCCGCGCCGACTGGCTGAAAGTGCGCGGCTTCGTACCTACCCAGTTCCTCGACGGCCTGCCGCTGCCGGTGGGCTCCTTCGCCAACCCGAAGATCGAGCCCTGGAACCTGGAGCGCATCGCCGTGCTGCGCGGCCCGGCGTCTTCCGTCTATGGCCAGACCCCGCCCGGCGGCCTGCTGGACATGGTCAGCCGCCGTCCGCAGGCCGAGCAGACCAACGAGGTGGAACTGCAGGTCGGCAATAACGAGCACAAGCAGATCAATTTCGACAGTACCGGCAGGATCGACGAAGAAGGCCAGTTCCTTTACCGCGTCAGCGGCACCGTGCGCGACAGCAACTCGCCCGTCGACCACATTCCGGACAAGCGCTACAACCTGGCACCGAGCCTGACCTGGAACATGGGTGACGACACCCGGCTGACCTTCCTCTCGCAATACACCCGCGACGACACGGGCATCACCGGCCAGTTCCTGCCGCTACAGGGCACCAAGATCGACTCGCCCTTCGGCGAGATCTCCCACCACAAGAACCTGGGCGAGCCGGGCTGGGACTTCTACGATCGCACCTACTACGCCCTGGGCTACGCCTTCGAGCACCGCTTCAACGATGTCTGGCAGTTCCGCCAGAACCTGCGCTACACCAAGAGCGACCTGGAATTCCAGGCAGTGAACGTGTCCACCGTCAATACCGTCGACGCCGACGGCATGGTCAGCCGCGAATCCGGCATCGTCGACGAGGACATCAGCCAGTTCGCCGTGGACAACAACTTTCAGGCCAATTTCAGCACGGGCGCGCTGGACCACACCCTGCTGCTAGGCCTCGACCACCAGCGCTCGAACACCAACTACCGCTGGCGCTACGGTGTCGGCGTACCGCCGATCAACGTCAACAACCCGATCTACGGCGCCGACCTGTCGGGCGTCACCTACTTCACCCTGCAGGACTACAACCAGAAGACCCGCCAGACCGGCCTCTACATCCAGGACCAGATCGCCCTGGACAACTGGCGCCTGACCCTCGGCGGCCGCGAGGACTGGCTGCACACCGACGCCACGTTCTTCAACCAGAACGGTGCCACCACCACCCAGCGCGACATGGCCTTCAGCGGCAACGTGGGCCTGAGCTACCTGTTCGACAATGGCGTCACGCCCTACATCTCCTACGCCGAGTCCTTCCAGCCGGCCATGGGCGCCACCGTCAGCAGCATCCAGTCCTTCCAACCAACCGAGGGCAACCAGTACGAAGTGGGTATCAAGTACCAGCCGCCCGGCGCCGACGCCATGCTGACGGCGGCCGTCTATGACCTGACCCAGACCAACGTCAGCGTCGCGGAGGGCAACGTGACCCGCCAGGTCGGCGAGCTGGAAGTGCGCGGACTGGAACTCGAAGCCACCGCCGACCTCACCGAGAGCCTCAAGCTGGTGGCCTCCTACAGCTACACCGACAGCGAGATCCAGAAAGGTCCGGACAAGGGCAACCGCATGGCCCAGGTCCCGCGCAATCAGGCCACCGCCTGGGCCGACTACACCTGGCACAGCGGTGTCCTCGACGGCTTCGGCATCGCCGGTGGCGTGCGCTATGTCGGCGACAGCTACGGCAACACCGCCAACACCTGGCTCGGCCACACCGGTTCCTACACCGTCTACGACGCCTCGGTCCACTACGACCTGGGCCGCATGGACGGCTCGCTGCGCGGTCTCTCCGTGGCGGTGGACGCGAAGAACGTGTTCAACAAGGAGTACCTGTCCACCTGCGATGGCTACTGGTGCTACTACGGCGACGAACGCACCGTCGTCGGCAGCGTGAACTACCGGTTCTGAACCACCGCCAAGTAAGGGCCGCCCGGCGGGCGGCTGCTGAACAGGGATTCCCTATGCAAAGCCGCTCCATCCGGCGCTGGTCCCGGGTCCACACCTGGACCAGCCTGGTCTGCACCTTCTTCCTGCTGATGCTGGCCCTCACCGGGCTGCCGCTGATCTTCCATCACGAGCTGGAGCACCTGCTGGGCGAGGCACCCGAATTGCGCGAAATGGCGCCGGACACTCCGCACCTGGGCTTGCAGCAACTGGTGGACGCCGCCCAGCGCCATCGCCCCGGCGAGGTGGTGCAGTACCTGGGCTATGAGAAGGACGAACCCAACGGCGTGATCGCCATCACCGCCGCCACGGCCGGCACCGAGCCGAACGCCTCGCACACCTTCATGCTCGACGCCCGCAGCGGCGAGCCGGTGGCCATGCCGGCGGCCAACGGCGGCGTGCTGATGTTCATCCTGCGCCTGCACGTGGACCTGCTCGCCGGGCTGCCGGGCAAGCTGCTGCTGGCCTTCATGGGGCTGCTCTTCGTCGTCGCCATCGTTTCCGGGGTGGTGCTCTATTCGCCCTTCATGCACCGCCTGAAATTCGCCGAGGTGCGCCACGCGCGCGCCACCCGCACCCGCTGGCTGGATCTGCACAACCTGATCGGCATCGTCACCCTGACCTGGGCGTTGGTGGTGGGCGTCACCGGTATCATCAGCGCCTGTGCCGACCTGCTGATCAATGCCTGGCGCCAGGACGCCCTTGCCGCCCTGGTGGAGCCCTATCGCAACGCGCCGCCACTGACGGAGCGCGCGCCGGTGGACAGGGTTCTCGAAATCGCCGGCAAGAAGCTACCCGGCATGCAGGCGGCCTTCATCGCCTTCCCCGGCACCCGCTTCTCCAGCGAGCATCATTACACGGTGTTCATGGTCGGCAGCACGCACCTCACCGCCCACCTGTGGACGCCCGTGCTGATCGATGCACGCTCCCTGGAAGTCACCGCCGTCGCCCAACGCCCCTGGTACATGGACGCCCTGGCCATGTCCCAGCCACTGCACTTCGGCGACTACGGCGGCCGCCCCATGCAGCTGCTCTGGGCCGCGCTGGATATCCTCACCATCGTCGTACTGGCCAGCGGGCTGTACCTCTGGTGGGCACGTCAGCGTCGCGGCATCGGTCAACGCACAGCCGAGGGGGCCACGGCATGAACTGGCGGCAATCCACCTTCGCCCTCCCCATCGCCATCGGCCTGCTTTCGGCCCTGGGCCTGTTCAGCGCCCTGCTGGGCGATGGCGGCTGGGACGCCCTCGCCTGGATCGGCCTCGGCATTCCCGCCGTGCTGGGCATCTGGCCGCTGCTGCGCTGGAGCGGTCGCGTCTGAGGCGTAGCCGAGGCTGAGACGGCGCGAAGCAGCTGCCGGCCCTGCCGGAAGACGGCAGCAAACCCCAAGACGAGAAATGCAAAAAGGCCCGCCCGGCAATGCCGGGCGGGCCTTCTTCATGGGGTAGTGGGCGGCGTGAGGAACCTTGCGGACAGCGGGTCCTGCCAGCCGCCCCCTCGGGTCAGCCCTGCCGACCCTGTTCAGCGCGTTGTTTCTGAGCGACAGACTCTTGCTGCTGCTCTTTCATCTGGACCTTGGCCAGACGGGCCTGCCAGCGCTGCGTCGAGCGATCGCCACCGCCTGCGGCCATGGCGGAAGTGGCCGAAAGGACGATGGTCAGGGCGGAAGCAAGGGCGATAACAGATTTCATATTCAAAACTCCGGACAACAAAAGGGTAAAACGGGAAAGATCAGCGGACACCTCGGCGAACATGTCACCTGCAGACGTGCGAAAGATGCGGATACACCGCCGGCACGCAAGATGGAGCCTCCTTGATCAACGTCAGTTGGCTGGAGCACAAGCTGATGCCTGGACAGCTGCAGACCAATGACCAATTCCTGAAACTAGGACTGGCCGAAGTGAAATTAGTTCGGTAGCTAACGAATAGTCCTACGCGACATTACCCTCCGCGGACCGAGCGGAGCCCCCTGCCGCCGGGGGTTTCGGGCAGGCCGAACCGTTCGTCGATATGCCCGGAAATGCCACTCAGGCATCGCTCTCGGCAAGCGCCGGTCGGGAGCCCGATGCTGCTGACGGTGCCAAACCAGATTCATCTGCACGGGCGGCGGCGCCACCGGCAAAGGATCCAGTTGAATGCGATGCCGATTCACATCATGAATAATGCACATTCGCGCTATCCATTATCGAAATAAGGCATTCGCCACTAGACTCCAGGCTATGTCAACAAGACTGCCGGAGCAGCCCATGATCCACGACACCCAGGCCTTCCGCGCTCGCTACCGCGCGGCCATCCATCCCCTCTACAACGCCTGGTTGCATGGCGCCTTCGTGTTGGCCTACGGCGCGGCCTGCCTTGCCTTCTTCATCGGCAGCCTGGAAAACGTGAAACCCTGGGAGTGGCTGGTGGTGCCGGCGGCGTCGGTGTTCTTCAACTGGGGCGAATACGCCATCCACAAAAACCTCGGCCACCACAAGACCCGCCTCGGCGCGCTGTTCTACAAACGCCACACGGGGGATCACCACAGCTTCTTCGTCGCCGGTCAGATGACCTGGGACTCGGCCCGGGACTGGCGGGTGATCCTCTTCCCGGCCTGGCTCATCGTCCTCTTCAGCGCCGCCCTGTTCCCCGCCTGGTGGCTGCTGTCCTTCATCAATACCAATGCCGCCGCGCTCTTCGCCGCCACGCTGCTGGCCGGCTACCTGAGTTACGAAGTCTTCCACGCCTGCGAGCACCTGCCCGCCAGCCACCCGATCTCGCGTCTACCGTGGATACGCCACATGCGCCGACTCCACGAACTGCACCATCGCCGCGACCTGATGCAGCGCCACAACTTCAACCTGGTCTTCCCGCTGATGGACTGGCTCAAGGGCAGCCTGCACTGGGAACCGTTGGAACAGGAGAGTCCCATGACCCGCATGCAGCACGAAGTGGAAATCGCCCACAGCCCGGAACAGGTCCTGGCCTACGCCAGCACCGCCACCCGCTGGCCTGAATGGCACCCCTCCTCCCTGCGCGTTGACGGGCATGTCGGCCCGCTGCCCGCCGGCAGCCACTTCGAGGAAGACATCCACGCAGGCGGCCGCGCGGGCCACCTCAGCTGGGACGTGACCGAATACAGCCCCGGCTCGCGCTGGCGCGCCACCGCGCGGGGCACCCACGGGCTAGAGCTGCTGCTGACCTACGAATGCGAGAAAACGGCGACCGGCACTCGCTTCGTCCGGACCCTCGAGTACGGCTTCTCCGGCTGGGCCATGCGCCTGGCCAACCTGCTGGTGATGCGCCGCCAGATCGACCGCGAATCGGCAGAGTCCATGCGTCAGCTGAAGGAAATGGCCGAGCGCGCCATCGAGGCTGCGCCGGCCCGCCAGCGGAATCTGGCCTGAGAAAGGTGAAGCGGCCCGACCGGGCCGCCTCGGGAGCCGACTTCAGTTCGAGTCCGCTGTCGGCGTGGCTTCTGCCTCGGCAGCGCCTGCGGCCGGGGCGTCAGGCCGCGGGCGCTTGGCCTTGCGCTCCTGCGCCTGCTCCCGCGCGCGGCGCGAGGCCAGCTTGCGCGCATGCAGTGCCTGGGCTGCCGTCACCTCGCCGACGGCCTGGCCCTGCAGGTCGACACGTGCGGCATTCTCCACCAGGCAGGCCCAGTAACGACTGCCCTGGCACCAGGCGCCAATGGCCTGCTTCAGTTGCTCCGCCGTCGTACCCAGAGCTTCCAGGTGCTGCTGCGCGTCTTCGAAAATGCCCTGCTTGAGCGGAACCTTGGGCGCGGGGTTCCGCGGGAAGGCCAGGGGAAAGAGGCTTTGCAGGCGCCAGATGATTTCCACTTCGGGGGAAACCGGCTCGCGGCGCTGTTTCGGCGCTGCGGCCCGCTTGGCCTTCGGCTTGGGCTTCGACTCCGGTTTCGCCGGACGAGATTGCTCAGCCTGAGCGCGAAGACGATCCCTCAATTCAGCAAGTTGTTCAAAACCCATCTTACGCATTTACCAGGTTTGGTCAGTTCGGATGCGGGAGGTTACCCCAAAAGGTTGCCCGGCTGCAGCCATCAGCTGCGCCTTGTTCGCCAACGGACCGCAGCCAACGCCGACAAGCGAGCGGCCGATTCGATGCCGAAGCGAACGGAGCGCGAGTAAAGGCAACTAGTCGCTTCGGACCATGACACCGCACCAACGCCCGCATAGCCTCGTGGGCGGGTTCGCTATGGCCCCCCCGACCGTTGCGCGGATAGGGCCAGGCGTGAATCCGTGGGTTTCATGAAGCCCACCGCCTTCGCTCCACCTTGCACACCACGGAGGAATCTGGTCATGAGCGAACACATCTGCCGAAAGGGCGCTACAGCCGTCATCACCGGCGCAGCCAGCGGCATCGGCGCCGGGCTCGCGCGCAGGGCAGCCGAACTGGGCATGCGCCTGGTGCTTGCCGATATCGACAGGGAACGGCTCGAGGCGCTTGGCGCCTCCCTCGACACCGAGGTACTCGCCGTACCCACCGACGTCACCGACGGGACAGCCGTCGACCAGCTGGCCGCGCGCGCCTGGGAGCGATTCGGCGGCGTCGACCTGCTGTTCAACAATGCGGGGGTCATGGCGACCGGCTTCACCTGGGAAATCTCGCAAAAGCGTTTCGAACACAGCTTCGCCGTGAACGTCCAGGGCGTGCTGAACGGTATCCGCAGCTTCGTGCCTCGACTACTGAAGCAAGGCAGCCGCTCCCATATCGTGAACACGGCCTCGATTGGCGGATTCCTGCCAAGCCCGCTGATGTCCCCGTACTCGGCGACCAAATTCGCCGTGGTGGCGCTGACCGAATCGCTGCATGGCGAGCTGCGCATGCTCGATGCGCCGATTGGCGTCTCGCTGCTGGCGCCTGGCCCGGTGCAGAGCGGCATCTTCGACGACCCCTTCGGCGATGCCCCCGAGCAACCGGCGGTCCGCGGCTTCGTGGACCAGCTGCGCGGCATGTTGCAGGAGAACGGCTTGTCTCCCGACGAGTTCGCCCAGCGCGTCTTCGCCGGCATCAACGAAGGACGCTACTGGCTGCTGCCCCAGCCGGAACTGCTCGATGAAGCACTCAAGGCACGCACGGAAGGGATTCTCACGCGCCGCGAGCCGCAACTGCCCCGTTACTGATACATCGATTCCCTGAGCGCAGCGGTGCTCCAATCGACAGCGCCTGGTAGTTTCCCGGACGCGTCGAAGCGTCAGGTTTGGTCCAGCCGATAGCTGGAGGACGGGCAGGTGGAATTGCCTAGCGGCTATTTCCACCTGCCGCCATCAAGCCAACCGTGCACCCCCAACGTCGCTATTGCAGCTGGATCGGCACCGGTGGAGCGAAGGCTTTGAAGGTGGCTGCATGCTGTTTGGCGGCTTGCAACAAGACCGGGATGTGCGGCTGTTTCAGCGGGGCCATCGCGTGCTCTTCCTTGGGGTCGATCAGAAGGTTGAACAGCTTGCCGCCATACATCGAACTCTGCACCGTGGCCTGGAACGGGCTGTTGCGCGGCCAGGTATCGTCATGCTGATAGTTCTGGTCACGGATCAGAACCTTGAACTCGGCGATACGCAGGCCCATGAAGGCGTTCCCTGCCCAGTAGTACTGGGTGCGTCGGCGCGAGGCGCCACTGTCGGCCAGCAGGAAGGATGACTGGTCGATGCTGTCGATGAAGCGGTCGCCGGGCAGCTTGTCGCTGGCACCTGCAAGCGTGAGTGCAGTGGCATAGAGGTCGGTCAGATCGAACAGCCCGGCGGACACCCGGCCCTCCTTGATCGTGCCTTTCCAGTAGGCGATTCCGGGGACGCGTACCCCGCCCTCGTAGCTGGTGCCTTTGGCGCCGCGGAACGGTGTGTGCCCGGTGTCGGGGAAAGCTTCTGCAAAGGGACCGTTGTCGCTGGTGATGAAGATCAGCGTGTTCTCCAACTGGCCGCTGCGCTCCAGCGCGTCACGGATCTCGCCGATGCGGTGATCCAGTTCGACCATCACGTCCTTGTACGGGTACTTGGCCAGAGACTTGCCGGCGAAATCCGGGTGCGGATAGTTGTCGTTGTGAGCCCCGCGCGTGGCGAAGTACAGGAAAAACGGCTGCTTGCTGTCCTTGCTGCCTTCGATGAAACGCACCGCGTGCTCGGTCAGCTTCTCGTCGACAAAGCGGATCGAGTCGTTATCGATCGGGAAGACCGGTTTCGCTTCTTCGCCGCTGCTGCCCTCGACAATGGCCATGGTCTCGCCTTTTGCGGCCCAGGCATTGCGCACAGGATCGGTGACCAGGTCGGGGTTGCGCCAGGGCTCGCGCCAGGCCGTGTAGTCGTCGGACGAGGTGAGGATGCCGTAGTAGTGGTCGAAGCCGACATTCTGCGGCTGCGCTTCCTTGAACGTACCCAAATGCCACTTGCCGACCGCACGGGTGACGTAACCGGCCTCCCTGAGCTTTTGCGGCAGGGTCGCTTTCGCATCGAGCCCACGGCCATTCGCCCCCTCGCCGGGAAGCATCGGGCGCAGCAGGCCGGTACGTACCGGAAGCTGGCCGGTCATGATCGTGGCCCGTGTGGGGGTGCAGGACGGTTGCGAGTAGGTATTGGACAATTGCAGGCCGGCATGGGCGATCTGGTCCAGGTTAGGTGTGGCCGCACCGACCGCATCGCCGCCACCATAGACGCCGAGGTCCCCCCAGCCCACATCGTCCATCAGCACGACGACGATGTTCGGCGCGTGGCCGAACTGCCGCCTCAACTCGCTCAGGCGTTCGGCTGCAACCTTCTCCTGCGCGGGGCGGACGATGGCCGGCTCCTGGTTCGGCCGTTCTGCTTGTGGCTTGGCCAGGAAGGTGTCGTCCGTCGTTGCCTGGGGTGCGTTACCCGGTTGGGCGCAGACAGGCAGTGCAATGGCGGTGAGCAGCGCCATGAAGCGGCCGCTCCTCGATGCAGAGACTCTCATGGGTGTTTCCTTTCGTTGGATCGTTGCGGGGTAAGCAGGGAGGCGATGGCCGGCAGCAGGACCAGCGCGCCGACCATGTTCCAGACGAACAGCAGGACCAGCAGCAGGCCCATGTCGGCCTGGAACTTCAGCGCCGAGAGCGACCAGGTGGCGACGCCGAGCGCCAGGGTGATGCCGGTGAACGCCACCGAGGTGCCGGTGGTCTTCAGCGCCTCGAAGAAGGCCGCGTTGAACTGCAGCCCCTGGTGCAGGAATGCCTCCATGCGGCTGTAGAGGTAGATGCCGTAGTCGACACCGATACCGACGCCGAGGGCGATCACCGGCAAGGTGGCGACCTTCACCCCCAGCCCCATCTGCGCCATCACTGCCTCACAGAGCACGGTGGACAGGTACAGCGGCGCCATCAGCGCGAAGGTGACCTTGACCGATCTGAACTCCCAGAACACCACCAGCGAGATGATCGCGAACACCAGCACCAGCATCAGTTTTTCCGAACGCTGGATGACCTGGTTGGTCGCCGCTTCGATGCCGGCATTGCCGGCCGCCAGGAGTACCTCGAAGTCGCCGCCACCTCGCTGTCGGGCGAAGGCCTCTGCAGCACCGGTCACGCGGGCCAGGGTTTCGGCCTTGTGGTCGGCCAGATAGACGCTGATGGGCGCCACGCTGCAGTTGGCATCCACCAGTTCCGAAGAAGCCCCGGCGCGGGCGTTGTTCATCACATAGGGGTCGCGGGAGAACTCCGCCCACTTGGGGTTACCCTCGTTTCGCGCCAGGATGCCGAAACGCATGGAGCCGTATAGCGACTGAACGGACTCCACCCCTTCCACTTCCAGCAGTTCGCGTTCCAGCTGGTTGGCCAGGTCCGCGGCGGCGAAACGCGCACATTGTTCGGCGGGTGTCTTGAACATCACCACGAAGACATCGGTACTGGTGCTGTAGTGATCCAGCAGGTAGGCGTTGTCCTGGTTGTAACGAGCCTCAGGCCGAAACTCCGGAGCCCCCGCATCGAGGTCACCGATCTTCAGGTCCTGCCGTGCGTGGTAGCCGAACCCGAGCAACAGCAAGCCACCCAGCACCAGCGGCACGGCGATGCGCGGCTCGACCACGCGGCTCAGCCGGCGGAACACCGGCCAGGAAGAATCGGCGCGTCTGCGCTGCTGGCGCAGCCCGCGTGGACTGACTCCGACGTAGGACATCAGGACCGGCAGCAGGAACATCTTGGTGAAGATGGCGACGAACACGCCGATGCTGGCGGTAATGGCCAGCTGCTGGATCACCCCAATATCGATCACCAGCAGGGTGATGAAGCCGACGGCATCGGCCAGCAGCGCCGTCGAGCCTGGAATGAACAGCGCGCGGAAGGTGCGTCGGGACGCCTCCAGCGGCGTCGCCCCGCTGCCCATCTCGCTCATCATCAGGTTGATGTTCTGCACCGCATGGCTGATGCCGATGGCGAAGATCAGGAAAGGCACCAGGATCGAGTATGGATCCAGCCCAAAGCCCAGCAGGCTGAGCAAACCGAGCTGACCGATCACGGTGAGCAGGCAGGTCAGCGCCGTCACCGCGGTGCTGCGCCAGCAGCGGCAATAGGCCAGCAGCAACAGACTGATCAGGGCGACAGTAAGGGCGAAGAAGAATGCGATGTCGCCAGCGGCGGCGAGCAGGTCGCCAATGATCTGGGCGAAACCTATCACCCGGATGCGCACGCCTTGGCCGGCGAAGTGTTCGCGCACCTCCTTTTCCAGCACCTTGGCGAACTGACCATAGTCCAGCGGTTGGCCGGTTTCCGGGTTCTTCTCCAGCAGCGGCACGCGGATGATCGCCGAGTGGAAATCGTTGCCCACGAAGCTGCCGAGCATGTTGGCGCGCAGGATGTTCTGCCTGACCTGGGCCAGCGCCTCCGGGCTGCCGTCGTAGCCATCCGGGATGATCCGCCCGGCGCGCAGGCCCTCGGTGGTCACCTCGCTCCAGACTGCGTTGGGCGTCCACAGGGACTTGAGATTGCCGCGGTCGACCCCGGGGATATAGAAGACCTTGTCGTTGACTTCGCGCAGCGTTTCCATGAACGAGCGGGTGAAGATCTCGCCCTCGGGGTTCTCCACCAGTACCCGCAGCACATTGCTCTGCGGCCTCAGCACGTCCTCGAACTTCAGGTAGTTCTGGATGTAGGGGTGGCTGGAGGGAATCATCCGCGTGAAGCTGGCGTCGGGCCGCAGCTCCAGGGCCTTCCAGCCGAGCAGCAGGAAGACGAGCGTGAAGAAGGCCAGCACCGCCGGACGGTGGTGGAACAGGGTGCGTTCGGTGTAGCCGACCATGCGTTTCAACCGGCTGCCGACCTTGAGCGTTTCGTGTGGCATCGCAGCATTCATTGCAACTGCTCCCGGACTTCGGACATCGGCAAGACGTGCAGTCCCCTGCCACCGACCAGTGCCAATCGAGTGGGGTCGATCATCGCGACGCCGAGCAGCGCCGCCTTGTTCGCAGGTGACCAGGGTTTGAAGTGCTGGCCGTCGCGGCTGGCCAGCAGCACGCCGCCCTGGCCAGCCAGCAGCAGGCTGCCGTCGTCCAGCTCCACTCCCCCATAAAGCCCGGCGCGAACCGGCAAGGTCACTTGCTGCCAACTGTCGCCCCGGTCCTGGCTGGACAGCAGCGTGCCGCCGAAGCCATGAGCCAGTACACGGCCGTCGCGAAGTTGCATCAGCTTGTACAGGGAGGCAGGGCCGCTGGGCTGGGACGACTGCCAATGTGGGCCTGCATCGCGTGATCGATACAGGCGACCACCCTCTCCGCCCACCAGCAGACTGCCATCGGCCAGTCCCAGAACGGTGTTGAGGTGCAATCGGTCAGGGTTTTCCAGACCGGGCAGGAAGGCCCAGGTCTGTCCGCCATCGCGGGTGTGCACGATCATGCCGTAGGCACCCACCACCCAACCTTCCTGCGTATCGCGGAACCAGACATCCAGCAGCGGACGCGAGGAACCTGCCTCGGCGCCGGCCCTGGCGTCGTCCAGGGCGAAATTGGCGTTGTCCAGGGCGCTTTCCAGCGACGTGTCGCCCGGCGCGACGGCAATGGCGGCCTCGAGCCGGGCAACTTCCCCCTCGGCCCAGGTGACCATCAGCTGGCTGATGGTGCGGCCATCGAGTTGCTGGCTCCAGGTCCTGCCGCCATCCTCGCTGTGCAGCACCACGCCGTCATGGCCGACCGCCCAGCCGTGCGCTTCGTCGACGAAGTGCACGGCGGTGAGCAGCAGGTCGACCGGCACGTTGCTCTGCTGCAAGCGCCCATCAGGCTCGCGTAGCAGGATGTGGCCGCTTTCACCGACCGCAACCAGCCGCTCCCCTACTCGCTGTACATCGGTCAACAGGCGATGCCCGGCACTGACCGACAGCGGCGCCGGCCGCTCCAGGCGGTCGGCCAGAGGGGCGCCGAATGCGGATGCAGCCAGCACACTGGCGCCCAGGCCGATTACACGGCAAAACCCCGGACGGATAGTCGTCTTCATGGTTTCTCCCTGCGCGCGGCCTCAACGGCCCGAGCGGCGCAGAGCCGCAGGGCTGAAGTCCTTGAGCGTGGCGCGGATGCCGAAGCGGGTGAGCTTCTCTTCGTTCTCCAGGCCGTAGACCACATAGCGTCGCGCCTGCAGGTCATAGGCGACCTCGCTGACATGGATAGCCGAGAGCACGTCGTAGCGCTGCAGGCTGTGGGCCTCCTGGACACGCCACAGTTCGCCGCGGCCGTCGTAGAGGTCGGCGGCGAGGATGCCCCAGCTGTCCTCGTCGAGGTAGAACACACGCTTGGCGTAGATATGCCGCTCGCCGGGCTTGAGCGTGGCTTCGACCACCCAGACGCGGTGCGGCTCGTAGCGGACCAGGTCCTGGTTCAGGTGGTTGGCTTGAACGATGTCGCCGTACTTCAGCGAACGGTCGGCCAGCTTGTAGGTGTTGTAGGGCACCAGCATTTCGCGCTTGCCGACCAGCTTCCAGTCGTACTTGTCCGGTGCGCCACTGAACAGGTCGATCATGTCGTTGGTGCGCAGGCCGTCGGAGGTACTTACCGGGGAGTCGTAAGAGACCTCCGGGGCGCGCAGCACTCGACGCTGGCCGGGGTTGTAGACCCATGCCAGGCGACTCTCGCGGGTCTGATCCAGCGGCTCGTGAATCAGCGTCTGGCCGCCGGCGACACTTTCCGGAGAGGTGACCTTGCCCAGGTAGTAGAACAGCCGGTTCGGCTCCGGATTGCCCATCGCCGAGGCCATCACGGCCTTCACTTCCCTGCGTACCGGCGTAAAGCTGCCATTGGCCTGGACCACCATCTCGGTGGGGTAGTACAGGTAGCCGCCGGCGCGGTAGCGCACGAGGTGGTTGTAGATCGCCTCGATCCCCGACTTCGGGATCGGGAACGGCACGCTGGTCTTCTCATAATTCACCAGGCCGTTGCCGTCGTTGGCCAAGTCCACCTGGGCGGCCTCGCGGGCGATCTGCGTGTATTCGGTCGCGGGCAAGGCTGCCGTGCGGTGGCTGGGATAGACGTTCAAGTGGTAGGTCGGGTACCGCTCCAGCAGGGCCCGGTAACCCGGGCTGAGCTGGTCGCGGTACTGCGCCATGTTCGCCTTGGAGACAGTGAAGAGTGGCTTCTCGCCCGCGAAGGGGTCGAGATAGCCCTTGCTGGCGTCGAAGCCGGCCGGTGGTGTAGCAAGGCCGCCGCGCCAGGCAGGAATGCTGCCACTGGCATTGCCGCTTTTCTCAGCGCCAGTGGGGGTCAGGTCCTGGCCCAGGCGGGCGATTTCTTCGGCGCTCAATCTGGCCAGGGCAATTTCGCTGGCAAAGCTGAGCAAGCCGCCGAGCATGGCGGCGGAGAACAGATGCTTGTTCATGGCAGTTACCTTGGGAGTCAGAAGCCCATACGCAGGCTGAGGGCGATGAAGTCGCGGTCAGTGGCACCGAACGGTGTATTGCCCGTGCCCGACCAGGAGAGTTCGGCGGAGTAGTTCTGCAGGTAGTCGGCCTTGACGCCAACCGAACCCAGCAATCGGTCTTCGACGAAGTTGCCGTCGTAGGACCAGCCCTGGACGTCCTGGCCGAAGGCGACGAAGGGCGAGACGTTGATCCCGGCGAACAGTGCCGGGTAATTGAGCTGCGCGCGCAAGCGGTATGCCCAGGAGAACGTCGTGGCATAGCCGTCCCGGGAACAGGCGTACTTCCGGTACTGCGCCGCGGCGCCAACGAGGCAGCCGGCGGCACTGCCGTCAGCCAGGTCGGAACCGTACAGGTCGCCCTTGGTGTAGCGGCGCTTGTCCAGCCCCGGCAGGTCGTGCACGTACTTCATGCCCACCTCGCCGGTCAGGCCCAGGCTGTCCGCGCCCAACACCTGGGAGATGGACTTGATGAAGCCGAGCGACAGTTGCGAGATCTCGCGGCGGTCATAGCCGTTGTAGACCGAGCCCGGCAAGGCGTTGATGGCGTCCCGCCCGAGGGTAATGTCCTGGCCGATCATCGCTGCCGTCGCCCCGGGGTTGCCGGCGAATGCAGGAATGAGGTCACCAGTGGCCAACTGCACCGGTTGATTCGGACGATAGCTGTATTCGCCGAATATCGAGGTGCCCCAGAGGTTGGTGGAGAAGCTCAGGCCGAAGATCCGGATGTCCTCGGGGAAGTCGGCGAAATAGCGTCCGTTGGTGTCCTGCTTGCCCGCCAGCCAGCCGGCCCCCACGCCCGGGCGCAGGTCGGTGAGGATGCTGGAGTACGGCGTGCGCGAGTGGATGTTCAGCGCATAGGCACCGAACTCGGTGCCGATCTGGTCGGCGAAATAGCGCATGGCCAGACCGAACTGCCCGGCGTCGGACGGTTCGTTGTCCCCTGCACGGCGGATGATCTGATCGTTGCCGAAGCTGGCCGGGTCGTTGGCACCGCCACGCGGAACGCCGAAGCAGCCCTGGGGGATGAAGTCGTTGGTCGCGAAGTAGGTGCCGCAGCCCTCCAGCACGGTCCGCCGCCACTCCAGCTGGTAGAAGGCCTCCAGGCTCAAGGCGTCTGTCAGGCCGAGGTTGCCGTAAAGCATGGGCACCGGCAGCAGCGCTTCCTTGAGCTGCGAACCGGGTCGGCGCAGCGCCGCCACGTCGATGGGGTTTGCCGCGTTGATGCCGTTCTGGAAGAACAGGCCCTCGCCCCAGTTGACCACCTGGTTACCGGCGCGGGCATGCAGTGGGTGGTCCCCGAGGGTGAAATCACCGAACACATAGGCGTCAAGCAGGGCCGCGCCCTGGAACTTGGCCAGCTCGTCGAAGTGGCTGTCATCCAGTTTGCTGTTCGGCTGGTAGCCATTGGACGAATGGCCGAAATCCACCTCGCGATTGCTCAGGGTGTAGTCGTACCAGGCCTTGCCACGGATGAATGCGCCGTAGTTGCGCCAGTTCAGTTCCATCTCGCCTAGCAGGGTAATCGGCGACGACACCAGGTTGCGTTTGCGGAAATTGAGGCGGCCGTCGTCGCCGGTACGCCCGCCGCTGGGATTGAACTGGCCGGGCGCGCCAAAACCGATACTGTCGGCGTTCCCCTGGAAGATGCTGTCACTGTCAGGCTTTTCAGCATTCCAGATCGCACCGATGCTGAGGCTGCCGTTGACACGGCCACTCACCTCGCCCCATTGGATCTCGGCGGCCTCGGTGCCCATCGAGATTGCCAGGGCCAGCGGAGAAAGGAGCCGCGAGGCCCGTACCAGTCGGTGACGGCGGGACTGTTGGTGAATCATGACGCTACCTCTTATTAGTTGTTCTGTGAGGTTTTCGATTGGCCTGAAACCGGCACGAGCGAACCCGACCCACGCCGGCGATGGCGCGAGGTTCAGGGGAAGTTGGCCGGATCGAATGCAGGGACGAACTGCCAGTCCCCGCCCTGGGGTTAATTGGGAATGACGCGGAGCACCGCGGTGACCAGATTGTTGAACGCCTTCTGCGAATCAATCGCCCTGGACCCTCGGGCCTGACTGGCTCCAGGCTGCGTGGCGCGAGGTGCCAGGTCCATGGCGGAGGCCAGCTTGACGATCACCAGTTCGCGGGCCGGATTGATGTAGATCTTCTGGCCGAAACGACCGGCCGCCTCCAGCGAGCCGTCGCCATCGTTCTTCTGGTACCAGTAATTGTGGTAGGAGTAGCCGGTCCGCTCTCCGGATTTGCTGCCCGCAGCAATCAGGTCCCGATTGTCGTGAGGTGCGAAGCTCAGCTGCACCGCTCGCGCGAACGGGTCTTTCCGGGAGTCCTCGCCGAGTGCGAGGCGTACCGCTTCGGCAAAGCGTCCGGCATCGCGCAAACTGCTGCTCAACCCACCACTGGCCATCTCGATGCCCTGCTCATCCACCAGCATGTCGGCATCATCCACCGCGAACTGCGACCAGATCCGCTCCGACACCAGCCTGCTCCAGCTCTGCCCGGTGACGCGGCTGATGGCCCAGGCGACCGCTTCAGGTGAGCCGTTCTGGTAGAAGAAAAGTGGTTTGCCCGCCTGTGCCGCATCGTTACCCGCCACCTTGAGGAAGTCGTAGATGGTGGCAGGCATACCGGGCTTGCGAGGAACAATGCCCGTCGCAGCAAACAGCCCGATGTCCGGCGGCACGTTGCCGGGATAGCTGACGGCAACGGCCATATCCAGGTTCTGCTGGACAGTGGCATCGCCGAAGGGGGTATCGACCAGCTCGGGGACATAACTGGAAAGCCGCGCATTGGGGTCCAGTTTGCCCTCGGCGATAAGCTGCGCTGCAAGCAGGCCCGTGACCGATTTGGTCATCGACGCCCAGATATGCGGCTGACGCTCAGTGAAACGGTCGAGATAGCGCTCGTAGACGATCCTCCCCTTGTGCAGGACGAGGAAGCCATCGGTGGCGGTTTCCTCCAGATATCGGGAGAGCGTCAGCGTCTGCTCGCCAACGGAAAAGGCCAGATCACCCAGCGACTGCGGCTCGCCATTCTTCAACACCAGGGGCGATTCGGCCCGGGCGACGTTACGGGTGGGCGACAACTCTCGCGCATGGCTCGTGGCCCAGCGCAGATAAGGGGATTGAAAGGCATTGGCCTTGGTCACTCGCTGCTCGGCCGGCGGCGGGAACCCCTGCATCACGTCCAATCCTCCTTCAGCGAACGCAGACTGCAAACCCAATCCGGTGAGCAGCAGACAGGCAGAAGCAACACGTTTGAATGGTGCGGTGATCAAAGTTGACTGGTTGTTCATTGTTATTGTGTCCGACGGTGTGGTCCGGGCAGTTCGGGAGCTTGCCACGATCAATTCCTGGGCAAGTCACAACTGTTGTGGTGCGGCGCCAGTCTGTGAGAGATTCAGGCATAAACACAAAGAACCAAACAGGCGAAACCCATAACCATCTGGAATGCCATGGACACTCGCGACTTCGAATACATGGTCTGCATCCAGAAGCACGGCACGATCGGCAAGGCCGCAGAATCCCTGGGGATCAGCCAACCGGCACTGACCAAGGCGCTACGCCGGGTCGAACAGCAGTTGGAAATTCAACTCTTCGAGCGTCTCCCGCAGGGCGTGCGGGCCACCGAGGTCGGCGAGCTGTTTCTCGAACGGGCAAAGCACCTCTACCGCGACTTCGAGGACGCGCTCGCCGAAATGCGTTGCATCAGCAAGGGTGAGCAGGGAATCGTGCGGCTCGGCTACTCCCCGACATTCCCCGATGCGCTGGTGGTCGCAGCCAGCCGCCGCCTGATGCGCGAACGGCCCGCCGCCAAGCTCCGTCTGCACTGGCGCTTGGCCAAGGAGCTGATGGAAGCTCTTGATGCCGGAGACATCGACATGGCGTTTGTTCCCCTATCGGCAACCAGCTCGGAGTTCAGCACGCAACTCCTCTATGAGGATCGCCTGGTCGTTGCCGTGGACCCGAGTCATCCACTGGCCACACGAAAGCGGATAACCCTCGCGGAACTGCAGGGGGAAGAGTGGTTGCTGCCCGCCGGGAACATGGGCGTTCGGCAGATGCTCGAGGAAAACTGCCGTCAACGCGGCTTGCCTCCGCCATTGTGGCGGGCCGAAGCGGACTTCAGTAGCGAGACGCTCTATCAATTGATTGAAGGGACACGGCTGCTGACGCTTGCACGCTATGGGCGTGGCTTCCTGGCGACAGGATTGGCGGCGATCGACATGAAACCGGGAGAGCTCGAACTCGATCGACGCGTCGGCATCGTCACGCGAGCGCAAGGTTACCTATCCCCCGTTTGCCAACGAATGATCGAATTGTTCAAGGAGGAGTTGGACAAGAAAGAGATTCTGGAGTGGCTGTAGGGTCAGGGGATCGATTGGGAGATGCCAGGATTTTCCGCCCGTGGGAGAGACGACAAGGCAATAGCCATCTGCGTCGGGAAGGCTGTAGGTTTTTTCTGATGCTTTAGCTTGTCGGATAGACAGATCGGAGAGGCTCATTTCATAGCTCCCAAGCTTCAGCATGGGCTCTATGCAGGACATGCCCCCGCTCATCCCTGGAAACAATGCGAATCGACGCCAAACCTGTTTTCGGTCTCGACTCTGGCCTCAAAACCTCCAGCTGTTGCTGGAAATTCATGGCTTTTGGCTGGAACGAAAAAAGGGCCTTGCGGCCCTTCTTTCAGTGTCTTACAGAACTCCGCGGAACTCTGTAGATCGATATTTGGAGCGGGAAACGAGACTCGAACTCGCGACCCCGACCTTGGCAAGGTCGTGCTCTACCAACTGAGCTATTCCCGCATGCAACTTTGAAACTGGCGTCCCCTAGGGGACTCGAACCCCTGTTACCGCCGTGAAAGGGCGGTGTCCTAGGCCACTAGACGAAGGGGACTGAAATTGGAGCGGGAAACGAGACTCGAACTCGCGACCCCGACCTTGGCAAGGTCGTGCTCTACCAACTGAGCTATTCCCGCATGCAACTTTTACAGCTGCGCTCTTCAGAGCGCGCCCCTCACCCTTTTCGGGCTCGGGAGACAGAACCCTTGGGCCCTGCCTTTGAATCTGGAGCGGGAAACGAGACTCGAACTCGCGACCCCGACCTTGGCAAGGTCGTGCTCTACCAACTGAGCTATTCCCGCATAAAACTTCGAAAGTGGCGTCCCCTAGGGGACTCGAACCCCTGTTACCGCCGTGAAAGGGCGGTGTCCTAGGCCACTAGACGAAGGGGACGCGGCCCGGAACTTACAACAGCTTTGACGCTTGCTTCCGGCTTCATCGCTCTGCCACCGGCATTGCGTCGAAGTGGCGCGCATTCTATGGAGGCTTTGAACACCCGTCAACCCTCTATCGAAAACTTTTTAAAATCAAAGACTTCCGATCAAAATTTGATCCACCTCTATGAAGGCTCCGGGGCGAGCCTCTACACTCGCCCGCACCTGACATGAACATCGGAGCCCTTCAGATGTCGCCACTTGTGATCACCCTGTTGATCGTTGTCGGTATCGTCATCCTCGTTGTCATTGGCTACATCAATCATGTGGTGGAGAACAGCAAGCTGGAGAAGGCGCGCCTGAAGGCCGACCTCGGCGACCGCATTCGCCGCTGCGCCGACCTCTCCGAGACCCTGCCCGGCCAGATGGTTTCCCCCGCCCTCAAGCTGCTGTTGACCCGCCTGCAATTGCAGTTGGGCGAACGACTGCAACAAATAGAGAAGCACGACAACGGCCTCAAGGTGCGCCTGGACCAGCTCCGCTCGCTGGCCGGCCAGGGCGAATCCATCCCGGTGAGCAACCCGCCACAGAAGATCCAGACCGAAGCCAAGGCCAAGGAAATCCGCTTCCAGCTGGAGACCCTCCACGGCCAGGTCACGCGAGCCGTCCAGGACGGACTGCTTCCCGCTGCCGAGGGCAAGAACTGGGCCAGGGATATCCGCGACATGCTCGTGCAGCTGCACGTCGAGTTCTTCACCAACCTTGGCCTGCAGGCCGTCCAGGAAAACCAGCCGCGTCAGGCCCGCCTGGCCTTCGAGCGCGGCGTGCAATACCTGCAGAAGCAACCCGATCCGGCGCGCTACCAGGCCCCGCTGCAACAGCTCAAGGCCCAGCTCGCCCGGGCCAACGCCCTGGTACTGGAAAACGCGCAGCCCACCGCGAACGAACCCAGCGAGCTCACCGAGGGTCTGAAGTCATTGGATGACGACGACATCTGGAAGAAGAAGAACATCTACGACTGATCCGCTCGGACGAGGACCACCCGATGAGCCTGATCCTGTATGGCGCCCCACTCTCTCCCTTCGTGCGCAAGGTACGCCTCTATCTCCATGAGAAGGGCCTGGATTACCAGCTGGAGATAGTCTCACCTTTCAGCCAACCGGCCTGGTACCGTGAACTGAGCCCCCTGGGCCGAATCCCCGCGCTGCGCGACGGCGACCTGACCCTCGCTGACTCCAGCGTCATCTGCCAGTACCTGGAAGAAAAGCACCCGGAGCGCGCGCCGCTCTATGGCCGCAACGCCGAGGAACGCGCACGGGTACGCTGGCTGGAGAAGTATTGCGACTACGAAGTCGCACCGCTGGCGACTTTCGGGGTGTTCCGCAATCGCACCCTGAAGCCGTCCATGGGCCAGAGTTGCGACGAAGCCACGGTGCAGGCAGCCCTGGTGGACAAGCTGCCGCCCCACTTCGATTACCTGGAGAAAACCCTGGGCACCGCGGAGTATTTCGTTGGCGAGCAGCTGACCATGGCCGATCTCGCCTTCGCCACGCAGATGATCAACATGGAGCATGGCCGGGAGCGCCTCGACCCGGAGCGCTGGCCAAGCCTGGCCACCCATTACGACCGCATCAGCGCACGGGAATCGGTACAAGCCGTGCTGCCGGGGGAGCAGAAAATCCTTGCCAAGCTGGCGGGTCGGGCCTGAAGCATCGTCTGCAGGGTGGATAGCGCTCTTCTATCCACCTTCCTTCGCCAGGCCTGACTCCGCTGGTGGACCGGTGAAGCGTGGTCCACCCTGCGAAGGGCACACCTACAAATACAACGCCCCTGCAAAGCAAAAGCCCGGACCAGTCCGGGCTTTTTCATTGCGGCGGAATCAGCAATCGGTCAGGCGCAGAAAGATCGCCGCCAATTGCTCGATGCCGGTCTGGTCCTCTTCCGTGAAACGCGCCAGCTCCGGGCTGTCCAGGTCGAGCACGCCGATCAGGCGGCCGTCCTTGACCAGGGGCACCACCAACTCGCTGTTGGAAGCACTGTCACAGGCGATGTGGCCGGGGAAGGCATGCACGTCTTCCACTCGCTGGGTTTCCCGGGTACGAGCCGCCGCCCCGCAAACACCCTTGCTGAAGGGAATGCGCACGCAAGCCACCTTGCCCTGGAAGGGGCCAAGCACCAACTCCTCGTTGCGGTTCAGGTAGAAGCCGGCCCAGTTCAGGTCCGGCAGCTCATTGAAGAGAAAGGCGGAAAATTGCGAGCTGTTGGCGATGAAATCACGCTCATCGGCCAGCAGCGACTCCAATTGCGCAGCTAGCAGCGCGTAGCCGGAAAGGCCGGCGCCGGCCTGTTGCAGATCGATCATTTGGAAGACTCCAGTAACGCGAGCCCGACCCAGTGGCGGGCAAATTGATAGGCACAACGGCCGTTGCGATTGCCGCGCCCGAGGGCCCAGCGGATCGCCAGTATTTCCAGCTCCTCGGTCCACTCCCAGTCCAGCGCGGTGGGCTCGGCCAGTACGCCGATCCAGTGGCGCACCACAGCGAGGAAGTGATCCTGGGTGAAGGGATAGAAGGACAGCCAGAGGCCGAAGCGGTCGGACAGGGCGATCTTGTCCTCCACCGCCTCGTTGGGGTGCAGCTCGCCGTCGACCATCTGCCAGTGTTCGTTGTCGCTCTGCTTCTCCGGCACCAGGTGGCGGCGGTTGGAGGTGGCATAGAGCAGCACGTTGTCCGGTGCGCGCTCCAGGGAGCCATCCAGCACGCTTTTCAGCACCCGGTAGTCGCCCTCGCCCGCCTCGAACGACAGGTCGTCACAGAACAGCACGAAACGCTGCTGCAGGCCGGCCAGTTGCTCGACCACACGCGGGAGGTCGGCCAGGTGGTCGCGCTCGATCTCGATCAGGCGCAGCCCGGCGCCAGCGTGCTCGGCCAGCAGGGCCCGCACCAGGGACGACTTGCCGGTGCCGCGGGCGCCCCACAGCAGCGCATGGTTGGCAGGGAGGCCATCGACGAACTGGCGGGTGTTACGCGCGAGCTGCTCGCGCTGGGTGTCGACCCCGATCAGATCGGCCAGGGACAGGTCCAGGCTCACATCCAGGGGCTGCAGATAGCCGCTGCGGCCATCGCGGTGCCAGCGCGCAGCGAGGCTCTGCTGCCAGTCGATTACCGGGCGGATCGCCGGCAACAGGGGATCGAGACGGGCCATGAGCGCATCGGCGCGCTCGAGAATTTCATACAGACGGGAATCCACGTTCTACTCCTTGGCTCAGCCGCAGTCACCAGGCGCTGCCGGCAGACCGGATAGGCTATGCTTGGCAAGCCCTCGGAACAAGGCCAAATCCCAAGTCCCATGGATATTCCGCTGACACAACGGCTGTCGTTCAAGCAGGCCAGCCTTACGGTCCTGGTGGCGTTCATCCTCGGGACCGTTCTCAGCGTCATCCAGGTGGCCAGCGACTATTTCAACGAGAACGCCTCCATCGACCGAGAGATTCAGGCCCTCCTCGAGATCGCCCACAGCCCCGCCGCGCGTATCGCCTACAACATCGACGCCGAACTCGCCCAGGAACTGGTACTGGGGCTCCTGCGTTCGCCGGCGGTGATCCGCGCCGAGATCATCGACAACAACGGCGCGATACTGGCCAGCGTCAGCCGCCCGCGCACCGAGAGCGATTTCCGCATTTTCAGCGACTATATGTTCGGCGAACGCCGCGAATTCGAAGACCCGCTCTACATCATCCACGCACCCAACGAGACCCTCGGCGTGCTGCGCCTGGAAGTGGACACCTTCGCCTTCGGCAGCCACTTCCTGCGCCGCGCCATGCTGACGCTGCTCAGCGGATTCGTGCGCAGCCTGCTGCTGTCGCTGATTCTCCTGGTGCTCTTCTACAGCATGTTGACCAAGCCCCTGGTGGCGCTGATCCGCCACCTCAGCGAGCGCGACCCGCGCGCCGCACCGGACGCCAAGCTACCCTGCCCCGTCGGCCATGAGCAGGATGAGATCGGCGTGCTGGTGGAAGTGATCAACCGCCAGCTGGCCAGCCTGTCCACCGAGATGCAGCAACGGCGCGAAGCGGACCAGCGCCTCAACCAGTACCTGGCGGAACTGGAAAACATCGTTTCGGCACGCACCGCCGAGCTGAAGGCCGCCAACAGCCGCCTCAGCCGCTATAACCAGGAACTGGAAGTGGCACGCAGCACCGCCCTGGAAATGGCCAAGGCCCGGGCCGCCTTCCTCGCCAACATGAGCCACGAGATCCGCACTCCGCTCAATGGCCTCCTGGGCATGCTCGACCTGGCCATGGACGGGCCGCTGAACAACGAACAGCGCCGCCAGCTGCAGATCGCCCACGACTCCGGCAGCGTGCTGGTGGAGCTGCTCAACGACATCCTCGACCTGTCCAAGTTCGAAGCCGGCCAGTTGGAGCTGGAGCAGATTCCCTTCGACCTCGGCACCCTGCTGGAAGACACCGCCAACCTGCTGTCGCAGAACACCGCCCCCGGCGTGGAACTGACCTGCCTGATCGACCCGCAATTGCCATCGCTGGTGATCGGCGACCCGACCCGGGTGCGCCAGGTGATCAGTAACCTGCTATCCAATGCGCTCAAGTTCACCCGTTTCGGCCGCGTCGACCTGCGCGCCACGCCGAGCCCCGGGGGCGTGCTGATCTCGGTACGCGATACCGGCATCGGGATTTCCGCCGAAGCCCTGCCCAAGCTGTTCCAGCCATTCTCCCAGGGCAGCGCGGGGATCACCCGGCAGTTCGGCGGCACCGGCCTCGGCCTGGCGCTGACCCGCCATCTGTGCGAAGCCATGCAGGGCCAGCTGGAGGTCAAGTCCCAGGAAGGGCTGGGCAGCCTGTTCAGCGCGGAATTGCCGCTGGTGGAGCACAGTCCGGCCGAACCACGCCCGCCACTCAAGGGCAAGGTCATCGCGCTGTGCGGGGCCAAGAGCGGCCTGGCCGAACTGCTCGCCACCTGGCTGCCGCTATGGGGACTCGAATTCGAGCGGCGCGACAAGAATGCCGAGCTTGCTGGTCTCCATGCCGATCTGCTGGTCAGCGACGACCCGGACTGCCTTGAAAACCTGCGTCGCTCCGCCCAGATGCCGATCCTGCTGGTGACCGGCTACGGCAGCTTCCTGCCGCCACCCAGGGCGGCGACCCTGACACCCCTGCACCAGCTGGCCCGCCCCCTGTCGCGGGCGGCACTCTACCAGGCCCTGCAGCGGGTACTGATGAAACTCCCGGACGAAGCACCCGCCGCCAAGTCGGCCGCGGCCGAGCCGTTGCACCGCAATGCCCGGGTGCTGCTGGTCGAAGACAACGCGGTGAACCAGTTGGTGGCCAAGGGCATGCTGGCCAAGCTGGGCTGCGAGGTGCTGCTGGCCGGTCACGGCGCCGAAGCACTCAGTCATCTGGAGCGAGCGCCCGTGGACCTGGTGCTGATGGACTGCAACATGCCGGTGATGGATGGCTATGAAGCCACCCGTCGTATCCGCCAGAGCGGGCGCTGGCCGGGGCTGCCGATCATCGCCCTGACCGCCAACGCCCTGCCGGACGAGCGCGAACGCTGCCGCGCCGCCGGCATGGACGACTACCTGGCCAAGCCCTTCCGCCGCGAAGAGCTGGTGGCCATGCTCGACACCTGGCTGCCCGCTACTCAGGCAACCCCATGAGCTGACCCAGCAGTTCGCCAAGGCGCTCGCGCAGCTCGGCCATCTCGTTGAGGTCCAGGCCGCTGGCGCAGATCAGCTCGTTGCGCAGGGGCATCACTTTGTCCCGCAAGGCGGCGCCCGGCTCTGTCAACGCCAGGTGCACCTCGCGTTCGTCATGGGTGGCGCGCTGGCGCCGCACCAGGCCGAGTTGCTCCAGGCGCTTGAGCAGCGGCGTGAGGGTGCCGGAATCCAGCAACAGGCGTTCGCCCAGGGCTTTCACCGTGGGCTGCTCCGGCGGCCGCCCGTGCCACTCCCAGAGCACCAGCATGACCAGGTATTGCGGGTAGGTCAGGCCAAGTGGCTCCAGCAGCGGGCGATAGCCACGGATCACCGCGCGGGACGCGGCATACAGCTTGAAGCAGAGCTGGTTGTCCAGCAGCAGCTCGGGTTCGATCGACGGCGTGTTCATTTCAGCAGGGCTTCGATCTCGGCGCTGATTTCTTCCGGTTTGGTGGTCGGCGCGAAGCGCTGGATCCGCTGGCCGTCCTGGCTGATGAGGAACTTGGTGAAATTCCACTTGATGCCCTGGCTGCCCAGCAGGCCCGGCGCGCGCTTCTTCAATTGCACGTAGAGCGGGTGGGCGTTGGTGCCGTTCACCTCGATCTTCTTGAACAGCGGGAAACTGACGCCGAAGTTGAGCTCGCAGAACTCGCTGATGGCGCTTTCGTCGCCCGGTTCCTGCTTGCCGAACTGGTTGCAGGGGAAACCCAGTACCACCAGGCCCTTGTCCCGGTACTGCTGCCAGAGATCTTCCAGCCCCTTGTACTGCGGCGTGAAACCGCACTGGCTGGCGGTGTTGACCACCAGCAGGGCCTTGCCGCCGAAGTCCGCGAGGGTCTTCTGCTCGCCTTTGATGGTGGTGACGGGGATATCGAGAAGCTTGTCGCTCATGGCCTTGGCCTGCGCTGAAAGGTGGGAAGTAAAAAATAGCTCTCAATTAAATTGCGTGCAATTCATTTCCTCCAAAAGAAGGCCCGCCTTGCGGCGAGCCCTGGTACAAAGCCCCGGATCAGCGCGGTTCGAGCTTCAGCGACACCGAGTTGATGCAGTAGCGCAGGCCAGTGGGCCGCGGGCCGTCGGGGAAGACATGGCCCAGGTGCGCGTCGCAGCGGGCGCAGCGCACCTCGATGCGGTGCATGCCATGGCTGAAATCCTCCAACTCGCGGATCACGTCCTTGCCCACCGGCTGGAAGTAGCTCGGCCAGCCGCTGCCGGAGTCGTATTTGGCATCGGAATCGAACAGCGCCTCGCCGCAGCAGGCGCAATGGTAGATACCCGGGGTCTTGGTGGCGTAGTACTCACCGGTGAAGGCACGCTCGGTGCCGCCCAGGCGGCAGACGTGGAACTGGGCGTCGGAAAGCTCCTCGCGCCAGCTATCCAGGGGTTTCTCAAGCTTGTCCATGACGGTCCTCGGCAGTATTAAAAAAGCCCGTTCCCGACCTTTTCGGGCCATCGGGCCGCACGTATCATGCGCGATTCATCAGACGCCAGTCTGGCAGCGGCGTTACAGGCTGCCAAGGCGCATCGATCCCCGTCGCCCGCGCGACCTTTTCATCTCGGGACAGTAACGCATCATGCAGGTCAGCAAATCGAACAAGCTCGCCAACGTCTGCTACGACATCCGTGGGCCGGTGCTCAAGCACGCCAAACGCCTGGAAGAGGAAGGCCATCGCATCCTCAAGCTGAACATCGGCAACCCGGCGCCGTTCGGTTTCGAAGCCCCGGAGGAAATCCTCCAGGACGTGATCCGCAACCTGCCTACCGCCCAGGGCTACAGTGACTCCAAGGGCCTGTTCAGCGCCCGCAAGGCGGTCATGCAGTACTACCAGCAGAAGCAGGTGGAAGGCATCGGCATCGAGGACATCTATCTCGGCAACGGCGTGTCCGAGCTGATCGTGATGTGCATGCAGGCGTTGCTGAACAATGGCGACGAAGTGCTGATCCCGGCCCCGGACTACCCGCTCTGGACCGCCTCGGTAAGCCTGGCCGGCGGCAAGCCGGTGCACTATCTGTGCGACGAACAGGCCAACTGGTGGCCGGACCTGGAAGACATCAAGGCCAAGATCACCCCGAACACCAAGGCCATGGTGATCATCAACCCGAACAACCCCACGGGCGCCGTGTATTCCAAGGAAGTCCTGGAAGGCATGGTGGAACTGGCACGCCAGCACAACCTGGTGGTCTTCTCCGACGAGATCTACGACAAGATCCTCTACGACGGCGCCGTGCACATCTCCACCGCCTCCCTGGCGCCGGACGTGCTCTGCCTGACCTTCAACGGCCTGTCCAAGTCCTACCGCGTGGCCGGCTTCCGTTCCGGCTGGGTGGCCATCTCCGGACCCAAACAGAAGGCCCAGAGCTACATCGAAGGCATCGATATCCTGGCCAACATGCGCCTGTGCGCCAACGTGCCCAGCCAGCACGCCATCCAGACCGCCCTTGGCGGCTACCAGAGCATCAACGACCTGGTGCTGCCCAATGGCCGCCTGCTGGAACAGCGCAACCGCGCCTGGGAGCTGCTCAACGACATCCCCGGGGTCAGCTGCGTCAAGCCCATGGGCGCGCTCTACGCCTTCCCGAAGATCGACCCCAAGGTCTGCCCGATCCACAACGACGAGAAGTTCGTGCTCGACCTGCTGCTCTCCGAGAAGCTGCTGATCGTCCAGGGCACCGCGTTCAACTGGCCCTGGCCGGACCACTTCCGTGTGGTCACCCTGCCCCGCGTCGACGACCTGGAACAGGCCATCGGCCGCATCGGCAACTTCCTCAAGTCGTACCGCCAGTAACGGTTCATGGACCTGCACGTAGACGACTTCTACAAGGACTGCGCCACCGGCCTGCTGCAGCTGTACCAGGCCTTTCCGCGGCGCATCGCCCTCTATGTGGAAGACCTGATCGGCCCGTCCGAACCCGACGAGTTCGGCCTGCCCAGCAAGCGCCACGAAAGCTGCCTGGGCGCCCTGCTCTGGCTGGCCGATGAGGGTTACCTGCGCTTCGACAGCAGTATTCGCTTCGAAGCCCTGGACCAGGCAGTCCTCACCGAGAAGGGTTTCCTCCGGCTTTCCCGTGCCCTGCACGGCGCGCCGGCCGATGCACAGACCCTGCCGCCCAGCGTCCTGCGGGTCCGCGCCAGCCTTGCACAGCAACTGCGCGAGACCCTGCGCAGCGCCGACAGCGAACGCCTCGTGCGCCTGACTCGGCTAATCTTCGAAAACAGCAACAACTCCGCAAACGACATAGTTTGAAATAGTCCCCGGTTGAATACGCCCGGGGCGCCCCTTATATACCCCGCATACCAAAACGCTTTCCGCCGTGAGGAGACTGTTCCAATCATGATGCGCATCCTGTTGTTCCTGGCCACAAACCTTGCAGTCCTGGTGATAGCCAGCATCACCCTGAAGCTGCTGGGCGTGGACCGTTTCACCGGCCAGAACTACGGCAGCCTGCTGGTCTACTGCGCCGTGTTCGGCTTCGCCGGCTCGCTGATCTCGCTGTTCATCTCCAAGTGGATGGCGAAGATGAGCACCGGCACCGAAATCATCACCCAGCCGCGCACCCGCCACGAGCAGTGGCTGCTGCAGACCGTCGAGCAACTGTCCCGCGACGCCGGCATCAAGATGCCCGAGGTGGGCATCTTCCCGGCCTATGAGGCCAACGCCTTCGCCACCGGCTGGAACAAGAACGACGCACTGGTGGCCGTGAGCCAGGGTCTGCTGGAGCGTTTCTCCCCCGATGAAGTGAAAGCCGTGCTGGCTCACGAAATCGGCCACGTGGCCAACGGCGACATGGTGACCCTGTCGCTGATCCAGGGCGTGGTGAACACCTTCGTGATGTTCTTCGCGCGCATCTTCGGCAACTTCGTCGACAAGGTGATCCTGAAGAACGAAGAAGGTCCGGGCATCGGCTACTTCGTCGCGACCATCTTCGCCGAACTGGTCCTGGGCATCCTCGCCAGCATCATCGTCATGTGGTTCTCGCGCCGCCGCGAATACCGCGCCGATGAAGCCGGCGCCAGCCTGGCCGGCACCAACGCGATGATCGGCGCTCTGCAGCGTCTTCGCGCCGAACAGGGCGTACCGGTGCAGATGCCCGACAGCCTGACCGCCTTCGGCATCAACGGCGGCCTGAAGCACGGCCTCGCCGGCCTGCTGATGAGCCACCCGCCGCTGGAAGACCGCATCGAGGCCCTGCGCCGCCGCGGCTGAAACGAATCACACTGACTTGGGCGGCCAACTGGCCGCCCTTTTTTTGTCTGTGTGTAGGGCGGAAATCCCTTTGGGGATTTCCGCCATCGGTGTATTGCGGTCGGGCACGAAATGGTGGATCGATGAAGCGTGATCCACCCTACACGGCTGACACGGCGCTGCCCTGTGGGAGCGAATTCATTCGCGAATGGAGTCCCGACGGTGCAGGCGAAACACCGGTTCATGCAGGCTGTCCAGGCCACGGGAGGCGAACTTCCAGTTCTTCTCCAGCACGTCGTTGCGCTCCAGCATCTCCACCTCCCAGCCCGCCTCCAAGCGCCGGCGCACTTCGGTCTCGGGCACCGAGAACGGCGGGCCTTCGAGGCGGGCCTGCTCGTAATCCAGCGTCACCATCAGCCCTTCGCAACGGGCCGGCAGAATGCTTTCCAGATGGCGCACGTAGTCGTCACGCATGGCGGGCGGCAGGGCGATGATCGCCGCCCGGTCGTAGAGGGCATGGCAACCGGCGACATCGGCGGCATCCAGGGAAAAGAAATCTCCCTGGAGAATCTCGATCTCGCCCACGCTGTAACGGCGCAAGGCGCCCTGCTGCGTAAGCTCCGGCGTCAGCCCCTGCTCGGCGAAAAAGTCCTCCACGGCACGCTCGGCCAGCTCCACACCAAGCACGCGGTGCCCCTGCCCCGCCAGCCAGACCATGTCCAGAGACTTGCCGCAAAGCGGCACCAGTACCTGGCAGCCCCGGGGCAATCCCAGCTGCGGCCAGTAGCGCGCCAGATAGGGATTGGCCTCCCGCTGATGGAAACCGATCTGGTTCTCTGCCCAACGCGCCTGCCAGAATTGCTCGTCCATGATTCCTCCATCTTTTCGATCAAAATACTCAAATATTTATGCTGGAAATCGATATATCCAGCCCGGATGATGCCGGAATCCTACCGGAGGAATTCCGAAATGCTACCCAGCCTGTACATCTCCCACGGCTCCCCCATGCTCGCCCTGGAGCCAGGTGCCAGCGGCCCCGCACTCAAGGCCCTGGCCGATGCACTGCCGCGCCCCCGGGCCATCCTGGTGGTCTCCGCCCACTGGGAAAGCGATCGCTTGCTGCTCAGCGGCGGCGCCCGGCCGGAAACCTGGCACGACTTCTACGGCTTCCCGCCGCCGCTCTACGCCGTGCAATACCCGGCTCCCGGCGCGCCTGAACTGGCCGAAGAAATCGCCGGTCTGCTGACCGAGGCCGGCCTTCCCGCAGGCGTCGACCCGGAGCGCCCGTTCGACCACGGCACCTGGGTGCCGCTGTCGCTGATGTACCCTCAAGCCGATATCCCGGTAGTCCAGCTATCACTCCCCAGCCGGCTCGGCCCGGCCTTCCAGACCCGCGTCGGCCGGGCCCTGGCCGGCCTGCGCCAACGCGGCATCCTGCTGATCGGCTCCGGCAGCATCACCCACAACCTGGGCGAACTGGACTGGCGTGCCGGCCCGGACGTGGTGACACCCTGGGCACAGGAATTCCGCGACTGGATCGTGGAGCGCCTGGAGACCGACGACGAGGCCGCCCTGCATGACTACCGGCACCTGGCCCCTCACGCGATCCGCAACCATCCCCGGGACGAGCACCTGCTGCCGCTCTACTTCGCCCGTGGCGCCGGCGGCCGTTTCGGCCTGGTGCACAGCGGCTTCACCCTGGGGGCGCTGGGGATGGATATCTACCGCTTCGATTGAAGCCGCGAGGTTTCGCTCTTCTGTGGGGGCGAATTCATTCGCCAAGGGCTGCGCAGCAGCCCCCTTGGGCCTTGCCGGGCAGACCTGCGGCCTGCTTGGCGAATGAATTCGCCCCTACAGGTAGCCCAACAGCCAGACACAAAAAAGCCCCGCGATTGCGGGGCTTTTTCGTTTACAGCGGCGTGCTTCAGTCTTCGCGGTAGCGGCGCAGCTTCAGTTGCTTGCCGGCCACGCGGGTGTCCTTCAGCTTGCCCAGCAGGCGGTCGAGGCCCTCTTCCGGCAGCTCGATCAGGCTGAAGGTTTCGCGGATCTGGATGCGACCGATGGCCTCGCGGGCAATACCGCCCTCGTTGAGGATGGCACCCAGCAGGTTCTTCGCGGCGATGCCGTCGCGAGTCCCCAGGGCGGTGCGGCAACGCACGCGACCCTCACCCAGCGGCATGGGCGCACGGCGTTCGCGGTATTCGCCGCGCTCGCTGCTGTCGCGCTCGCGACGCTCGCGGGGCTGGAAGCTCGGCACCAGCGGCTGCTCGCGCTCGACATCAGCCAGGTTCAGCGCCTGGCCATTGGTGGCCTTCTGCAGCAGGGCGGAAGCCAGGGCACGCGGGCTGCAGCCGATATCGGCGATCAGGCGGTCCAGCAGCTCGCCGTGGCTGGCTTCAGCACCGGCCACCAGCGGGGCGATGCTGGCGGTGAGCTTCTTGATGCGCGCGTCCAGCACTTGCTGGGCGTTGGGCAGACGCACCTCGGCGACCTTCTGCCCGGTCACGCGCTCGATCACCTGCAGCATGCGGCGCTCACGCGGGGTCACCAGCAGCAGGGCGCGGCCATCACGGCCGGCACGGCCGGTACGACCGATACGGTGCACGTAGGATTCCGGGTCGTAGGGCATGTCCACGTTGAACACATGGGTGATGCGCGGTACGTCGATACCACGGGCGGCAACGTCGGTGGCGACCACGATGTCCAGGCGGCCGTCCTTCAGCGACTCGATCACGCGCTCACGCTGGTTCTGGGCAATGTCGCCGTTCAGCGCGGCGGCCTTGTAGCCCTTGGCTTCCAGGGCACTGGCCAGGTCCAGGGTGGCCTGCTTGGTGCGCACGAAGGCGATCAGCGCGTCGAACTCCTCGACTTCCAGCAGGCGCAGCACGGCCGGCGTCTTCTGGTCGGCGTGGACCATCAGGTGGGCCTGCTCGATGCGTGCCACGGTCTGGGTCTTGGCGGCGATCTTGACGTGTTGCGGGCTCTTCAGGTGACGCTCGGCGATCGAACGGATCGACGGCGGCAGGGTGGCGGAGAACAGCACGCTCTGGCGGCTTTCCGGGAGGGCCTCGAAGATCACTTCCAGGTCTTCCATGAAGCCGAGCTTGAGCATCTCGTCCGCTTCGTCCAGCACCAGTTGCTGCACGGTGGCGAGCAGCTTCTCGTCACGGCGCAGGTGGTCGCAGAGGCGGCCGGGGGTGGCCACGATCACCTGGGCGCCCTGGCGCAGGGCCTTGAGTTGCGGGCCCATGGGGGCGCCGCCGTAGACGGCGACCACGTTCAGGCCGGGCATCTGCTTGGCGTAGGTTTCAAAAGCGGTGGCGACTTGCAGTGCGAGCTCGCGGGTCGGTGCCAGGATCAGCGCCTGCGGCTCTCGTTTGGCCGGATCGATGCGCGACAGGATCGGCAGCGCGAAGGCTGCGGTCTTGCCGGTACCGGTCTGGGCCTGGCCGATCATGTCGTGGCCGGCGAGGATCACCGGAATCGACTGGGCCTGGATGGGGGACGGCTCTTCATAGCCAACCGCGGTGATCGCGGCGAGTACGTTGGGATGAATGCCGAGCGCGGCGAAAGTGCCGAGTTCCTGGGTCATGGGTCTGCCTCGTGTGCATCCGCAAAGACCCTTTTTCCATGGCTGCACATGCCGTGAAGGACCTTGTGGGTCAACCCTGGCAGCCTGGTAGAGAATTTGCGTGAACGCTTTTATGGGAATGGATGAAACGTCAAGGGAGTCCGCAGCGCGGACTTGCCGCCGAAGGCAAAGTGCCTCGGGAAAAACGCAGTACTTGAACGGAGCCGTCAATTGGCCGGCGCGCATCATACAGGAAATTTCTTCCACACGTGCAGCTTTTTCAACACCCCGGCACCCTCTCCGCTGGACGGCGGCCCCGCAATGGACAAGCCTCCCGCGCGGGTCTATATCCCACCTGCCCTCCTGCGATTCCGATGAAGGAAAGCCGCTATGTCCCCCAGTTCCGCCGGCCGCGTCAGCCGTGAAAAACGCGGCCACATCATGCTCATCGGCCTCGACCGTACCCCCAAGCGCAACGCCTTCGACCAGTCCATGCTGGACGACCTGGTGCTGGCCCTGGGCGAGTACGAGCGGGATGACAACGCCCGCTGCGCCCTGGTCTTCGCCCATGGCGAGCACTTCACCGCCGGGCTGGACCTGGCCAGTGTCGGCGACACCTTCAGCAAGGGCTGGAAGCTACCGGGCGGCGCAATCGATCCCTGGGGCACCTTTGGCGGCCCGCGCCCGACCAAGCCGCTGCTGGTCGCGGTGCACGGCTATTGCTACACCATCGGTATCGAGTTGATGCTCGCGGCGGACATCAACCTCTGCGCCAGCAATAGCCGCTTCGCACAGCTGGAAGTGCAACGCGGCATCTTCCCGTTCGGCGGCGCCACCCTGCGCATGCACCAGGTGGCCGGCTGGGGCAATGCGATGCGCTGGCTGCTCACCGGCGATGAGTTCGACGCCCACGAGGCCTATCGCCTCGGGCTGGTCCAGGAAGTGACAGCCCCCGAAGACTTGCTGCCGCGGGCCATCTGGCTGGCGGAACGGGTAGCTGCCCAGGCTCCACTCGGGGTCAGGGCGGTGCTGGCCTCGGCGCGCCAGACCCTGGACGAAGGGGAAAAGGCCGCGGCGGCCAGCCTCCTGGCCACCACCCAGCGCCTGCTCGCCTCCGAGGACGCGAAAGAAGGCCTGCGGGCGATGCTGGAAAGGCGGGATGGGCATTTCAAAGGGAAATAGCCGTTTCCGCGCGGAGTTTCAGGAACCTGTAGGGGCGAATTCATTCGCCAAGGGCAGCGCAGCTGCCCCCTGCTGCCTTGAAGGGCAGACCTGCGGTCTGATTGGCGAATGAATTCGCCCCCACAAAGTTTGTACTTCCCATCCAGGCACCGTCTAACTCGCCGGCCGCAGCACATCCAGCAGCGACTGCAGCGAATAGCCGAGGCTCGGCGCCAGGGCTTCGGCCCTTGACCGGAGCGCCTCGCGGTCCAACTCCTGGTCGAGGCCGGCCGGCACGAAGATCACCACGTTGCCCTCTTTCACCGGGCACTCCCAGTAATGGCGGTGGAAGAGCCCGCGCAGCAAGGCCGCGCCCAGGGGCTTGCCATCATCCGTCGCCCACTGGTTGATCACCAGCCAGCCACCGGGGCTGAGGCGCTTCTGGCAGGCGCCGAGGAAATTCCAGGCCAGGTGGCCGACACCCGGCCCCTGGTCGGTGTAAAGATCGACGAAGATCAGGTCGGCCGGCTCGGTGCTGTCGAGCAGTTCCAAGGCATCGCCGATGCGCACGAACAGGCGCGGGTCGTCGGTCAGGCCCAGGTATTCCATGGCCAGGCGTGGCACGTCGGGGCGCAGCTCGATCACCTCGACGTCCTCCAGTGGCAGGAACTTGAGGCAGGCCTGGGTCAAGGTACCGGCACCCAGGCCAAGGAACAGGGCGTTTTCCGGCGCCTCGTGACATAGCGCCCCCATCAGCATGGCGCGGGTGTAGTCGTATTCCAGCCAAGCCGGATCGCTGGTGAAGACGCAGCTCTGCTCCACCGCATCACCGAACTCGAGAATGCGATAAGGGCCGACCTCGTAGACACGGATCACCCCGAAATCGTCGTGCACTTCCGCGAGCAGGCGCTCTTCGGACATCAGCTCATCACTCCATCAAGGCGGTGCAGACCGTTCGCACCCGCCCGACGCCACACCGGCGCCTATTGCCATTGAAGCCGGAGCCGGTATTCCCGGCATTATCCGAACCACGCGCCCACCTGGCGTGGGCCGCACAAGGATAACAGCGGCGCAACCGAAAACCGCACACATGCCGTCATAGGCGCCGCCTGCGGGCCTTTCGGTTACCATGGCTCATCTACCGCAAGCAGCCGTATCGAGACCCTGATGAGCAGCCAAGAATGGAGCCCCGAAAGCTGGAGGGACAAACCCATCCAGCAGCAGCCCGAGTACCCGGACGCCGCCAAGCTGGCGCATGTCGAGCAGACCCTGGCGAGCTACCCGCCCCTGGTGTTCGCCGGCGAGGCCCGCGAGCTGCGCCGTCAATTCGCCGAGGTCACCGAGGGCCGCGCCTTCCTGCTCCAGGGCGGTGATTGCGCGGAAAGCTTCGCCGAATTCTCCGCTGCGAAGATCCGCGACACCTTCAAGGTGCTGCTGCAGATGGCCATCGTCATGACCTTCGCCGCCGGCTGCCCGGTGGTGAAGGTGGGGCGCATGGCCGGCCAGTTCGCCAAGCCGCGCTCCTCCGGCAACGAGACCCAGGGCGATGTCACCCTCCCCGCCTACCGTGGCGACATCGTCAATGGCATCGGCTTCGATGCCACCAGCCGCGTGCCGGACCCGGACCGCCTGCTGCAGGCCTATCACCAGGCCACCGCCACCCTCAACCTGCTGCGCGCCTTCGCCCAGGGCGGCTTCGCCGACGTGCATCAGGTGCATCAGTGGAACCTCGACTTCATCGCCAACTCCGCACTGACCGAAAAATACAGCCAGTTGGCCGGCCGCATCGATGAAGCCCTGGCCTTCATGCGTGCCTGCGGCCTGGACAGCGCGCCGCAATTGCGCGAAGCGAGCTTCTTCACCGCCCACGAGGCATTGCTGCTGAACTACGAGGAAGCCTTCGTGCGCCGCGACAGCCTCACCGGCGGCTGGTACGACTGCTCGGCGCACATGCTCTGGATCGGTGACCGCACCCGCCAGCTCGACGGCGCCCATGTGGAGTTCCTGCGCGGCGTCGGCAACCCCATCGGTGTCAAGGTGGGGCCGAGCATGGACACCGACGAGTTGCTCCGCCTGATCGACATCCTCAACCCGGACAACGACCCCGGCCGCCTCAACCTGATCGTGCGCATGGGCGCCGAGAAAGTGGGCGAGCACATGCCGCGCCTGGTCCGTGCGGTGCAGGGTGAAGGCCGCAAGGTGCTGTGGAGCTCCGACCCCATGCACGGCAATACCATCAAGGCCTCCAGCGGCTACAAGACCCGCGACTTCGCCAGCATCCTCAGCGAGGTGAAGCAGTTCTTCGAGGTGCATCGCGCCGAAGGCAGCTATGCCGGTGGCATCCATATCGAGATGACCGGGCAGAACGTCACCGAATGCATCGGCGGCGCCCGCCCCATCACCGAAGACGCCCTCTCCGACCGTTACCACACCCACTGCGACCCACGCCTGAACGCCGATCAGTCCCTGGAACTGGCCTTCCTGATCGCGGAGACGCTGAAGCAGATTCGTCGCTGACGGTCGTGCCGCTCTTGTAGGAGCGACTTCAATCGCGAGGCAGGTCGACGACCTGCCCGAAACGTCCCGGGGACGGCTTCGCCGTCCTTTTCGCGAATGAATTCGCTCCTACACGCCCATTCCAGTGCGTAGGGGGGGGTAAATCCCTTTTGGGATTTACACCATCGGTGTCTTGCCCCGCCTCGCTGGTGGATAGAAAAGCGCTATCCACCCTACACGGCTGATTGCGGAGACGCTGAAGCAGACCCTTCGCTGATGGCGTGTCGCTCTTGTAAGAGCGATTTCAATCGCGATGCAGGTCGAAGACCTGCCTGGAACGTCCCGGGGACGGCTTCGCCGTCCTTTCGCGAATGAATTCGCTCCTACACGCCCATTCCAGTGCGTAGGGGGGGGTAAATCCCTTTTGGGATTTACACCATCGGTGTCCTGCCCCGCCTCGCTGGTGGATAGAAAAGCGCTATCCACCCTACACGGCTGATTGCGGAGACGCTGAAGCAGACCCTTCGCTGATGGCGTGTCGCTCCTACACGCCGATACCAGGCCTCAGCCAAGGCACGCCTGCAAGCGCACCGTCCCCGGCCGGCGGCAGGTCACCGCCACCTCGCCCAGACCCAGCCAGGCCGCCATGCTCTGCAGGTTCTCCGCCAGCGCCTGCATTCCGGCCTCGCCGAGGCCGTGCTCTTCCTCGTGCAGGGCATGCACGGCCAGACGGTCCTGGGCGCGCTCGGCGCGCAGGTCGACGCGCGCGGCCAGGCGCTCATCATGCAGGAAGGGCAACACGTAGTAGCCGTACTGGCGTTTGTGCTGGGGCGTGTAGATCTCCAGGCGGTAGCGGAAGTCGAACAGCCGCTCGGTGCGTGACCGCTCCCAGATCAGCGAATCGAAGGGCGACAGCAAGGCGCTGGCCTTGATCCTGCGCGGCACCCTGGGCGTCCCGAGGCAGTAGGCGAGCTGTTTCCAGCCGTCGACCCGCACCGGCTCCAGCGCGCCCTCTTCCACCAGTTCGGCCAACCGTGCCTGGCTGTCCGCCGTGTCCAGCCGGAAGTAGTCGCGCAGGTCGCGCTCGGTGGCGACGCCCAGGGCCAGGGCGGCACGCAGCAGCAACTGGCGCTGGGCGTCGGCTTCGGACAGTTCCGACTGGTTCAGGAGGTCGACCGGGATCACCCGCTCCGGCAGGTCATACAGGCGCTCGAACCCCCGACGCCCGACCACCGTCACCTCACCCGCGGCGAACAGCCACTCCAGCGCGTGCTTTTCCGCGCTCCAGTCCCACCAGGGCCCGGCCCGCTCCTCCCGCGTACTCAACGCGCCAGCCCCCAGGGCGCCCTGCTCGCGCACCGCCTGCAGGACCCGCTGGATCACCGTCTGCTGTTCGAAACCGAAGCGCGCCAGCTGCTGGTAGATGCCCTCGCCGTCGGCCGCCCGGCGCATGCGCCAGCGCATCAGCGGATAGAGCTCCAGCGGCAGCAGCGAGGCCTCGTGCCCCCAATACTCGAACAGCGCCCGGCGCCGGGGCTTGCCCCAGGCGAGGTCATCCAGTAATTCGCGGTCGTAGTGGCCTAGGCGGGAGAAGGCTGGCAGGTAGTGGGAGCGCACCAGGGCGTTCACCGAGTCGATCTGAACCACACCCAGCGCCTCCAGCTGCGCCAGCAGTTGCCGGTGGCGGATGGCGCCGCGTGGCGTGCGGGCGAAGCCCTGGGCGGCGAGGGCCAGGCGGCGGGCTTCGGGAAGGGAAAGGGTCAGCGTCATGGGCTCCGTGCCGGCTGGGGAATGACGCTTCACACTAGCATCAGCTTGCCTGACTTTCGCGTAGCAACTCGACGGGCGCAAAAGGCACGGACTGATCCGGGGCGAGGAAGGTCTGGCGGAAGGTGAAAGCCTCGGGCGTCGGGCCGGCCTCCCGCAGCCGCGCCAGGCGCTGGGCCGCTTCCTGGACATCCGGGCGGTGCCCCCTCGGGACCCACCAGAGCACCTGATGGACGCCGGCAACACGCTCGAACCACTCCTTGCGCCGGCGCAGCATCTCGACATGGGCGGAGCCGTAGACGAAGTCGCTGAGGCTGGCCACATCGCGCCAGACCGAGAGATTGACCAGCACGTCCGGACCGAAGGGGCGGATGGCGGTGGCATCGCCCTCCTCGTCCTGCAGGCGCCAGACGAAGCCCGGCGCGCTGTCGGCCATGGCATTGACCGGCGCCAGGTTGGCGACGAAATCGGCCATGAGCGGAGAATCCAGGGGCGCCGTCATCACGGCGATATTCAGTTGTGCCAGTTCGTGGGTGTTCGACATGGTTTCTTTCCTTTGAGTCCATTCATCAAGGTTGCGGCCCGCCCTGCGCTTCACCGTCGGCGGGCCGCATCGCAGTTTCACTTGGTCATCGGGTCTTCCCAGAAGTGGCGTTCGCTTTCCTCCATCACATCGGCACGGGACAGGCCGATGTCCTTGAGCATTGCATCGCTCATCCGCGCCAGTTGCTCCCGCTCGTACGCAAGCTGCTCCCAGCGTCTGATCCTGTGCCATGCGGCGGCAAACCAGCTTTCCTGATGAGGCATTGCGTCGAATCGAGCCTGATGCGAAGTACCGATAAAGCCGTGTTGACCTTTCATCGTGTTGCCCTCCCAGTGGGGATGGCGACAGTTTCCGACCAGGTCTAAGATCAATCCAACGAATGTTTCTTATGCAATGCATCTCAGGATTTGATGAATGAACTACCCTGCCATCGATACCGAATTGCTGCGCACCTTCGTCGCCATCGCCGACTTCGGCGGCTTCACCCGCGCGGCGGAAGTGGTCAACCGCACCCAGTCGGCCGTGAGCATGCAGATGAAGCGGCTGGAAGAGGACGTGCTGCAACGCGCGGTGTTCGAGCGTGACGGCCGCCAGGTCAGACTCACCGCCGAAGGGCAGATCCTGCTGGGCTACGCGCGGCGCATCCTCAAGCTGCATGGCGAGGTGATGAGCACCCTGCGCGAGCCGCATATGGTGGGTTCGGTGCGCATCGGCACGCCGGACGACTATGTGATGCGATTCTTGCCAGGCATCCTCTCGCGCTTCGCCCAGACCTTTCCGCTGGTGCAAGTGGAGGTGCACTGCGACTCCAGCGCCCAGCTACTGCAGCGCCAGGACCTGGACCTCACCATAGTCACCCGCAAGCCGGGCGACGACATTGGCCAGTTGGTACGACAGGAACGCATCGTCTGGGCCGAGGCCATCGGCTTCAGCCCCCACGAACAGGCATCCATCCCGCTGGCCATGTTCAACGGCGAATGCTTCTGCCGCGCCTGGGCCTGCAACGCCCTCGACGCCATCGGCCGCGAATACCGGGTTGCCTATACCAGCCCCAGCCTGTCGGCGATCATGGGCGTGGTCAGCGCCGGCCTGGCAGTAACCGCCCAGCTGCAGAGCCTCGTAACCCCCGACATGCGCATCCTCGGCGAGGCCGAAGGCATGCCGCAGCTGCCGCTGTGCAACATCATGCTGCTGCGTAACGATCACACGCAGTCACCGGTGACCGACACCCTGGCCGAGCACATCATCGAAGGCTTCCGCATCTGAGCCTTACTTGACCACCAGCAGTACCGCGCAGAGCAGCAGGAAGACGCAGAACAGCGAGCGCAGCACCCGCTCCGGCAGGGCATGGGCCATCCGAACACCCCAGCTGATGCTGAGCAGGCCACCCACCGCCAGGGGCAGGCCCATGGCCCAGCTCACGTGGTGGTGCAGGCCATAGGTGGCCAGGGTCACCGCGGTGCTCGGCGCCGCCAGCGCCAGGGACAGCCCCTGGGCCACCACCTGGCTGGTGCCGAATACGCTGGTCAGTACCGGCGTGGCGATCACGGCGCCGCCGACCCCGAACAACCCGCCTGCCGCCCCGGCCACGCCGCCCAATGCGCCCAGCCAGGGCCAGGGCTGGCGCAGTTCGGTACTGGCCTGGGTCTTGGCCATGAACATTCGCGCGAAGTTGTAGGCGGCCAGGGCCAGCAGGAAGCCGACGAACGCCAGGCGCATGCTTTGCGCATCCACCCCCACGGCGAAGAGCGAGGCCAGCCAGGCGAAACCGAAGCTGGTGGCCGCCAGCAGCGTCGCGTAGCGCACGTCGATGCGATTGCGCTGGTGATAGCGCCACAGCGCCAGCAGCACATTGGGCACCACCATTACCAGGGCCGTGCCCTGGGCCAGTTGCTGGTCCAGACCGAAGAGCACGCCCAGGGCGGGAATGGCGATCAGCCCACCGCCGATGCCAAAGAGCCCGCCCACGGTGCCAAGCAACGCGCCCAACAGGATATTCAGAACAAAAGCCAGCAGGTCCATGACGCCTCCAGATCAGATTGCTGCCGATGCTACGCGCGGCCGGTTGGCACGGAAACGCACAGCGGCGCACAATGGCTGTGCGCCAAACGCATAGGCAAACCCCATGAACCCCGACGCCCTCACTGAACAACTGGCCCTGTTCCTCGACGTGCTGGAAGCCGGCAGCTTTTCCGCCGCCGCACGCCGCAATCCCCTGACGCCCTCGGCCGTGGCGCGGCGTATCGACGCCCTGGAACGGGCCCTGGGCAGCACACTGTTCGTGCGCAGCACCCATGCGGTGAAGGCTACCCCCGCCGGCCTGGCCTTTGCCGAACGAGCAAAACGGGTGCTCGCGGAGCTGCGCCTGGCGCGCGCTGAGGCGGTGTCCCTGAGCAGCGCCCCCGAAGGACTGATCCGCATCGACGCGCCCTCCCCCTTCGGCCGTCGCCATCTTGCTCCCGCCATCGCCGAGTTTCTCATGGCCTATCCCGGCCTCGACGTGCAACTGCGGCTGATCGACAGCTTCGTCGACATGCAGGGCGAGAATCTCGGCCAGGTGGACCTGGTGCTGCGCATCGGTCCCCTGGCCGATACCCGGCTGGTGTCCACCCCGCTGGCGCCCATGGTGCGGATACTCTGCGCCAGCCCCGAATACCTGCGCCGGCGCGGCATTCCGCGCGATCCGCGCGAATTGCCCGACCATGATGGCCTGGACTGGGACGCCCTGGCGCCACCTTATGCCTGGCGTTTCGAGGTGGACGGCAAGTTGCAGCTGATCCGACCGGGACGCATGCGCATGACCGCCAACAATGCCGAAACCCTGCTGTTCAGTGCCCTGGCGGGGCTCGGCATCGCCCACCTGCCGACCTGGCTGATCGGCGAGTACCTGGTACGCGGCGAACTGGTGCCGCTGTTCTGCGACGACGGCCTGCCGCCGCCCGAGCCGAGCGGCATCTACGCCTTGCGCCTGGAGGGCGAAGCCAGCTCGCGGAGCCGGCTGTTGCTGGAGTTCCTGAAGAACCGCTTCGGCCCGGTGCCGCCCTGGGACCTCGCCCTTGGCGGACTGGGCCGGGCCTGATCAGCGCGGCGGCTGCACTACACGGGTGCCCGCCAGCAGGTCGTGCAGGCAGCGTCGGTCGGCGCGGAAGATGAACAGGTAATCCACCAGCACCAGCAGCACACCGACCACCGGGACATAGGCCAGCAGCCACCAGAGCAGGTAACGCTTGAGCAACAGGTTGCCCAGTTCCGGCACCTGGCCTTCGAGGTCGACGATGGCAATCTTCAGCAGTCGCTTGCCGAGGGTCTGGCCGTACTGCTTCAGCAGATGGCCGTTGACCAGCAGGAACACCGCCAGGCCCACCACCAGACCGAGCAACTGCTGGCCGAGGCTGGGTTCGATGCCTTGCCGGGCCGCTTCGAAGGTGCCGGAGAGGTAAGCCACCGGCACGGTCGCCAGGCTCATGACCAGGCCATCGATCAGCGCTGCGCCCAGGCGCATCCAGCGGGAGGCCAGCAGGGGTTCAGCGGCGCTGTTGACGGTGAGTTCGGCCTGGGGCGCCTGATAGGGATTTTGCAGGTTGTCCATGTTGCGGTCCTTGCAGGGAGTGACCAGTGAAGTCTGGCCCCTGCCCGGTGCAGTGCAAGGACATCTCGCCGGAGACGAACGGAATGAACTTTGCCCACGAAAGGCTTGCGCGCTAAATTGGACGCCATGACTGCCTTTCGGAGATCGATCATGTCCACCGCCCCGTGCAAGGAACTGCTGCTCGACAACCAGCTCTGCTTCGCCCTGTATTCCACGTCCCTGCTGATGACCAAGGTCTACAAGCCCCTGCTCCAGGAACTGGGCCTGACCTACCCGCAGTACCTGGCCATGATGGTGCTCTGGGAAGGCGACGGCATCACAGTGGGCGAAATCAGCAACCGCATGCTGACCGACCCCGGCTCCCTCACCCCGCTGCTCAAGCGCCTGGAAACCGAGGGTTTGATCACCCGCACCCGCAGCAGCAAGGACGAACGCGTGGTGGAGCTGCGCCTCACCGAGCAAGGCCGTGCCCTGCAGGAAAAGGCCAAGTCGGTACCGGCCTGCATCCTCGCCGCCACCGAGCTCTCCATCAAGCAATTGGACAGCCTCAAGGGCGAACTGGTGTCGCTGCGCAGCAACCTGGGCAAGGCCGTCTCCTGACGGCCTTATTCCCGAATCGGCAAAAATCTATTCCAAAGTCTTCCAATAAATATCTTGCGCGCTAAATAAATCGCGATTAATTTTCGTACCACGCACTTACTTAGCGCGCCAATTTTTAGCTATCAAATCAAATCCAGACTGAGGAATCCGCCATGAAACCTATCAGCACTTTCGTCGCCGGCAGCCTGCTCGCCCTGTCCGTTGGTCACGCCTTTGCCGCCGGCAGCCCGGGCGTCGAGCGCACTACCCAGGCCTTTCTCGAAGCCCTGGCGGCAGGTGGCGGCAAGCCCATGGAGACCCTGGCGCCCAAGGACGCCCGGGCCGTGCTGAGCGGAGCCCAGGCCAGCGTGAAGCTGGAGCTGCCGAGAGCCGATGTCAGCCAGAAGACCATCGAAGCCGATGGCCAGAAGATCGACCTGACCATCGTCCGCCCCGCCGGCGTGAATGGCACCCTGCCGGTCTTCATGTTCTTCCACGGCGGCGGCTGGGTGCTGGGCGACTACCCGACCCACGAACGCCTGATCCGCGACCTGGTGGCAGGCTCCGGCGCCGTGGCGGTCTACGTCAACTACACGCCCTCCCCCGAGGCCAAGTATCCGACCGCCATCAACCAGGCCTACGCGGCGACCCGTTGGGTGGCCGAGCATGGCAAGGAGATCGGTGTGGACGGCAATCGCCTGGCGGTGGCCGGCAACAGCGTCGGCGGCAACATGGCCGCAGTGGTCAGCCTGATGGCCAAGGACAAGGGCACGCCGAAGATCCGTTTCCAGGCCCTGCTCTGGCCGGTGACCGACGCCAACTTCAACAACGCGTCCTACAACCAGTTCGAGAATGGCCACTTCCTGACCCGCAACATGATGAAGTGGTTCTGGGACAGCTACACCACCGACCCGCGCCAGCGTGCGGAGATCTACGCCTCGCCGCTGCAGGCCTCCACCGAGCAGTTGAAGGGCCTGCCGCCGGCGCTGGTGCAGACCGCGGAGTTCGACGTGCTGCGTGACGAAGGCGAGGCCTACGCCCGCAAACTGGACGCTGCCGGCGTGGAAGTGACCGCGGTGCGCTACAACGGGATGATCCACGACTTCGGCCTGCTCAACGTGCTGGCCAAGGTCCCGGGTACCCGCGCCTCCATGCAGCAGGCCGGCGAAGCGCTGAAGGAACACCTGAAGTAAGGAAGGCGGAAACGAAAAAGCCCGGCATGTGCCGGGCTTTTTTGTATCCCACTAGAAGGCTCAGGCCTTGACGCGGGACTTGTACTCGCCGGTACGGGTGTCGATTTCGATGGAGTCACCGATTTCGCAGAAGGCGGATACTTGCAGCTCGGCGCCGTTGTTCAGGCGAGCCACTTTCATCACCTTGCCGGAGGTGTCGCCACGAACGGCCGGTTCGGTGTAGGCGATCTGGCGAACGATGGTGGTCGGCAGTTCAACGGAGATCACGCGATCGTTGTAGAACACGGCTTCGCAGACGTCGGTCATGCCGTCTTCGATGAAGGTCAGGACGCCTTCCAGGTCGGCCTTCTCGATCTCGTACTGGTTGAACTCGGTGTCCATGAACACGTACAGCGGATCGGCGAAGTAGGAGTAGGTCACTTCCTTGCGTTCAAGGATGATCGGCTCCAGCTTGTCGTCGGCCTTGAATACGGTCTCGGTGCCGGCGCCGGTCAGCAGGTTTTTCAGCTTCATCTTGACGACTGCGCTGTTACGGCCGGATTTGTTGAACTCGGCCTTCTGGATAACCCAGGGAGCGCCATTGATGTTGGCGACTTGGCCGGCGCGGAACTCTTGAGCGGTTTTCATACGAATATCCGATGTGGATGGGTGACAAAAAACAGGCCGCGTATCATAGCGGTTTTGTACAAAACTGCACCAGACCCGTCGCAAGGTCGGTGCGTTCGGCCTGAACCCCGCACCAGCACTCGGCGTGGGACTGCAATTCCGGCCAGTGCGCCATCAGCCCGGTCCAGGCTTCGCCCATACCCTTGCCCCGGTTCCAGGCCCTCCAGCTTTCGGTCAGTGCGCCTGCGGCGGCCGGGGACAGGTCGCGGCAATGGACGGCGAGGAACGCCTCGAGCTTGTCCCAGTGCGCGTCCTCTTCCTGCTGGTAGATGTGCCAGAGCAACGGTCGTCCGGCCCACTGCGCACGGACGAAGGAATCCTCCCCGCGCACCGCGTTGAAATCGCAGCTCCAGAGGACATGGTCATAATCCTCCTGACTGACGAAGGGCAGCACCGCAATCGACAGGCGGCCACGTCGGAAACGGGCACCCGCGCCCAGCTTGTCCTCGCCCAGCCAGCGGGCCAGGTCCGCCAGTACCCGACCGACGGGCACCAGCAACTGCACCGCGCGGTCGCCGGCTGCCAGGACATCCAGCCAACCCGCCAGCGCAGCGTTCTCGTAGGCGAAGAGGGAAACCAGCAGCGCGCCCTCCTCCAGTTCCACGCCCAACGCTTCGAGAAAGGTGCGGCGCGCTTCGGGATCGGCCTGGAAAGCCTGGCGCCGCTCCACCAACCCGGTTTCGCGCAGCAGACCGCCGGTGCCCTCGACGAAGCCGGGAAAATAGAAGGCTTTCTGCAGGCCATTGGGCTGGAAGGACGGCAGGCCATGACAACCGGAGATCCAATCCTCCGCGCTGAGGTATTCCAGGTTCAGCCAGCGGGGCTGGTCCGACCGTGCCGCCATTGCCGCCAGATATTGCTCCGGCAACTGGCACGCGAAGGCTTCGATCACCACATCCGCCGCGTCGGCGGGCTGCCAGTCACGGCGCCAATGGCGGATTTCCACGCCCTGCTGCCATTGGCCGTCGGCTTCGGGATCAGCCTGCGGGCAGAGCGGCGCGAACACTGCCGGCTCGTCCACCCACAGACGCACCGCCTGGCCGTGCTCGGCCACCAATTGGCGTGCCAGGCGCCAGGTCACGCCGATGTCGCCAAAGTTGTCGATGACGTTGCAAAAGATGTCCCACTTCACGATGCGGCTTCCCGGAAAAGCCCCAGTTTAACCAAGACGACGGGGGCGAAAACAAAATGCCCGCCATGAAGGCGGGCCAAGGGGAGCATGGAGCAGAACGGGATGAGCGGGTGTCGATACCTCAAGCCAACAAGCTGTGAGGGCTGCGCTGGCGGCGGGACAGTTCCAGCAGCCAGATCGCCTGGCTGGCGCCAGCCGCTTCGCGAGAGGTGAAGGGGCCGGAACGCATCACGCCATCCACCACCACGAACCAGCAGGCCATATGGCCATCAGTGCGCAGCGACTCCGGGACCGCGGTACCGACCAGGGACATGACATCAACGTGGGACATGGCCTCACCTCCATTGCATTGCATGGGGTGAAGCCTATGGGCGAGGCCCGGCTGATAGAAATCAGTTGTCTCGATAGTGGCTATCCATCTCAACAATGGATCGTCGGCCAGTTCGCTATCGGCAACCCGCTTCGGCCCGGCCTGGACACACAAAACCCCCTGCCCGTGAACACGGACAGGGGGCGAATCAGAGACGGCATACCTCAATCAGCCGGTGGACCGGTGGGCCATGGTTTCCACCAACCGCGGCCGGTCCGCCGGGCCTGCCAGACCGCATCGCGACATGCGGTGGCAGCCCCATCGCAACAGCGACACAACCTTGCCTCAAGCTTCAATACCCCTGGTGGTGGCGGACCTGTCCTGGCCAAGCCGGTTTCCTCATCTTCCATGATTAGCCTTGGCAAATACCGGGCTGGCACCTACCATAATCACATATCGATAACCATGCAATCACGATAAGTGAACCAAGGACGATTCATTCCGTAATTAAGATTCGCGGCATGAACACGCTTGGATCGCGCATTGCGCACTACAGAAAGCAGAAAGGACTCTCGCAGCAGGCCCTGGCGAACGAGTGCGGGTGGGAATCCCAGTCCCGCATCGGCAACTACGAGCGGGACTCCCGGGAGCCCTCGTTCGATGACCTGAGGCGAATCGCCAAGGTGCTAGAGGTGACACTCAACGACCTGTTGAATCCTGTGCTGCAGATCGCCGAATCCGAGGCGGGCGCTTACTCCCGCGAGCAGCAACTCAGCCCGCGATCGCGCCAGGTGCTGGACCGCCTGATGCTGGCCGCCAGCGAGGGCCGCCTGGTGGAAGACGACCTGGTCCTGCTCGAACAGATCGCCCGGCGCCTGGAAAAGCCGGAAAGCTGATCCTTTCCGGCCGGCGGCTGTCTCAAGGGCATGGGGACCTCGTCCCTTGCCTCGAGAGGTACCGCCCATGCTTGCCCAGGTCATCAAGATCGCCTTGCTGGCTACCCTCCTCGCCAGCAGTGGCGGCTGCATCATCCACCACTACGATCACGACCACTACCGTGGAGGCTGGGATGGCCACCGCGACCACTATTACGGGGACCGAGACGGACACAGGAGAGGCCACCGTTGAGCCACGAAAGCCCCGCAAATGCGGGGCTTTCAATTGAGGCTCCGGAGCACGCAGCGCCAGGTGTATAGTCGTGGACCCGGCCCTTGGAGCGCGGTCGATCATGGCTGCTTCCACCCCTGGCATTTCAAGGCGCCAAGTGCTCAAGGCCTTCGCCGCGTACGCGGTGCTCATGGCCTCGGGCGATGCCATGGCCAGCCGGATCGACGTGCAGTTGCGCCCCCGCAACCTCCATGCCCGCCTGCTCAACCGTGACCGCCACCTGCGCCTGGAACGTCCTGCGGCCGGCGAAATCGCCACCTTCTGCTATTTCCGCAAGGGCAAGGGCTGGGACCTGACCGGCTACCGCAAGGGTTGCCACATACTGCGGGACGTCCAGTACAAGAGCACAGTGAAGATCAACGTCAGGTTGCTGGACCTGCTGTTCCTGATCCAGGCCTGGCTACGCATCAACAAACTTCCGACGCGCATCCTCATCAACAGCGGCTACCGCACGCCCCAGCACAACGCGACCCTGGAAGGCGCCGCGCGCAACTCCCTGCACATGCGCGGCATGGCGGCCGACATCCGCATCCCGGGCGTCAGCGTCGAACGGCTGGGCAAGCTGGTCCGTGGCATCGGTGCAGGCGGCGTGGGCTTCTACCCGTCGAAAGGCTTCATCCACGTCGACGTCGGCCGCGTCAGGACCTGGCGCGTGGCGGAACTGCTGGAACCGGGCCAGGAAGAATGGGCGCTGGCCGTTCTGGACCAGGGCGAGGACTTCGCCTGACTTCAGTCGAAGTCAGCGCAATCCCCACAGACGAACTGACCGCGCCGGTCCGTCCGCTCGGTCGGCTCGCCGCAGTAGTCGCACGCCCCTTCCGACGCATCGAGCGGATCGGCGTCTTCGTCGTCGAAGAATTCGTCATCCAGATCGTCATCGTTGTCGAGCAGGTGATCGTGCTCGGGTTCGTGGAGGTCGAGATCGTCGTCCATAGGGGGGGATGCCGGGAAGCTTTGCGGGTGGCGCAGACTATAGCCCGCCCCGCCGCCAGGCCAGCGATTTCTCCTTGTGCCGTTCGTCGGTGGTTGTGCCATGCAAGATGTCGCGCGCCTGCCCGCATGGCCGGTGAACGAATGGCCCTGGTCCAGGGGAGTTCCCGTGGCCAGCGCTACGGGAACTCGGGCGGAGTCACTGCTTGTCGGCGGCGAGGATCGCGCTGGCCAGTTCCAGGTCGCTGTGGGCCTGCAGGGCGGGGTTCTCGCTGCGCAGCCGCTGCAGCTCGGCCTCCAGGTAGGGGCCGCGGATGGCGCCATCGCTGGCGATGAAGCTGCTGGCATCGTCCTGCACGGGGCCGACGAGCTTGTCGTCGCCGCCGCTGGTCAGGTAGGTGGAGGCGGTGGTGGCACCGGTGGAGAGCAGGCTGCGCAGCAGGTCTTCGTGTTCACTGTCGTGCTTGTGATCGGCCATGGCCGAAGCGAAGGGAGCGGCGATCAGGACGAGGGTTGCAGCCGTGTTGCGAAAACGCATGGTGACTCCTTGGGTGATTGCGTTCCCCCTCAGATTGCGGCGCGCGGGACGAGTTCCTGATGCGGACCTCAAAGTTGATTTGCGCCGGCTCGCCCCGTGGCGAGCCGGCTCCTGCCCGGATCACTCCAGCCTGCAAACCTCGACCCGCTCAAGGGCGCCCGTTTCGAGACGGGCGCCCAGGAGACGGTCGCGTCAGTGCCCACCCAGGTATGCAGCGCGCACCTGGGGATCCTCGAGCAACTCCTGGCCGGTACCGGTCATGCGAATCTCGCCGGTGACCATCACGTAGGAGCGGTCGCTGAGCTTCAACGCGTGATTGGCGTTCTGCTCCACCAGGAAGATGGTCATGCCCTCGGCGGCGAGATCGCGCAGGGTCTGGAAGATCTGCTTGACCACGATGGGCGCCAGGCCAAGGCTCGGCTCATCCAGCAGCAGGATCTTCGGCCGGCTCATCAGGGCGCGGGCGATGGCGAGCATCTGCTGCTCGCCACCGGACATGGTCATGGCGCGCTGGTTGCGCCGCTCCTTCAGGCGCGGGAACAGCTGGAACATGCGCTCCATGTCCTTCTCGGCGTGCTCCATGCCGACGGGAATGGTCCCCATCAGCAGGTTCTCCTCCACCGTCATGTCCGGGAAGACGCGGCGTCCCTCGGGGGACTGGGCGATGCCATTGGAGGCGATGTAGTGTGGCGAGCGCCGGCTGATGTCCTCGCCCCGGTAGACGATCTGACCCGAGCAGACCCGCGGCTGGCCGAAGATCGACATCAGCAGCGTCGACTTGCCGGCGCCGTTGGCACCGATCAGCGACACCGTCTCGCCGGCGTGAATCTCCAGAGACACCTTCTTCAGCGCCTGAATCGGGCCGTAGAACACGTCCACATCCCGCAGTTCCAGAATGGGCGCACTCATGCCGCCTCCTCCTCTTCCGCGCCGAGATAGGCCGCGATTACCCGTTCGTTGTTCTGGATGTGCTCCGGCTGGCCCTGGGCGATCACATCGCCGTGCTCCAGCACGATGACGTGGTCGGAAATGCTCATCACCATGCCCATGTCGTGCTCGATCAGCAGCACCGTCACCCCGTGCTTGTCGCGCAGCGTGCGAATGATCGACGTCAGAGCCACGGTTTCCGCCGGATTGAGGCCGGCTGCCGGCTCGTCGAGGCAGATCAGCTCCGGGCCGGTGCACATGGCGCGGGCGATTTCCAGGCGGCGCTGCTGGCCGTAGGAGAGTTCACCGGCCAAGCGATTGGCGCAATCCAGCAGGTCGACTACGCCCAGCCAGTAGAAGGCCCGTTCCAGCAGCCGCTCCTCGGTACGCCGATAGCCCGGCATGTTGAAGATGCCGGCGAGCAGGTTGCGGTTCGCCTGCATGTGCTGGGCCACCAGCAGGTTCTCCACCACCGTCATTTCCTTGAACAGGCGGATGTTCTGGAAAGTGCGGGCCAGGCCCGCGCGATTCACCTGGTGGGTGCCGCCGAACATCTTGTAGTAGAGGCGCCGCGCGAAGCTCAGCGGGTTGACGAAGTCGGTCGGCTGGAACGGCTCGCCCAGCACCTGGATGACATTGGTCGACCGGTTCCGCGCCTTCAGCTCGATGCGCCCACCGGTGGCGGTATAGAAGCCGGTCAGGCAGTTGAACACCGTGGTCTTGCCGGCACCGTTGGGGCCGATCAATGCGGTGATGGAGCCACGCTTCACCGCCAGGTTCACATCCTTGAGCGCCTTGATGCCGCCGAAATGCATCATCAGGTGCTCGACACGCAGAATATCGTCACTCATTGCGCAAACCCCTTCGGTGCGGCCACACCCACTCGACTGACACGAATCAGGCCCCTCGGTTTCCAGATCATCATCAGCACCATCAGCACGCCGAACAGCAGCACGCGGTAGTCGGCGAAGTTGCGCAGCAGCTCCGGCGCGACGGTGAGGACGAAGGCGGCGATCACCACGCCAACGGTCGAACCCATGCCGCCGAGCACGACGATGGCGAGGATCAGCGCCGACTCGAAGAAGGTGAACGAGGTGGGGTTGACGAAACCCTGGTAGCTGGCGAAGAACACCCCGGCCAGGCCAGCGGTGGAAGCGCCGATCATGAACGCCGAGAGCTTCACCAGCACGTGGTTCAGGCCCATGGCGCGGCAGGCGATCTCATCCTCGCGCAGCGCTTCCCAGGCGCGGCCGATGGGCATGCGGGTCAGGCGGCGCTTGATGTAGAGCACCAGCAGCACGGTGAGGAAGAGCACCACGTAGATGAACGCGAACTTCAGGTTGGGGTTGTAGGCGAAGCCGAAGAACTCATGGATGGGCACCCCGCCCTCCTTGGCCCGGCGCCCGAATTCCAGCCCCATGAAGGTCGGCGACGGCACGGCCAGGCCGTTCGGGCCGCCGGTGAACGCCAGCCAGTTGTTCAGCACCAGGCGGATGATCTCGCCAAAACCCAGGGTGACGATGGCCAGGTAGTCGCCATGCATGCGCAACACCGGGAAACCCAGGATGGCGCCCGCCAACGCCGCGGCAATGGCGGCCAGGGGCAAGGCGGACCAGAAGCCGAGCCCCAGGTGGTCGTAACCCAGCGCCAGTCCATAGGCGCCGATGGCGTAGAAGGCCACGTAGCCGAGGTCAAGCAGGCCGGCGAGGCCGACCACTATGTTCAGGCCCAGCCCCAGCAGCACGTAGATCAGGCCGAGGATCACCACGGTGAGCAGGTACTTGCTGGCCACGAAGGGCAGCGCCACGGCCGCGACGATGATCAGGGCCATGATCCAGCGCGCGTTCGACTTGTGGCCGGGGGGCAGGACATGGACGCCGCTGCCCGTCAGCTCGAAACGGCTGTGAAAGGCCTTGCCCCTGGTGGTCTGCAGGAAGAGGCTGACAGCCAGGCGCCCCGCCATCACGCTGGCGATGATCCAGCCCACGCGATCGAGCTGGAGGTTGAAGCCATAACCATCGAGCACGACGCCAACGATGGGGCCGAACACGATCAGTGCCAGCAGACCCGCGATGAGGGCGTCCAGAAGGCTTTTCTTGATATCGAGAGAAGTCGGTTGAGTCGCCATGTCACACCTTCGCGACGTGCGGACGGCCCAGCAGGCCTTGGGGACGGAAGATCAGGATCAGCACCAGCAGGGAGAAGCTGAAGACGTCCTTGTAATCGGTGTTCACCACGCCGGAGAACTGCGCCTCGGCGACGCCGAGGATGATGCCGCCGAGCATGGCGCCGGGCAGCGAGCCGATGCCACCGAGCACCGCGGCGGTGAAGGCCTTCACGCCGATGATGAAACCGGCGTAGAAGTCGAAGGTGCCGTAGTTCATGGTGATCAGCACGCCGGCCAGTGCAGCCATGGCGGCACCGATGACGAACACGTAGGAGATGACCCGGTCGGTGTTGATGCCGAGGATCGAGGCCATCTTGCGGTCCTGCTGGGTGGCGCGGCACATGCGGCCGAGCCTGGTGCGCTGGATGATGAAGGTCAGCGCCGCCATGCCGAGGAAGGCCGCCACCAGGATGAACACCTTGGTGTAGGTGAGCTGCACGAAACCATCGCCCACCTGGAACTTCAGCGCGCCATCGAGCAGCGTCGGGATGCCCTGCTGGCGGGCGCCCTGGCTGAGCTGCACGTAGTTCTGCAGGATCAGCGACATGCCGATGGCGGAGATCAGCGGCGCCAGGCGGGTGGAGTTGCGCAGCGGTTTGTAGGCGATGCGCTCGATCACGAAACCGTACACGCCGGTCACCAGGATGGTGAACAGCAGGGTGCCGAGGATCAGCAGCGGGAAGGATTCCAGGCCGCAGAAGGCCAGGATGGCCATGGTGATCGCGGCGAGGTAGGCGGAGATCATGTACACCTCGCCGTGGGCGAAGTTGATCATGCCGATGATGCCGTAAACCATGGTGTAGCCGATGGCGATCAAGCCATAGACCGACCCCAGGGTCAGGCCATTGACCAGTTGTTGAAAAAGCACGTCCACAAGGGCTCTCCCGAAGGGGGGATGAGGGAGCCCGCGCCGAGGTCTCGGCGCGGGCCGGGTCAAGGGCTGCCCGGCAGATCGGGTGAAGGCATCACGGGCAATGCAACGGCGGAGCGGCTGGCGAGCCGCCCCGTCGACGCTGCCTGGTGCTCACCCTTCTGTCAGAGCTGGCTGTACTTGCCTTGCGCGTCCCAGCGGTACATCACGTACGGCGACACCGTCAGGTCGCCCTTCTCGTCCCATTCCTTGGTGCCCATCACGGTGCTCACCGCGTTGCCCTTCAGCCATTCGCTGGCCTTGGCGCCATCGCTGCCGCCGGTGGCCTGGAAGGCCGCGGCAATGGCCTGCATCGCGGCGTAGGAGAACATGGTGAAGCCTTCCGGCTCATAGCCGTTGGCGCGGAAGCGCTGCACCACCGCCTGGCCTTCGGCCTGGCCGCGCGGGTCGGCAACGAAGGTCATGAGCACGCCGTCGGTGTACTGCGGGCCGCCGGCGGTGGTGACCAGTTCGTCGGTGACGATGCCATCGTCGGAGAGGAACTTGGCGGTCAGGCCCTGCTCGCGCATCTGGCGCACCAGCGGGCCGGCTTCCGGGTGCAGGCCGCCAAAATAGACGACTTCGGCGCCGGAGGCGCGGATCTTGGTGACCAGGGCGTTGAAATCCTTCTCGCCACGGGTCAGGCCTTCGTACAGGACTTCCTTCACGCCGCGCTTGGCCAGCTGTGCGCGGGTAGCGTCGGCCAGGCCCTGACCGTAGGTGTCCTTGTCGTGGATGATGGCGACCTTGGTGGCCTTCAGCTCGTCGACGATGTAGTTCCCGGCGATGACACCCTGCTGGTCGTCGCGACCGCAGATGCGGAACATGCCGGAAAGGCCGCGCTCGGTGACCTGCGGGTTGGTGGAGCCGGGGGTGATGACCAGCAGGCCGGCATCGTCGTAGATCTCGGAGGCCGGGATGGTGGACGAGGAGCAGAAGTGGCCGATAACGGCGGAAACCTGGTCGGAGTCCACCAGGCGGTTGGCCACGGCCAGGGCCTGCTTGGGTTCGCAGGCGTCGTCGGCCTTGACCAGGACGATCTTCTCGCCGTTGATGCCGCCCTTGGCGTTGATGTCCTCGGCGGCCTGCAGCGCGCCGCGCCAGAGCTGGTCGCCATAGGCGGCGTTGGCGCCGGTGTGGGGACCGGCGACGCCGACCTTGATATCGGCCTGGGCGGCGACTGCGAGTCCCATCGCGACGCACAGTGCGGTGAGGCGGGCGGGCTGCATGAAGTTGGCTTTGCTCATGGGTTGACCTCTTTGTTGTTGTCCAGTGGTTGTCGATCAGCGCATCTGGCGTGCGCGTCCAAGGCAGCGATAAGTCGTCCGGGGACGACGGGAGGGTTTTTCGGGCAACGCCCTCCCCTTGGGCGGGCAGCCGGGGCTGCCCATCCTGTTCTTCTGGTGCATCTGTTCGGTGTTGGGCTGAAGCCCACCCTACGGCCGGTCCAGCAGCCGACTCAGAGGATCACTCTGAGGCACTGGCCGGCGTGGTACAGGGAGAAACCCGCCTCGTAGAAGCAGCTGCGCAGCGAGGCGGTGCGCAGGCTCTTCATCGGGGCGAAGGGAATCGGCAGCGCATCCGGGTCGTCCTTCAGCAGGTAGTCCGCCAGGGCCTGGCCGATCGCGGTGCCGGTGGTGTTGCCACGGCCGTTGTAGCCGGTCACCGCGACCACGCCGGGCGCCGGAGCGAACAGGCGCATCAGGTGATCGGGGGTAAAGTCGATGCAGCCGGTCCAGTGCAGCTCCCACTCCACCTGGCCCAGTTCGGGGAAGTAGTGCTTCTGGATGCGGTCGGCCCAGCTGCGGACGAACCAGTCCGGCTTGTTGCTGGCCTTGCCCAGGCTGCCCAGCAGCAGGCGCCCCTCGGCGTCGCGGCGGATGCTGCTGAGCACGGTGCGGGTGTCCCAGGAACCCTGTCCATGGGGCAGGACCCGGTCGGCGGCAGCGCCGGCCAGGGGCCGCGAGGCCACTTGATAGTAGTAGCCGCGAAAGTAGTTGCGGCGCACTTCGGTCCACTCGCCTTCGGTGTAGGCGCCGGTGGAGATCACCACCTGCCCCGCTACCACGGCGCCGGCTTCGGTGCGCACCAGCCAGTCATTGGCCTGGCGCTGCAGGTCCACCACCGGCGAGCGCTGGTAGAGCGCGCCGCCGGCACGGAGGAAGGCCTGGGCGAGGCCCTTGGTGTAACCCATGGGATTGATGGTGCCGGCGCGGCGGTCCAGCAGCGCCCCGGCGATCTTGTCGGTGCCACAGTGCTCGGCGCAGGCGGCGCCGGTCAGCAGCTCCACATCGGCGCCACGGCGGCGCCACTGGGATTCGCGGTCGCGCAGGTCGGCCAGCCCCGCCTCGTTGTGCGCCATGTGCAAGGTGCCCTGGTTCACCGCCTGGCAGTCGATGCCATAGCGGCGGATGGCGGCGAAGACCTGCGCCGGAGCCTGGCCGAGCACGCGGTTCAGGCGCGCGCCCTGCTTCTGCCCGAGCGTGGACTCGACATCGTCGGGCTTGATCCAGGTACCGGCGTTGACCAGGCCGACGTTGCGCCCGGAACCGCCATGCCCCACTTCGTGGGCTTCGAGGATGCACACCGAGCGGCCCTGCTCCTGCAGCTTGAGCGCGGCGGTCAGGCCGGTGATGCCGCCGCCGATGACGCACACATCGAAGCGCGCTTCGCCGAACAGCGCCGACGCCGTCACAGGCTGGGGCGTCAGCTTCTCCCAGAGACACTCTTGGCGAAATCCACTCATGAAAACTTCCTCTTCGATCATCCGCACGGGCCGACGCCCTGGCTGGAAGTGCGTGCCAGGGAACCTGGCGAACAAAAAGCCCCATGCCGGGCACGGTCGTCCGGCATGGGGAAGCACGTGGTCAGTCGAAGACGATGCCTTGCGCCAGGGGCAGCTCGCGGGAGTAGTTGACGGTATTGGTCTGGCGGCGCATGTAGGCCTTCCAGGAGTCCGATCCGGACTCGCGGCCGCCGCCGGTTTCCTTCTCGCCGCCGAACGCGCCGCCAATCTCTGCACCGCTGGTGCCGATGTTCACGTTGGCGATGCCGCAATCGCTGCCCGAAGCGCTCTGGAAACGCTCCGCCTCGCGGACGTCAGTGGTGAAGATGCAGGACGACAGGCCCTGGGGCACTTCGTTGTTCAGGCGCAGCGCTTCCTCGAAGTCGTCGTAGGCGATGACGTAGAGGATCGGCGCGAAGGTCTCGTGGCGCACCACGTCGGTCTGCCCAGGCATCTCGACGATGGCCGGCGCGACGTAGTAGGCGTTCGGGTACTGGTCCTGCAGCTTGCGCTCGCCGCCGAACACTTGGCCGCCCTCGTCACGGGCGCGGGTCAGGGCGTCCTGCATGGCGGTGAATGCCTGCTTGTCCATCAGCGGGCCGACCAGGTTGTCCTTGCGCGGATCACCGATGCGCACCTTGCCGTAGGCGGCTTTCACCCGCGCCACCACCTCGTCCTTGATGGAGCGGTGCACGATCAGGCGACGCAGGGTGGTGCAGCGCTGCCCCGCAGTGCCGACAGCGGCGAACAGGATGCCGCGCACCGCCAGGTCCAGGTCGGCGCTGGGGGTGAGGATCATGGCGTTGTTGCCGCCCAGTTCCAGGATGCTGCGACCGAAACGGGCGGCGACGCGCGGACCGACTTCGCGGCCCATGCGGGTGCTGCCGGTGGCGCTGATCAGCGGCACGCGGGGATCGTCCACCAGCACTTCGCCGGCCTTGCGGTCGCCGATCAGCAGTTGGCTCAGGCCTTCCGGCGCGGCACCGAACTGCTTCAGGGCCTCTTCGAACAGCGCCTGGCAGGCCAGTGCGGTCAGCGGGGTCTTCTCGGAGGGTTTCCAGATCACCGAGTTGCCGCAGACCAGGGCCAGGCTGGTGTTCCAGGCCCACACGGCCACGGGGAAGTTGAAGGCGCTGATGACGCCGACCACACCCAGCGGGTGCCAGGATTCACGCATGTGATGGCCGGGGCGCTCGGAGGCGATGGTCAGGCCATAGAGCTGGCGCGACAGGCCGACGGCGAAGTCGCAGATGTCGATCATTTCCTGCACTTCGCCCAGGCCTTCCTGGGTGATCTTGCCGGCCTCGATGGAGACCAGCTCGCCCAGCGCGGCCTTGTTTTTGCGCAGCACCTCGCCGAACAGGCGGACCAGCTCACCACGACGCGGGGCCGGCACGTCGCGCCAGGCCAGGTAGGCCTTGTGGGCGACATCGATCTTGCCGCGCACGGCCTCCGGGCTTTCCAGGGTCACCTGGCCGATCTGGCTCCCGTCGATGGGGGTGTATACGGCATGGTTGCCCCCCTGGTACGCACTGGCGTTGACACCAAGGCTCTTGAGCAGCTCGCCAACCATGTTCTTCTCCTGCATCTGGTGAGTGGTTGAATTCATTGACGGGGGTCAGTATTAATCCTCGGGCCCAGGCTCAACAAACGACCTTTAAGCACCACATCATTCCCCCAGGGAATGACAAAACCCGTATTCCGCCGCCGAGATCGACATGTCCAAACGATTGCTTCCCACCATGGCCGCCCTTCAGTGCTTCGAGTCCGCCGCCCGGCACATGAGCTTCACCCGCGCGGCGGAGGAACTGCACCTGACCCAGAGCGCCGTGAGCAAGCAGGTCGCGCAACTGGAGGAGATGCTCCAGCATCTGCTGTTCCACCGCGTACGCCGGCGCCTGCAACTCACGCCAGCGGGCGAGCTGTATCTGGCGGAGGTCAACAAGATCCTGACCCAGGTGGATATCTCGAGCCGCTACATCCTCTCCTATGGCGGCGAAACCGAGGTGCTGCGCGTCGCCACCCAGCCCACCTTCGGTGCCCGCTGGCTGATCCCGAACCTCAAGGGCTTCACCAAGCGCAACCCCAATATCCACCTGGATATCCGCAACGAACTGGAGCCCTTCGACCTGGTGCAGGCCAAGGCCGACGTGGCCTTCTTCTACGGCCAGGGCTCCTGGCCGGGGGCCACCTGCATCGAGCTGTTCGGTGAGGACGTGGTGCCGGTCTGCCTCCCCGAGATGCTTCCCGACCGCCCCTTCGCCAACGCGGGTGAACTGGCCGACCTGGTGCTGCTGCAATGCACCTCGCGCCCGGAGTCCTGGCACGAGTGGTTCGAGGAGCAAGGCATCAACACCGAGCACAGCTACCACGGCCCGCGCTTCGACACCTTCTACATGTGCATCCGGGCGGCCCAGTCCGGCTGCGGCGTGGCCCTGGTACCGCGCTTCCTGGTCGAGGACGAACTCGCCGAGGCCAAGCTGGTGATCCCCTGGGAGCACCACAAGGTGAGCCAGGGCGCCCACTTCATCGCCTATGCCGAGCAGTCCATCGACATCCCCAAGGTGCGCGCCTTCGTCGACTGGATTCTGGAAAAGGTGGGCAAACCCGATGCCCACGAATTCGGGTCCGGTTCGCTGTAGGGTGGGCTTTAGCCCACGCGGCACTGCAATGGTGGGCTGAAGCCCACCCTACCGCCCAGCCAAGTCGATCGCTCCAGATGCCCCCACATCCCGAATTCAAGGAATGACCCGATAATTTCTTTTCGCTTGTGACAGGCCCGGGTTCCTCGCTCTGATAAAGGGAAATCCCATTCGAAGAGGAATGCCGAAATGCCCCTGCGTGCCCGCTGCCCCGCCCCGCTGAAGAAACAGGCGGAGGTGCGTCCATGAACCCGTCCACCATCAGCGCCTCGTTGTCGGTCGTTCATCCCATCACCCTTAGCCATGGGCAGAACGCCCGGGTGTGGGATACCGAGGGCAACGAGTACATCGACTTCGTCGGCGGCATCGGCGTACTGAACCTGGGGCACTGCAACCCCGCCGTGGTCGCGGCCATCACCGAACAGGCCCAACGCCTCACCCACTCGGCATTCAACGCCGTGCCCCACCAGGGCTACCGCGAGCTGATGCAGGCCCTGGCGGACTTCATCCCGGTCAGCTACCCGCTGGCCGGCATGCTGACCAACAGCGGCGCCGAAGCGGCGGAGAACGCCCTGAAGATCGTTCGTGCCGCTACCGGCCGCAGCGTGGTCATCGCCTTCGACGGCGGCTTCCACGGCCGCACCCTGGCGACCCTCAACCTCAACGGCAAGGTCGCCCCCTACAAGCAACGCGTGGGCACCCTGCCCGGCCCGGTCTTCCACGTCCCCTACCCCAGCCCGGATACCGGGGTGACCGCGGACGAGGCCTTCAAGGCCATCGAGCGCCTGTTCAGCGTGGAGATCGATATCGGCGAGGTGGCCTGCTTCATCTTCGAACCCGTGCAGGGCGAAGGCGGCTTCCTGGCCATGGACCCGGCCTTTGCCCAGCGCCTGCGCGCGTTCTGCGACGCCAACGGCATCTACCTGATCGTCGACGAAATCCAGTCCGGCTTCGGCCGCACCGGCCAGCGCTTCGCCTTCTCCCGCCTGGGCATCGAGCCGGATCTGCTGCTGCTCGGCAAGAGCATCGCCGGGGGCCTGCCCCTGGGTGCGGTGGTGGGCCGCGAGGCGCTGATGAACGCCCTGCCCAAGGGCGGCCTGGGCGGCACCTACTCCGGCAATCCCTTGGCCTGCGCCGCGGCCCTGGCCAGCCTGAAGCAGATGACCGACGCCAACCTCTCCTCCTGGGGCGAAGCCCAGGACCAGGCCATCCAGCGCCGCTACGAGAGCTGGCGCCAGCGCGCCATCTCGCCCTGCCTGGGGCGCCTGACCGGCACCGGCGCCATGCGCGGCATCGAGCTGCTGACTCCGGAAGGCAAACCCGGCACCCAGCAGTTGGCCGATCTCATCGAGACGGCGCGCCGCAAGGGCCTGCTGCTGATGCCCAGCGGCAAGAGCCGTCACGTGGTGCGTCTGCTCGCGCCCCTGACCATCGAGCCCGAGCTGTTCGAGCGGGGCCTGGACATCTTCGAAGAATGCCTGGCAGGTATCCGCTGAAGCCATGATTGCCCGTATCGCTGCACCGGTAGAGCTCACAAGGCTCTACCGTTCCTTCCTGGAGTCGCTCAAGGCGCGCGGTTTCCAGGGGGAGATTTCCCCTGACTACGGCAACCGCACCGTGCTGGCGACCGACAACTCGATCTACCAGCGCCTGCCACAAGCGGCGCTGTTTCCCCAGCACGCCGAGGATGTCCAGCGCATCGCCGCCCTCGCCGCGGAACCCGAGTACCGGGAGATCGTCCTCACCCCGCGCGGAGGTGGAACCGGCACCAACGGCCAGTCACTGACCCACGGGCTGGTGGTCGACCTGTCACGGAACATGAACCGCATCCTCGAAATCAACGCCAAGGAACGCTGGGTTCGGGTGCAGGCGGGCGTGGTGAAGGACCAGCTCAACGCGGCCCTGAAACCCCACGGCCTGTTCTTCGCCCCCGAGCTGTCCACCTCCAACCGCGCCACCCTCGGCGGCATGATCAATACCGACGCCAGCGGCCAGGGCAGTTGCACCTACGGCAAGACCCGCGACCACGTCCTGGCCCTGGACAGCATCCTGCTCGGCGGCCAACGCTTGCATACCGGCCCCGTGTCGGACCAGGAGCTGGGCGGTCTGAGCGCAAGCGAGGGGCGCCTGGGTGAAGTCCACCGGACCGTGCTGGATGTCCAGCGCGAGCATGCCGACCTGATCGCGGCCAGCTTCCCCAGGCTGAACCGCTGCCTGACCGGCTACGACCTCGCGCACATCCGCGACGCCGATGGCCGCTTCAACCTCAACAACATTCTCTGCGGCTCCGAAGGCTCCCTCGGCTTCCTCGTCGAGGCGAAGCTGAACGTCCTGCCCATCCCGAAGCACTCGGTGCTGGTGAACGTCTCCTATGCCAGCTTCATGGAAGCCTTGCGGGACGCCCGGGCACTGATGGCAATGGCACCGCTCTCCATCGAGACGGTGGATTCGAAAGTGCTGAATCTCGCCATGAAGGACATCGTCTGGCACGACGTCGCCGAGTACTTCCCGGCCGATCCGGCAACGCCCACCCTGGGCATCAACCTGGTGGAGTTCAGCGGGGACGATGCAGCGGCGCTGGAAGCGAAGGTGGCCTCCTTCGTCGAGCACCTCAAGGGTGACACCAGCGTCAGGCGAATCGGCCATACCCTCGCCCGTGGTTCTGCCGCGGTATCCAAGGTCTATGCCATGCGCAAACGCGCGGTGGGCTTGCTGGGCAATGTGCAGGGCGAGGTCCGGCCCCAGCCCTTCGTGGAAGATACGGCGGTGCCGCCGGAAGCGCTGGCGGATTTCATTGCCGAGTTCCGCGCCCTGCTGGACGGCTTCAATCTGCAGTACGGCATGTTCGGCCATGTCGACGCCGGCGTGCTGCACGTGCGCCCCGCCCTGGACATGAAGGACCCCGCCCAGGCGGCCCTGGTGCGCCCCATCAGCGACGGTGTGGCGCGGCTGACCCACAAGTACGGCGGCCTGCTCTGGGGCGAGCACGGCAAGGGGGTGCGCTCGGAATATGCGCCGAAATTCTTCGGTGAACTCTACCCGGCACTGCAGGCGATCAAGTCCGCCTTCGACCCCTTCAACCAGCTGAACCCGGGCAAGATCGCCACCCCGCTGGGCGCCCGGGACGAGCTGCTGAAGATCGACGAAGTCACGCTGCGCGGCGACCTCGATCGCCAGATCGACGAACGCATCTGGCGCAGCTACGAGTCGGCCGTGCACTGCAATGGCAACGGTGCCTGCTACAACTACGACCCCAATGATGCGATGTGCCCATCCTGGAAGGCGACCCGTGAACGCACCCAGTCCCCCAAGGGGCGGGCGTCGCTGATCCGCGAGTGGCTGCGCCTGCAAGGCCAGTCCGGGGTCGACGTTCTGCAGGCAGCCAACGATGCCCGCGTCCGCTCCCCCTTCAATGGGCTGCTGGCCAAAGTCCGGAACACACTGGGCAAGCGCCGTGGCGACGAGGACTTCTCCCACGAAGTGTTCGACGCCATGTCCGGCTGCCTGGCGTGCAAGTCCTGCGCCGGCCAGTGCCCGGTGAAGGTCAATGCCCCCGAATTCCGCTCGCGTTTCCTGGAGCTCTACCACAGCCGCTACCTGCGCCCGCTCAAGGACTATCTGATCGGCTCGCTGGAGTTCAGCATTCCCTATTTCGCGAAGGTCCCGTCGATCTACAACGGCCTGATGCGACTGGGCGTGACCAGGGCGTTCCTGAAGCACCACGCCGGGATGGTCGACAGCCCCCTCCTCAGCCGGATCGATCTGGAACCCGTGCTAGAGCACTGGAATGTCGAGGGTGCCAGCCCGGAAAGGCTGCGAATGCTATCGGCGGAGCAACGCGAGCGCAGCGTCATCCTCGTGCAGGACGCCTTCACCCGCTACTTCGAAACCCAGGTACTGGCCGACCTGATCGAGGTCCTTTCACGCCTGGGCTTCAGGGTGCTGCTCGCTCCCTACCGGCCCAACGGCAAGCCGCTGCAGGTGCTGGGCTTCCTCGGCGCCTTCGAGAAGGCGGCACGGAAGAATGCGGCCATGCTCAATGAACTGGGCGGCCATGGCGTGAAGCTGGTCGGACTGGACCCGGCCATGACGCTGGTCTACCGCCAGGAGTACCGCAAGCTGCTGGGCCAGGAAGCGCCGGAGGTGCTGCTGCCCCAGGAGTGGCTGGCACAGGTCCTGGCGGAATCCCCGGTGACGGCTGCGGGAGACGATTACTACCTGCTCGGCCATTGCACCGAGAAGACCAACGCTCCCGCGGCCACCGCACTCTGGCCGGAGGTATTCAAACGACTGGGCCTCAATCTCAAGGCAGTGTCCGTGGGCTGCTGCGGCATGTCCGGCACCTACGGCCACGAGACGGCCAATCGGGAGACCTCCGAGAAGATCTACGACCTGTCCTGGCGCAAGGTCGTCGAGGACAAGGCCGGCCACCAGCGCCTGCTCGCGAACGGCTACTCCTGCCGCAGCCAGGCCGACCGCCTGAGCGGCGTGGAACTCGCCCACCCCATACAGGCCCTCCTGAGGGTGCTGTCCGCACGCTGATCGCACAACCGCGCCGCTGTTGCCCGGGGCCCCTGGTCATGCTTTGAGCCAGGGGCCTTTTTTCATTCGAACTCGGCCAGAGCGACAAGGTTGCCTGGTAGGGTGCGCCGTGCGCACCAGGGGTCGAGCGAGGCGCAAGGGTTGATCCCGCAATCGGTGCGCACGGCGCACCCTACGATGGGGAATCCATAGCTGCCGGAATCATTCCCGAGGCGGGTCAGCGGTGCTTGCCAGGCCCTGCAACCGAGGGGAGCACTTCATTCCGCAGGAGAATGAAGTACTGAGAAGATGTCGTTTGTACGGGATGCGCAAGCTCAGCAGAATCCGGGGCATGCCTCCGCGGCCGATCGGCCCGGCTTGCAGGCCCACATCACGCGTCCAGGAGACTTCTTCATCATGAACAACCAGGGGTTCATCGACCCGTCCGAAATTCGCGCGCAGTTCTCTCGCGCCATGTCCGACATGTACAAGGCCGAAGTCCCGCTCTACGGCGATCTGCTGGACCTGGTGGCACAGACCAACCGCAAGGTGATGGACGAATCCCCCGAAGTCGCGGAGCACCTGCGCTGGACCGGCGAACTCGGCCGCCTGGCCATGGAGCGCCATGGCGCGATCCGCGTCGGCACGGCGGAAGAGCTGTCCACCATTCGCCGCCTGTTCGCGGTCATGGGCATGCAGCCGGTGGGCTACTACGATCTCAGCCCGGCCGGGGTGCCGGTGCACTCCACCGCCTTCCGTGCCGTGCATGAAAGCGCCCTGCAGGTCAGCCCCTTCCGGGTGTTCACCTCGTTGCTGCGCCTGGAGCTGATCGACAACCCGGAGCTGCGCAAGCTCGCCAGCTACATCCTGGCCAAGCGCACTATCTTCACCGCGCGGGTGAAAGAACTGATCGCCAGGTTCGAAGCCGAGGGCGGCCTGAACGAAGCCGATGCCGCCGAGTTCGTGAAGGAGGCCCTGGAGACCTTCCGCTGGCACACCGAAGCGACCGTCACCGCCGCCGAATACGACCAGTTGCATGGGCAGCACCGCCTCATCGCCGATGTGGTGGCCTTCAAGGGTCCCCATATCAACCACCTGACCCCGCGCACGCTGGATATCGACCAGATCCAGGATGGCATGCCCAGGCACGGCATCACCCCCAAGGCGGTGGTGGAAGGTCCGCCGCGCCGCAAGTGCCCGATCCTGCTGCGCCAGACCAGCTTCAAGGCCCTGCAGGAGAAAGTCGCCTTCGTTGGCCAGGGCAGCGCCGATGGCAGCCATACCGCTCGCTTCGGCGAGATTGAGCAACGTGGCGCAGCCCTGACCCCTAAAGGCCGGGAGCTGTACGACAAGCTGCTGAACGATGCCCGGGCCGAGTTGAAGGAATTCCCCAGCGAACAGAATGCCGGGCGCTACAACGAACTGCTGGAGACGCACTTCCAGGCGTTCCCGGACAGCCATGACCAGATGCGCACCCAGGGCCTGGCCTACTTCCGCTACTTCGTCACCGAGAAAGGCCTGGCGGCGCGCAGCAACGAGGTGCGGCCGCGCACCCTGGACGACCTTATCCAGGCCGGCCATGTGCACTACGAGCCCCTGGTGTACGAGGATTTCCTGCCGGTAAGCGCCGCCGGGATCTTCCAGTCCAACCTCGGCGACAACGCCCAGGTGAACTATGAGATCACCTCCAACCAGGCGGATTTCCATACCGCCCTGGGGGCCACGGTGCTCAACGAGTTGGAGCTCTATGCCGCAACCCAGCGACGCTCCATCCTCGACTGCTCCGCCACGCTCCATCTGCCGCCGCTCCTCTAGCAGAGGCCGATAAGCGTCTATAAGACATCCTGCGAAATCAAGTCGCAGCGGGCCCCGCCACTCGTCCCAGCCCAGCACGAGGAATGACCGATGAACCAGCCACTCAAGAGTCGCAGCGGAGGCCAGATCCTGGTCGACGCCCTACGCATCAACGGCGTCGAACGGGCCTTCTGCGTTCCCGGTGAAAGCTACCTGGCCGTCCTCGACGCGCTCTATGACGCGCAGGAGCAGATCGACCTGGTCGTCTGCCGGCAGGAAGGCGGCGCGGCCTACATGGCCGAAGCCTATGGCAAGCTGACCGGCAAGCCCGGCATCTGTTTCGTCACACGCGGCCCCGGCGCCACCAATGCCTCGGTGGGAGTGCACACGGGCTTCCAGGACTCGACGCCGATGATCCTCTTCATCGGCCAGGTCGCCCGCGACCAGAGGGACCGCGAGGCCTTCCAGGAAATCGACTTCCGCGCCATGTTCGCGCCGCTGGCCAAGTGGGTGGTGCAGATAGACGACGCCCGCCGGATCCCGGAGTTGGTGAGCCAGGCGTTCCACCGCGCCATGAACGGTCGCCCCGGTCCGGTGGTGGTGGCCCTTCCCGAAGACATGCTGACCGACGTGGTGAGCGTCGCCGATGCCGGCCCGGCCCGCGTCATCGAGCCCCACGCCAATACCGCCGACATGCAGGCGCTGCGCCATCTGCTGCACCGCGCCGAGCGCCCGCTGATGATTCTCGGCGGCGGCGGTTGGAATGGTCGCGCCGTAGCAGATATCCGCCGCTTCGCCGAACGCCATGACCTGCCCGTGGCCGCTTCCTTCCGTTGCCAGGACCTGTTCGACAACACCCACCCCAACTACGCCGGCGACCTGGGCTTCGCCGCCGGCCCCAAGCTGGTCCAGGCAGTGAAGGATGCCGACCTGCTGCTGGTGGTCGGCGCCAGGCTGGGGGAAGTTTCCACCAATGGCTACACGACCGTGGAAATCCCGGTACCCCGGCAGACGCTGGTGCATGTCCACCCCGGAATCGAGGAACTGGGCCGGGTTTACCAGCCCACCCTGGGAATCAACAGCGGCATGACGACCTTCGCCGCCCTGGCGGCGGACCTGCCCGAGATGGAGGGTAACCGCTGCCCGGATTGGCGAGCCGCGCTGAACCGCAACTATCGGGACAATCTCGTCGCCCAACCCACTCCCGGGGCGGTGCAGATGGCCGAGGTCATCGCCTGGCTACGCGACCACCTACCCGCCAATGCGATTCTCACCAACGGCGCGGGCAACTACGCCGTGTGGGTGCAGCGGTTCTACCAGTACCGGCAGTTCCGCACGCAGCTGGGCCCCACCAACGGCTCCATGGGCTACGGCGTGCCGGCGGCGGTGGCGGCCAAGCGCACCTTTCCGGAGCGCACCGTCGTGGCCTTCGCCGGCGACGGCTGCTTCCTCATGAACGGCCAGGAGATCGCCACCGCGGCGCACTACGGCGCCAACGTCATCTTCATCGTGGTCAACAACGGCATGTACGGCACCATCCGCATGCACCAGGAACGCAACTATCCGGGACGGGTCAGCGGCACCGACCTGCACAATCCCGACTTCGCCGCCCTGGCTCGCGCCCATGGCCTGCATGGGGAGACGGTGGAACGCACCGAGGACTTCCCCGCTGCGTTCGAACGCTGCAGCGCAGCAGGCGTGCCGTCCCTGATCGAAATCCGCATCGACCCGGAAGCCATCACGCCCCGGCAGTCCCTCAGCCAGATCAGAAGCGAAGCGCAAAAGCGGCACTGACACACCCCTCCAGTCAGGTAGGGTGCGCCGCGCGCACCAGCGGTTGGGCGTCGCGCAGGGGCCAATTCCGTAATCGGTGCGCATGGCGCACCCTACGGAGGGCTTCGGATTCACCCCCGAGAACGGTGCCTCTATCGCGCGTTGGCCTCCGCAAGCAGCCATTCGACGACCTTGCCGATGACCGACTCCGAGGTGAACGGGTCTGCAGTCAGCACGTAGAATCCGGCGTCCGTGTCCAGCTGATACTGGTTTCCCAAGGCTTGGACCAAGGCTCCGGTCTTCAGCGACTTTTCCACCAGGGGTTCGGCAATCAGGGCGATGCCCATGCCTTGTTCGGCGGCCTCCAGCGCGAGGCTGGTCTGCGAGAAGACCGGCCCTGAGAACCGGGTTCCAGGCGATCCGTAGGCTTCGAACCAGCGCTTCCAGTTGTTGTGGCTATCGGAAATCAGCGGAACCTTCACGAGGTCCTCGGGCCGGCTCCAGCTGCCATATCCGTTCAACGCCGGGGAGCACACCGGAATCGCACGTCCGGGAAGCAGGAAACTCGCATGGCCCTCGGAGAATGGCGGGGCACCCCAGCGAATCGCCATATCCACGCCTCCCCGCCCGCGCAACGGCCGGGCGATGTCGGAAGCGTCGATCATGATCGATATCTGCGGATGGGCCTCCGCCAGCCGCGCCAGGCGAGGGACCAGCCAGCGGCTGGCAAATGCCGCCGTCGTACTGAGCGTCAGTTGATTCGGGTCCCGGCCGCTCTCCCGGCTCAGCAGATCCCGGGTTGCCTCCTCGATGATCCCCAATGCCAGGCGTACCCGGTTCACGTACTCCTCCGCCGCCGGAGTCGGGGCCAGACCACGTGGCAGCCGGGTGAACAGTTTCATGCCGAGCCTGCTTTCCATGGCACGAACCTGCTGGGCCACGGCCCCCTGCGTAACGAACAATTCCTCGGCTGCAGCCCTGAAGCTTCCGAGCCTGGCAGTCGCCTCGAACGCAACGAGCTGGTTGTGTACGGCCTGCGCAATGCGCCGTGCTTCAGAACCTTTCACCCTGTAGTTTTCCTACTGTCTGATCTGATTATTCGTGGTTAGTGCAAGCCGCGAACATCTGGCTTCATAGCCGTGGAGTCATTAACCAACCGAGGAAAGCACCATGTCAAACCAAAAGGTCGCCATTGTCACTGCAGGTGGTAGCGGGATGGGCGCAGCCGCCGCGCGAAAACTGGCCGCAGACGGCTATCGTGTAGCAATTCTATCTTCTTCCGGCAAAGGCGAAGCGCTTGCCGAGGAACTGGGCGGAATCGGCGTGACTGGCTCCAACCAGTCCAATGAGGACATCGCTCGCCTGATCGACCAGGTGGTGGCCCAGTGGGGTCGCATCGACGTAGTGGTCAACAGCGCCGGCCACGGCCCACGCGCGCCCATCCTCGATATCACCGATGAAGACTGGCACAAGGGCATGGAGGTCTACTTCCTCCCGGTCGTCCGTGTCGCCCGGCTGGTTACGCCGATCATGCAGAAACAGAAGTCCGGCTCGATCATCAACATCTCCACCGCCTGGGCATTCGAGCCGAGCGAAATGTTCCCGACTTCCGCGACCTTCCGCTCCGGCCTGGCCGCCTACACCAAGATATTTGCGGACACCTTCGCCAGGGACAACATCCGCATGAACAACGTGCTGCCCGGCTGGATCGACAGCCTGCCGGCCACCGAAGAACGTCGCCAGAGCGTCCCGATGGAGCGCTACGGCACGTCCGAAGAGGTCGCGAGCGTCGTTGCCTTCCTGGCCTCCGAGGGCGCCGGTTACATCACTGGCCAGAACATCCGCGTAGACGGCGGCATCACCCGCTCCGTCTGATTCGGCGCGTGCCCCAGGATCCACATTCCCCACTCAGGAACGCAGCATGCGCAGAATCGCCATTCACAGTGATCAGGCCCCGGCCGCCATCGGTACCTACTCCCAGGCAGTGCAGATGGGAAACCTCGTCTTCCTGACCGGTCAGATCCCGCTAAACCCCACGACCATGGAGCTCGCGGAAGGTATCGAGGCTCAGGTCGTCCAGGTATTCGACAACCTCGAGGCCGTTGCCGCCGCTGCAGGCGGCTCCTTTGCCGACGTCGCCAAGCTCACTATCTACTTGACCGACCTCACCAACTTCGCGGCGGTCAATGAGGCGATGGGGCGCTATTTCGACGCCCCCTACCCGGCTCGCGCGTCGGTTGGCGTGGCCTCTCTGGCCAAGGGTGCCCTCATCGCAGTGGATGCGACGATGGTGATGGACTGACTGCAGCTCGCCGCCCGCTCTGCGGCTGCAGTGCGGGTGGTCTCTGTCCGGGCGAGATTTTCACGGTGATCGATTCGGCCAGATCACTGCGATGAGCGCATTCCGCCAGAAGCGGAACTTCGAAGATGCCGGCGAAGTACCAGGTATTCAAATCCCATCGCCCTCCTGAGACTCCACAACAGCGATATCGCTCAGCTTCGTGGGGGCCTGGCGCCTAGGTTCTTTCATGGGTTGCGGCAACTTCCCCCCGTAGAAACACTGGGGCCGCTCCGTGGACGCTGAAGTGGGACCGTTACTTCACACTTACTGGCCGAATGCCTTCAAGTCTCGATGAGCCCGACCGCTACGCTTCACGTTTGAGATCAATTTTCATGGCGTCGGCAAAAGCCTTGATCAACGGACTGCGCGGAGTGTTATGGCGCAAGATCAGGCAGAAGGCCGTCTGAATGTTGACCACATCGGGGCGAATGGCCCGCAAACGCCCGTCCTTGACGAGTCGATCGGCAAACTGGCAGGGAAGAAAACCAATGAACCTACCGGTCAGGATCAGGATCGCAACGGCTTCAACCTGAGTCGCCAAAGTGGATAGGTTGTCGTGGTCGAAGAACTCTCGCTTGGCCGAGTGGATCGCATAACGGTGATTGACGAAGTTATATTCTTTCAATACTTCAGGATCAATCTCTTCATCTGCCCTATCAAACAACTCATGACCAACCCCGCAGTACAGAATCGATTGCTCCTGGTACATTTCAAAATAATCGAATTCCTCCCTCCGCTGATAAACCGGAACTATTCCCGCAACAAACCGCCCTTCGACAACGCCGCGCTCGACTTCATCCAACTGAGACACACTCAAGCGCATCCTGACCTTGGGCGCTTCATCGGCGATCAACCTTAGCGCCGAAATCAACAAAGAGTTCGGATCGAATATCGTATTGTCGATCACGCCAATACTGAGATCACCAATGAGTTCGTTCTGGGCGCAACTTATCCGGTCGCGAAAGTTGTCCACCGAGTTGAACAACTCGATGGAAGCCTGATACACCACCTGCCCCTCGTCAGTCAGGCTGAAGCCTTCTCGCCCGCGGCTGCACAGGCGCATACCGATGCGGATCTCAAGGTCCGAAATCTGTTTGCTGATGGCCGCGAGGCCGACATTCAACTCGTTCTGCGCCGCGCTGAAGCCGCCTGCCTCCACGACTGCCTTGAACACTTTGAGCAGTTTGAAGTCCTGTCCGCTCAGCGCCATGGGGGCTCGATTTCTTGTCTTCCCGGGCAGGTTTCCGGGTATGGAAAGTGAGGTTTCCATGATGATTATTTACCTCGTGGTCGGCATGCAACAGGCTAGATCCCACAACAAGAAATCAGCCGGCCCAATCATCATGAACACATACAACGGCGCATTGCAACTCACTTCAAATCCCTGTCTTCAGCCGCAACTGGCTGAATACTCTAATTTTTTATCCTGCCCATACGGACAGGAACTCCTACTTATCTCCATCCTGCCCAAATACCTTTCATCGACAGTGACTTTCAGGTACTCACGCGTGCGCTGAATAGCACTTCCAAGTATTTGGAAGCATTCGTTTTAAATCTAAAAGAGCGAGGAAGAACAACAATGACTCAACCCACCGATCGCCTTTGGGGTGCCCGTTTCAAGAGCGGCCCGTCCGCAGCCCTGGCAGCGCTTTCGCGCTGCCCCGACCGCTACTTTCAACTGGCTCCCTACGACCTCGCCGGTTCCCGGGCGCATGCCCGCGAACTGCAACGAGCCGGCCTGCTTGACGAGGCTGAAACCCAGCGCATGCTGGAAGCGATCAACGGGATCGACGACGACTTCCGCGCCGGCCGCATCACCCCCACGGCGGACGACGAAGACGTGCATACCTTCATCGAGCGCGTGCTGACCGAACGCCTGGGCGCCCTGGGTGGCAAGCTCCGTGCCGGCCGCTCGCGAAATGACCAGGCCTCCAACGACCTGCGCCTGTTCCTGCGTGATCATGCCCGCAAGCTGGCCCAGCAGGTGCTGGACCTGCAGGACGCGCTGGTGGAACAGGCCGAACAGCATGTCGAGACCATCTGCCCCGGCTTCACCCACCTGCAGCAGGCTCAGCCCATCACCTTCGCCCACCAGTTGCTGGCCCATGGGCAAGCCATGCTGCGCGATGTGCAGCGCCTGGTCGACTGGGACGCACGCAGCGCATTGTCGCCCTTGGGCGCAGCAGCCATGGCCGGCTCGGCGATCGCCCGCCAGCCGCAGCAGTCCGCCCACGAGATGGGTTACTCCGCGCCCTGCGAAAACTCCATCGATGCGGTGGCCAGCCGTGACCACGTCGCCGAGTTCCTGTTCGTGGCCAGCATGCTGGGCATCAACATCTCGCGCCTGTCGGAAGAGTTCTGCCTGTGGTCCTCGCGCCAGTTCCGCTGGATCGACCTGGACGACGCCTATGCCACCGGCAGCTCGATCATGCCGCAGAAGAAGAATCCCGACATCGCCGAACTGTCGCGGGGCAAGGCCGGACGGCTGATCGGCAACCTGACCGGGCTGCTCTCCACGCTGAAATCCCTGCCGCTGTCCTACAACCGCGATCTCAGCGAAGACAAGAACGAGGTCCTGGATACCCTCGAAACCCTGGGGCTGGTACTGCCTGCCATGGCTGGCATGGTTCGTACCATGCGTGTTCGTACCGACGAACTACGCCGTCAGGCTCCGCTCGGTTTCACCCTGGCGACCGAAGTCGCCGACTGGCTGGCGGTACGCGGCGTGCCCTTCAAGGAGGCCCACGAGATTACCGGCGCACTGGTGCGTGCCTGCGAGGAGCAGGACATCGAGCTGTGGGAAGCCAGTCCCGCCACCCTGGCGGACATCGATGCACGCCTGACCCCGGACGTGCGTGACAGCCTGACCCTCGAAGCCGCGATCGCCGCTCGCAGTGGCTGGGGCGGCACGGCTCCAGAGCGTGTCCGCGAACAGATCGCCCGGTTGAAATCGGCCCTGGAAGGCCAACGCGAGTGGACCGCCAACTACACCGGCCCGCGCCTCTGAGCCGTGCCCGAATGAAGCGCGCCCACCTGGTGCGCGCTTTCCAGATAGACCGATAAGCCGCAGCGCTCTCGCGCCGCCTTCGGAGCAACACCATGAGTCAACTACAAGCACAACGCCTTGCCGCCGAGCGCAAGCAACTGGAAAACGAGTTCGACATCACCCAGTACGAGCACGTGCCACGGCGCTACTACGGACGCATGTTCTTCGCCACGCTGATCGTCGTCCTGCTGGTCGGCCTCGGGAACGCCTTCGCCAAGGGCCAGATCGAATGGTCCTACGTTGGCCAGTTCCTGACGTCCGAAGCGATTCTCTTCGGCCTGCTGAACACCATCGTGATGTCCGTGCTGGCCATGGCCCTCGGGATCATCTTCGGGGTGGTCACGGCGATCATGCGCATGTCGCACAACCCCATCCTGCAGTACGTCGCCCTGGCCTACACCTGGCTGTTCCGCGGCACGCCGCTGATCCTGCAACTGTTGCTGTGGTTCAACCTGGCGCTGATCTTCCCGACCATCAGCATTCCCGGCCTCTTCCAGATCGAGACCGTGACGGTGATGACGCCCTTCGTCGCCGCGCTGCTCGGCCTGAGCATCAACCAGGGTGCCTACACCGCCGAAGTGGTGCGTGCCGGCCTGCTGTCGGTCGATACCGGCCAGTACGAAGCGGCCAAGTCCATCGGCATGCCGCGCCTGCAGTCGCTCAAGCGGATCATCCTGCCCCAGGCCATGCGCATCATCATTCCGCCGGTGGGCAACGAGTTCATCGGCATGGTGAAGATGACCAGTCTGGCCAGCGTCATCCAGTACTCCGAGCTGCTGCATAACGCCCAGAACATCTACTACGCCAATGCGCGCGTCATGGAGCTGCTGATCGTCGCGGGCATCTGGTACCTCGCCGTCGTCACCGTCCTGTCGCTCGGCCAGAGCCGCCTGGAACGTTACTTCGCCAAAGGCGCAGGCAAGCGCTCCTGATCGCCCACGTCGAGAGAGATATCCCCATGAGAAGCATCGTCAAGGCTGTCGGCCTGAACAAGTACTACGGCGATTTCCACGCCCTCAAAGACATCAACCTGGAGATCGAGCAAGGCGAAGTCCTGTGCGTGATCGGCCCCTCCGGTTCGGGCAAGAGCACCTTCCTGCGCTGCATCAACCAGCTCGAGAAGGTCGACAAGGGCGGCCTCTGGGTCGATGGCGAACTGGTGGGCTACCGCATGGTCGGTCGCAAGCTCTACGAGCTCAACGAGACCCAGATCGCCCGCCAGCGCCTGGCCACCGGCATGGTCTTCCAACGCTTCAACCTGTTCCCGCACATGACCGTGCTGGAGAACGTCATCGAAGGTCCCTGCCAGGTGCTCAAGCGCTCCCCCAAGGAAGCGACCGAAGACGCAGTCGAACTCCTGGCCCGCGTGGGCCTGGCCGACAAGCGCAATCACTACCCCATTCAGCTTTCCGGCGGTCAGCAGCAGCGGGTTGCCATCGCGCGTGCCCTGGCCATGCGGCCGAAGCTGATGCTGTTCGACGAACCCACCTCCGCACTCGACCCGGAACTGGTCGGTGAGGTGCTCTCGGTCATGCGTGATCTCGCCAAAAGCGGGATGACCATGGTCGTTGTAACCCACGAACTGGGATTCGCCCGCGAGGTTTCCAACCGCGTGGTGTTCATGGATGACGGCCAGGTCGTGGAAAGCGGAAGCCCCGAAGAGGTCTTGCTGACCCCACAAAACCCACGAACCCAAAACTTCATTTCTGCCGTTCGCGCCTAGTCGCCAATAACAATCTCAAGAGAACGACGTACATGAAAAAACTGATCCTCACCTCCGTATTGATGGGCCTCGCCGTTTCCGCGCAGGCATCCGCAGAACTCCCGGCAGCCATCAAGGAAAAAGGCGAAATCGTTGCGGCGATCATGCCCAACTACCCACCCATGGATTTCAAGGACCCGGCCACCAACGAGCTCACCGGCCTCGATTACGAACTGGGTAACGCATTGGCCGAGCGCCTGGGCGTGAAAATCAAATGGCAGGAAACCGCCTTCGAGCAGATGGTCAGCGCGCTGACCACCAAGCGTGTCGACATCATCCTCTCCGGCATGACCGACACCGTGGAGCGGCAGAAAGCGGTCACCTTCGTCAACTACTTCACCAGCGGCCCGCAGTTCTACACGCTGCAGAATCGTACTGACCTCAATGAGAGTACCGACCTCTGCGGCAAGAAAGTGGGCACCAGCCGACGCACCACGTTCCCGGCTGACATCGCCGCCTGGAGCAAGGCCAATTGCGAAGCGACAGGCAAACCGGCTGTGATCGTGGTCGGCTCCGAAGGCAGCGCCGATGCCCGTGCCCAACTTCGCCAGCGCCGCCTGGACGCGGCCATGCAAGGCAGCGAAACCCTCCCGTACATCATGTCCCTGGAGAAGGACACCTTCAAAGCCGTGGGCACCCCGATCACCTCGCAGTTGACCGGCCTCGGCGTGAGCAATGCCAACCCCGAACTGGCCCAGGCCGTAGCGGCTGCTCTGCAGAGCATGATCGCCGATGGCAGCTATCAGGCCATCCTGAAGAAATGGGACCTCGAGGAAGGCGCCATCGAGCGCGTGACCATCAACGGCAAGTAAGCTCGGAACGCACTCATGTCCCCCTCGACAACCCCTCACTGGCCCGGCGAAAGCCGGGCCTGCATGGCCCTGGCCTTCGACGTGGATGGTCCGACCGGAGATGCGATGCTCGACGGATCGATCTGGCGCAAACCCGAGTACTTCGGCTTCGGCAGCTACGATCCCTATCGAGCCCTGCCACGCATCCTCGATCTGCTCGACGCCGTCCGCATCCCGGCAACGTTCTTCGTACCCGCATGGGTCGTGGAGAATTGGCCACGGCAATGCCGGGCGATCGTCGAGCGGGGACATGAAGTGGCCTACCACGGCTACAAGCACGAGTCCTTCTATGCCCTTGAGCTGCAAGCGCAGCGCCAGGTGATTGAGAAGTGCCGGGACGTCTTCTGGAATGTGCTGGGTATCCGCGCGGAAGGATTCCGCACACCGTCCGGAGATTGGCACACCCACACTCCCGGCATGCTCCTGGACGCTGGCGTGATCTACTCCAGCAGCATGCGCGGCGATGATCGCCCTTACCTGGTCAAGGTCGCCGGACACTCCCGACCGCTGGTGGAAATCCCCGGCCACTGGGAGCTCGACGACTATGCCTCCCTTGCCTACACCAAGGGACCGAACTTCCCTTCCGGGCTGGACCGCACGGCCAGCTATGAACTGACCCTCGATAACTGGTGTCGCGAGTTCGACGGCGCCATGGACGAAGGACTGTGCCTGACCACGCTGTTCCACCCGAAGATCACCGGAAAACCCGGCCGGCTCCTGCTGCTGGAACGCCTCTTCGAACATATGCGCCAACGTGACGATGTGTGGTTCGCCACCTGCCGCGACGTTGCGCAATGGACGCTCAAGGAGCACGGCAATGACTGACCTGCCAATCTGGCCCGCGCCCTATCGCTGCGCCGTGGTGGTCACCGTCGACTACAACGACGTTCACGGCATTCTCACCCAGGCACCTGCTGTTGCCGGCCGCGACAAGACACTGTCCGTCTGGCGCTATGGCACCACGCGTGGCGTAGCGCGCCTGCTGGGCACCTTGGCCGACCTGAACGTGCGCAGCTCCTGGTGCATTCCCGGCATAGTCGCCGAGGAAAACCCGGATCGGATCGATGCGATTCTCAATGGCGGACACGAGATCGCCTGTGCCGGCTACCGGCACCAGGATTACGATCAGCTCAGCCTCGCTGAGCAGGAAGCCGAGCTGGAGCGCGGCTGCAACGTCCTGACCAGGCTCACCGGGTGCAAGCCACGAGGTTTCCGCTTGCCCGCGGGCAATTGGGCACCCGGTTTCCCCGAGGCCATGCGCCGCCAGGGCATTGTCTGGTCGTCGTCCCTGCGCGGTGATGATCTGCCCTTTGCGCACCGGCAAACGGTTCCCGGCAGCCCGCCATTGATTGAACTGCCCCTGCACTACGAGCTGGAGGACGAACCCTATTTCGCCTTCAACCTCAGCCCGGCGGTGCCCCCCGCGCAATCGCGCATCGCCTCCTACAGCCACACCCTGAAGAACATGCAGATGGACTTCGCCGGGTTCCACCGCTACGGCCTCTGCTACGTGCTGCGCCTGCACCCCGAAATCATCGGCACCCCCGGCCGCATCGGATTGCTGCGCGAACTGCTGGAAGGCATCCGGCAGCACCCGGACGTCTGGTTCGCCACCGCCGAGGACGTGGCGCAGTGGTGGGCACAATCCGGCCCCGCGCTGCCCGATGATCATCCTGCCGCTGTTTACGCACGCCATATCCCGGAGCATCAACTGTGACTGAACGCTTCCAAAAACTGGTCCGCTTCGTGGTCGAGACCCGCTTCGACGACCTGCCCCGGTCCCTGGTCGAGAAGGCCAAACGGCACATCCTGGACACCTTCGGCGCGACCCTGGCGGGTGCCGACAGTGACATCTTCAAGGCCTCCTACCAGCTTTGCGTACAGCACGAAGCGCCCGGCAGTACCGTGCTCTGGGGCACCTGCCATTGCGCCAGTCCGCGCAATGCAGCCTTGCTGAACGGCATTGCCGCCCACGCCCTGGAACTGGACGATGCCGGTGGCTGCGACCATTCCGGCGCTGTGGTCCTGCCCGCCGTGATGGCTGCGCTGCAGGCGAGCGGCAAGGCGATATCCGGCAAGGAACTGCTGGTGGCCGTGGTCATCGGTTACGAAGTCGGCCGACGTGTGCTCGAAGCCTGCGGCAGTTACTCGGCCCACAACGGTGCCGGCTGGCACTCCACCGCGACCTGCGGTGTCTTCGGTGCAGCCGCGGCTTGTGCGCGGGTATTCGGGCTGGACCAGGCGCAGACCCTCTCCGCACTGGGTATCGCCGGCAGCTTCAGTGGTGGCCTGTGGGCATTCATCCACGACGGCTCCCAGACCAAGAAGCTGCACACCGGCCGCGCAGCGGAGGGTGGTTTGCTCGCCGTCATGCTGGCGCAGCAAGGGATTACCGGACCGTCTTACCTCTTCGACGATGTCTGGGGTGGATTCCTCAAGACCCTGGCCGGCGACGACGCCGAGCCGGAGGCCCTGGACGAAACCCTCGGCGAAATCTGGAAGCTGGCGCGTTGCTCCATCAAACCCTACGCCTCGTGTCGTGGCACCCATGCCGCCATCGATGCCGTGGGATTGCTGATGGCAAAGCTGGACATCAAGCCCGACCAGATAGCCGAAATCCGCGTGGAGATGTGTGAGTTCCTCAAGGACATGTGTGGGCATACCCGCATCGAGACGCTCGCCTCGGCACAGATGAGCCTGCCGTACGCACTGGCGGCCAGGCTCACCTTCGGCCACGCGGGGCTGGATGCCTACGAGGACAACTGCCGGGAGAGTCCGGCGATCGCTTCCTGGTTCGAGCGCATCAACCTTGATGTGAACCCCACCCTGTCCGAAGACGGTGAACCCATCGTCACCCTGCGCACCTGCGACGGCCGAGAGGCCAGTCTGTGCGTTGAAGTGGCGCTTGGTGCCCCCGGCAATCCCATCAGCGATGAGGCCCTGCTGGACAAGTTCCACAGCCTGGCGAACCGCGTGCTCCCGCCTACCCAGGTCGCGGAGCTGGCCAATCTTCTCCTGACACTGGAAGACGTGCCCTCCACCGCGAAGCTTCCCGAGCTGCTCTCAGCCGCATAGCGCAATCACGAATGCCTGGCCTTGTGAACGAGGCCAGGCATTGAGTTGACGCTCCCGCCCGAGACTGCAGGACGTTAAGGACAGACAGGATTTCTGTGACTACTTACTCGCTCGTCATTCGCCGGCTGATGGTGTGCTCGCTGACCATCGTCATCAGTCGCGCCATCACCAGCCCCTTGCTGGCACTGTTCATCAGTACGCAACTGGGTCTGGACCAGAAGGACGTCGGCTTGTTGGTCGGCATCGCCGCTTTCACCGGCACCCTGCTCGGCCTCTACGGCGGCTATGTCGTGGACCGCTTCGAGAAGCGCCGGCTGCTGATCCTGGCGATGCTTTCCAGCGCCATTGGATTCCTTCTGCTGACTTTTGCCAGCAACACGTACCTCGCAACGCTCACCCTGGTGATCACCGAATCGGCCGCAGCGCTGTTCGTCATTGGCTCCAAGGCGATCCTCAGCGACAACCTTCCCGTGGAGCAGCGGGCCAAGGCCTTCTCCTTCCGCTACACCCTGACCAACATCGGCTACGCCACCGGCCCGATGCTGGGCGTGGTGATCGCCGGCGTCCAGCCATTGGCGCCCTTCTGGACGGCCAGCGCCATCGCCTTCCTGAGCATTTTCCTGATGAGCGGGGTGCCGCCCAGCAAGCGCGCCGACGCCGCCAGCCAAGCCCGGCCACCGAGCTTCCTGGTAACCCTGGCCACGTTGAAAAGCGACCGCACCCTGGTGCTCTTCACCCTGGGCAGCCTGCTGAACGCCGTGGTTCATGGGCGATTCACCATCTACCTGTCGCAGTACCTGCTGGTGGGTTACCAGGCCGACGACGCCATGCAAATCCTCTCGGCGGTGCTGGCCTGCAACGCCATTACCGTGATCGTCCTGCAGTACCAGTTCGGCAGGCTGCTCAAGCGAGAGCAGCTGCCATTCTGGATGGGCGCCGGCTCGGTCCTGTTCATCGGCGGCCTGCTGGGCTTCATCTACGCCGAAAACATGGTCAGCTGGTGCGTGGCGATGTTCGTGTTCACCCTGGGTGAAATGATCGTGCTACCCGGCGAATACCTGTTCATCGACACCATCGCACCGGAGCACCTGCGTGGCAGCTACTACGGTGCGCAGAATCTCGCTGCGCTGGGTGGCGCGCTCAGCCCCATCTTGTGTGGCTACCTGCTGACCCATTCCGCCCCGGGCAGCATGTTCCTTGTGTTGATGGGGCTCGCGGCCATGGGCGGGCTGCTCTGCTTCGCGACCGGCAGGCTCGCCCGAAGCCGGACGTGACCCGCCCCGCATGGATCGATGCTTCGCGTGGCCGGAGCGAAAGGTAGTGACATGAACAAACACCAGGAATTCCGCTTCATCAACGGCGCCCCGAAACGGCTGTTGCTGGTCATCGAACCGAAGTCCAGCGAGTTCTGGATCGAAAGCCACGCCATGGTGAGGATTCTGGTGGAAGGGGAAAACACGCCAGCCACTCTGGATGTCGAGTACCTCTCCGGCGGCATGGTGGTTTACACCTCCGAGGGGAGTCGCGTGCAGGTCTTTCAGAATGACCGTCGCCTTCCGCAGGAAAGACGCTCCAAGCGGATGGCATCGAGGTTGAATCGCCAGAATTCCTAGCGGATGGGTTCAGACCTTGAAATGGGTACGTGCGCGGAACTGGCCCGGGGCGATATCGAACATTTCGCGGAAGCAGCGGTGGAAATGCGGGAGGGTGGCGAATCCGCTGGCTACGGCTATTTCGATCAGGGATTTGTTGGTGTGCTGCAGCAACTGGCGCGCGTGGGTGAGGCGCAGCTCCAGGTAGTAGCGCGGCGGTGTGGCCTTGACGTGGCGCCGGAACAGTCGTTCGAGGTGGCGCCGGGAGATGCCCACGTAACGCGCGATCTCACCTATTTCTATGGGGTCCTCGATGTTGCTGTGCATCAGTTCAAGTGCGAGTTTGAGGGTTCGCGGCAAGGTCGGATCGAAGTCGATGGACACCACCGAGACGTCGACTATGTCGCGCTTCTTGTCGCAGCTCAGTACATCCTCCACGGCATTGAGCAGCTCCTGACCGGCACTGGCGCGCACCACCTCCAGCATCATGCCCAGGGAACTGTTGGCGCCGGCACAGCTGATCCGCTTGCGGTCAAGCACGTGGGAATGGCTGGTCACGGTCACCTTGGGGAACAGCTCGGACATCATCGCCCGGCCGTCCGGATGAAAGGCGCACTCATGACCATCCAGCAATCCGGCCTCGGCCAGGAAGTAGGCGCCGTTCCAGAGGCCGCCAAGCACCGCCCCCGCCGCGTCGGCCTGGCGCAGCTTGGCCCTCAGCACGGGTTCGGTCTCGAGGCGGACACGGAATCCACCACAGACGACGACGATGTCCTGGCCCTTCTCGTCCAGCTCGGCCAGGGTGCAATCGGTGGAAATGGAGATGCCCAGGTCGCTCACCACCAGATTGCTGTCGCCACCGACCACCAGGACTTCGAACAGCGGAGTCGAACTCATGAGGTTGGCCGTGACCAGGGCATCCACCGCACCGGTGAAGGCCATCATCGAGAAGTGCTCGCGCAGGATGAAGGAGACGCGGCGTACCGGAGTGGTCAACCCTGCGCGGCTGGCCTTGTCCAGATGGGCCAGGTTCTTGCTCTTCAATACGCTCTCGAAGGACGTTCTCATGTCTCGGCTCACGGGCATTCAGGGTACGAATCGACAATCCCCCTGCTGATACTCGGCTCCCGGCCCGCAGGACGGTACCAGCGGCGTCAGCTTCTCACAGTTGGGACCGCCCGACAGTGCCACAATCGCCGCTTCCTTTTCCCGCCGCGACGCCGTGCCCGGACTGATCGTGACCAGTAAGTTTCCTTCAAACCCTGAAATGGGTACGTGCGCGGAACTGACCCGGGGCGATGTCGAACTTTTCACGAAAGCAGCGACTGAAGTGCGGAAGGGTCGAAAATCCGCTCGCCACGGCTATCTCGGTCAAGGACTTGTTGGTGTGCTGCAAGAGCTGACGCGCGTGCGTGAGGCGCAGTTCCATGTAGTAGCGCGGCGGTGTCGCCTTGACGTATCGCCGGAACAGGCGTTCCAGGTGTCGCCTGGAAATGCGCGCATAGCGCGCGATCTCGAGGATATCTATCGGATCCTCGATATTGCTGTGCATCAGCTCCAGGGCGAGCTTGAGGGTTCGCGGCAAGGTTGGATCGAAGTCGATCGACACGACTGAAACATCAAGGGTTTCCCGCATCTTGTCGCAGCCCAGGACTTCCTCCACCGCGTCCAGCAGATCCTGGCCGGCACTGTGCCCCACCACTTCCAGCATCATGCCCAGCGAGCTGTTCGCACCCGCGCAGCTCATTCGCTTGCGGTCGAGCACGTGGGAATGGGTGGTCACATTCACTTTGGGAAAGACCTCGGACATCATCGCCCGCCCGTCCGGATGAAACGCGCATTCATGGCCATCCAGCAGACCGGCCTCGGCAAGGAAGTAAGCACCGTTCCAGAGGCCACCAAGCACTGCGCCCGCCGCGTCGGCGTGACGCAGCTTCGCCCTGAGCAGCGGCTCACTCTGGAGGCGGACGCGGAATCCGCCACACACCACAAGGATGTCCTGCTGCTTCTCGTCCAATTCCGCCAGGGTGCAATCGGTGGAAATGGCGATCCCCAGGTCGCTCACGACCAGATTGCTTTCGCCACCGACCACCAGAACCTCGAACACCGGCGTCGAACTCATGAGGTTGGCCGTGACCAAGGCATCCACCGCACCGGTGAAGGCCATCATCGAGAAATGCTCACGCAGGATGAAAGCCACGCGGCGTACGGGCGTTGTCAGTCCTGCGCGGCAGGCCCTGTCCAGATGGGCAAGGTTCTTGCTCTTCAACACACTCTCGAATGACGTTCTCATCTTTTCGACTCGCAGCTGTTCAGGAATCACATCAAGGCCACCCCTTTCCTGGTAGCGGCCCTTCCCCCGGCTCGAAGTGCCGGACAGCCCCCATCGGGCAAGAGTGCCCACAGCATGCGGGCTGACTGGCAGCCCGCAGCCTGTCGTCAAACCGCGCCAGCCGGCTCGAACAGCAAGGCAAACAGCTTCTCGCAGCTGGGACTCCCCGGTAATGCCGCGATTGCCTGTTCGATTTCGCGCCGCTGCCCGTCGTCCAGACTGATGCCGGCCAGCAGGTCGAACTTGGCGAGGAATTCCGCGCGGGTCATGGCCGTTTCGGGGTCGCCCTTGGCGGCGGTGATCGGACTGGTCAGGACCTGGCCATCCTTGAGCCAGACCAGGACCCGCGAAAGGATTTCGTTGGGGAAGCGTACGGAGAGCTCATCGCTCTCGACGATTTCGATCCGCTGACTCACCGCGAGGATGTCGGGCGCGTGAATCGCTTCGCCCGTCACTTCCAGCGGCCCGACCTGTCCGCGCACCACCAGGGCCGCCAACGGGAAGGCCAGCGCGTACTGGGCTTCGTCGGCGTTGGCCGGGGTATGCCCCTGCAGGCGCATGGATTCGTGGAAAGTCTGCACCTGGATCTGCTCGATGTTCTCACCCCGGATCTGCGGATGCTCGGCCATCAGCGCGGTCATGGCGGTGAGGGCCGGCTGGGCCCAGCGGCAGACCGGCCAGGGCTTGAAGTACTGGGCGTCGATCTCCCAACGCTCGCCAAGGTCCTGCCAGTAAGGGGCCACCGCCTCGTCTTCCACCGTCTCGGCCGGCGCCCCGGTGAGGCCGGCTTCGGCCAGCAACAGCGCATTGAGTCCGGCATAGGCCCCGGCGCCATGGGCATCACGCAGCATCGAGGGGTGATCGACCAGGCGCATCATCGGGCAGCGCGGGCCGAAGTATTCAGCGATGCCCAGGGCATGACGGAAGCGCTGCTCGTCCAGCCCCAGGAGTCGTGCGCCACCGCATACCACGCCTACACCGGAAAAAGCCCCGGAGGCATGGTATTCAGGAGCGGTTGCCATCAGCGCGGCGCCGGCCCGCAGCGCCGTCTCGTAGCCGATGCAGAGGGCGCTGAGCAGTTCCTCGCCGCTGATGGTCCTGCCCTGCTCGCGGCAAGCATCGACCAGCGCCAGCAAGGCCGGCACCACGGTCGCCCCAGCGTGCCCCTTGGAGGTGAAATGGCCTTCATGGGCATCCAGGCTGTCAACGCTGAAGCCCCCAGCCCAAGCGGCCCCAAGCGGGTGCACCGGGCGGCCGTCGAACAGCAGGCGGCTGGCCAGTTTTCCGGCCGGGTAATGGCTCAGCGCGTAATGCTTGAGTGTCTGGCTGGTGTGATTGTCACGCGCACCGGCGGCAACACCGAGGATATCCAGCAAGCAGGTCTGCAACAGCTCGCGGGTATGGGACGGTGCGTCGCGGAAACGGAAATCGCGGACGAACGAATAGAGCGACATGCGGGGGCTCCACCGACGAAGTTGGGCAAGGGGGAAGGTAGGGGTGCCCGCATGGCGGGCACCTGGGACGCTTACTGGTTGGCGGCGGCTCGCGATGCCTGCAGCCAGGCGTCGAACTGCTGGCGATGCGCGGCGACCCACTCCTTGGCATGACGCTGGATGTCGGCGGGCCTCTTCTCGCCCTGCTGCATCTTCAGGTTCTGTGCACTCTCGTCGTCGGTGCTGATCTGCACCAGCGAGAGAAACTTCACAGCCGCCGGGTTCTCCTCGGCGAAGTCCTTGTTCAGCACAGCCACGACCTTGTCCACGGCGAACCCGAGGTTCTTGCCCTTGTACATGGTGTCCACGTCGTTGTTGCCGTCCGGCAGGTCGGTCTTCGGCACTTCCAGCCAGACCACGTCCGTGTTCTCGACCAGCACGCTGGCGATCCACTGCGGCACCCAGGTGAAGTACAGGATCGGCTTGCCTTCCTTGTAGCGGGTGATGGTGTCGGCCATCAGGGCGAAGTACGAGCCCTGGTTGACGTGCACGCTCTTGTCCAGGTCATACGCCTTCATGTGGTGGGAGATGACCAACTCACAACCCCAGCCCGGGTTGCAGCCCGTCAAATCGGCCTTGCCGTCGCCGTCGGTGTCGAACAGCTTGGCGATCTCCGGCTTTTTCAAGTCGGTGATGTACTTGATGTTGTATTGGTCCGCGGTTTTCTTGTCGATCAGGTAGCCCTGGCTGACACCCGGCAGGATGTCGCCGGTCTTGACCATCACCTCGTCACCGCCGGCCTGCTGGTAGAACTTGTCGTGCAGCTTTTCCCACAGGTGCACGGTGAAATCGGCATCGCCATTGGCCAGGGCCACCATCATCACGCCGTACTCGGTCTCCTTCGGCTCCTGGACGTCGTAGCCCAGTTCACGCAGGCCTTCCATCGCCACCTCGCCGCGGAAGCGCTCTTCGGCGATGGAGGGGAAGATCGGCGTGACCTCGACGCCCTCGCCGGGCTTGTCGGCCGAAGCGCTGGCACTCAGGGCGGCGACCGTCAGGGACAGGGCGGTGGCGCATTGCAGGAGGCTGCGGGAGAACTTGGATCGATGCATCGTCTCGTACCTTTTTTGTGGCTTTTTGTCGGGTTCGGCAGATCGAATCAGTCAGCTCAGGCGGTCTTGCGCCGCCCGGTGGATTGCCCGGCACCGCACAGGCGCAGCAGCGCGCCAACGGGGCCGGTGTGGTACCAGCGCAGGCTGGGGTCGGCGCTGGTGCGCGCACCCATGGCCTGGGTAAGGCGGTCGAGGAAGATGGCCAGCAACACCAGCCCTACCCCGCCGACGGTGGCCAGGCCCATGTCCAGGCGACCGATGCCGCGCAGGACCATCTGCCCCAGGCCGCCAACCGAGATCATCGAGGCGATCACCACCATCGACAGTGACAGCATCAGGGTCTGGTTCATGCCGGCCATGATGGTCGAGGTGGCCAGCGGCAACTGCACGCGGGTCAGCATCTGCCGTGGGGTGCAGCCAAAGGCGCGGGCGGCCTCGATCTTGTCTTCGGGCACCTGGCGGATGCCCAGGTTGGTCAGGCGCACCAGCGGTGGCAAGGCGAACACGATGGTCACCAGCACGCCTGGCACGTCGCCGATGCCGAACAGCATCACCACGGGCACCAGGTAGACGAAGGCCGGCAGGGTCTGCATGGCGTCGAGCACAGGCCGCACCACGCGCTCCATGTGGTCGCTGCGGGCGCAGAGAATACCCAGCGGGATGCCGATCACGGCGCAGAAGAACACCGAGGTCAGCACCAGCGCCAGGGTGGTCATGGACTCCGACCATACGCCGATCAGGCCGAGCAGCGTCAGGGTGACGAAGCAAAGCAGTGCCATGCGCTTGCCGGCCAGCTGCCAGCCAAGCAAGGAGGACAGGATGATGCCGATGCTCGGCGGGATGCTCTGCAGGACGTACTCGATGCCATTGAGCACCTGGTCGATAGGCCAGCGGATGGCACGGAATACATCACGGAAATTGTGCACCAGGAAATTCAGGGTGGTTTCCACCCAGTCACCCAATGGGATGTTTGCGGTTTGGAACGGATCGAGAAGACTGAACTCTGACATGCTGGCTACCTATTCTCCGAAGTTGCGGCTGTTGCGTGATCGAGGGATGCGCTCAGTGGCGGCTCAAGGTTTGCAACAGCAGATTCTTGGAAATGGTGCCCTTCAGAGCACCGCTGTGATCCAGTACCGGCACGGGATATGGGAGTGCCGCGACGATATCCAGCACGTCATGCAGGGGAGTGTCGGTGTAGACGGGGTGCTGCTTGTGCAGGCTGAACTGTGCTTCCGGTTGCCCGGCCGCCACGCTGCCGGACTCGTCCGCGCCCACCACGGCGAGCAGTTGGTCACGCTCGTCGATCAGGTAGCCGTAGGGCACCCCGGCCTGAAAGCGCGGGGCCTTGCCGTTGACCCGGCAGACCATCGCCGGATCGAGCTGGGCGACATCGCCGGCCTTGAGTACCCGGGAGCTGTCGAAGCCCTTGAAGAAGGTCTCGACATATTCGTTGGCGGGCTGGTTCAGCAGTTCCTGCGGCGTACCGATCTGCACGACCCGGCCGCCTTCCATGATCGCGATGCGATGGCCGATGCGGATCGCTTCTTCGATGTCATGGGAGATGAAGATGATGGTGCGCTGCTGCTCGGCCTGCAGGCGGATCAGCTCGCCCTGCATCTCGCTGCGGATCAGCGGATCGAGGGCGGAGAACGCCTCATCCATGAGGAGGATGGTCGGGTCGTTGGCCAGCGCCCGGGCCAGGCCGACACGCTGCTGCATCCCGCCAGACAGCTGGTGCGGGTAGCTGTATTCATGCCCAGCCAGCCCCACCTGACGCAGGGCCTCGATTGCCCGGGCGTGGCGTTCGCCCTCACCCACGCCGGAGATCTCCAGGCCGAAGGCGGTATTTTCCAGGACGCTCATGTGCGGCATCAGCGCGAAGGACTGGAACACCATGCCCATTTCCTTGCGGCGGACATCGAGCAGTTCCTTGTCGGCCAGGCCGGTGATCTCGCGCCCGTTCAGGTGGATGCTGCCGGAAGTGGGCTCGATCAGGCGATTGAACAGCCGCACCATGGTCGACTTGCCGGAGCCGGACAGCCCCATGATGACGAAGATCTCGCCGCGCTTGACCGAGAAGCTGGCGTCGAACACCCCGACGACATGCCCGGTCTTGCGGAAAATTTCATTCTTGTCGGCGCCCTTTCTCAACATCTCCATGGCAACTTCCGGATGAGGTCCGAATACCTTGAAGATGTTCTTTACCGAAAGAATATCGTCGGCCTGATTCATACCAACCCTCTTTGTTATGCTTATTAACCGATCAGTCAACTTCGTGCTTTCCAGTCGCTAGATGGACTGTGACAAGCGTCCAGCAATACCGGTGATCCATTCGTCTCTGACGTGGGTGAACCGGCGCGCAGAAAATCCTGCTCCATAAAAGCGACATCGATTTATGTATGTCGCGTTGCAGCTTCAAATTAAGTTCAGACCCTCACAGCGTCCAACGACATTTGTTCGCCCGTAACCATAACTTCATGTTATTGATCACCCGCGGCGCCGCCTTGCAGCGACGCGATTTCCGGCTCAACCGGCTCCTGACGCGCCAGGAAAACCGCCGCGAGCAGCACCATCAGTCCGCCAGCGAACATGATTGATGTGACTTGCTCGCCCATGAGCAATACCGCAATGGCCACGGCCACCACCGGCTCCACGGTCGACAGGGTCGCGGCCGCTGACGGCCCAATGCGCGGCGAGCCGGCCAGGAATGCCGCCACCGGGACCAGGGTGGCGAACAGTGCCAGCCCTATGGTCGCCCCCCATGCGAAGGGGGTCGAAGGCAAGGAAGCGCCTTGCACGAGGGCCGCCACGGCGAAGGTCAGTGCGCACCCCACAAGCAGCATGGCGGCCGATGCCAACGGGTTCTCATGGACGACCCGATGGGTGCCGTAAATGATCGATGCCCCGTAACACACCGCGGCGAACAGCGCCCATAGCGCCCCGATCGATGCGCCCGACAGGTTGAGCCCTGTGGCCATCGTTACACCGCCCAGGGCCAACGTCAGGCTGGCCAGCTTGAGTGCGCTGGTCCGCTCCCCCAGCCAGGTTATGGATACCGCCGTGACGAAAGCCGGAAAGCTGTACACCAGGATGATCGCCAGACTGACCGATGTGGATCGGGCGGCGCTGTAGTACCCCAACGCCGCGAGCCCGTAGCCGAGTCCGAGCAGCAGGTTCTGTCCCGCCAGGCGGCCCACGGGAAGTGGAATTCCCCGCCAGCGCAGGAACACCAGCAGCATGCCGGCGGCAATCGAAAAGCGCGCCAGAAGGAGCCCCACCGGGTCGGCACCGCCAACGTAGGCATACTGGGCGAACAGCGGCTGCAGGCCGTAACAGAACGCCGCCAGCAGCACGAGAAAGAAGCCCTTGGCATGACCATTTCGGCGCGAAAGGGTATTCATGGATTGCATCACCAGGTTGTTGGCCAAAAGGCCTTCCAGAAAAAAAAGGCCCCGTATCACCAGGTGGGTGAAACGGGGCCAAGTCGAAGGTGTACGAGGTTCAGTCGGCCAGCCGGCTGGTCATGGTCGCGCAGTACCAATCGACGAACTGGCAGACGCCATTCTCCGCAATCGATGAGTAAGGTCCGGGCTCATAGGCAGGAGAACTCACGCCCGCCTGGGCCCCTTCGACCAGGCGACGATCCTGGTCGTTGGTGGCGATCCAGACCCGGGTCAGGCGCTCGAGGTCATAGTCGAGGCCTTCCTGCGCATCCTTGTGCACCAGCCACTTGGTCGTCACCAGGGTTTCGTTGGGGCCTTGCGGCAACACACGGAAGCTCAGGGCGTGGTCGCCGAGGAAGTGGTTCCAGGTGGAGGGATAATTGAAGTACAGCAGCGCACCGATATTGTCCTCGCCGCTGCGATCGAGACGCCCGGCCACCGCGGGCTTGCCGTCCATGGTGTAGCTCACGGCGCCGGCCGAAAGCGGAATGCGCGTCATGCGGAACTGCCCGCCTTCGTCCATCACCAGGCGGCTCGGCAGGCCGGCTGCCTCACAACGGTTCCAGTGCGCCACCAGCTCGGGGTCATCCTCGCCAGCCACACCTGCTACCGAAAGGTTTTCGACGTAGGAATTGAGCAACTCCGGATGGGTGCCGTCGCAGTGGTAGCACTCGCGGTTGTTCTCGAAGACCAGCTTCCAGTTGCCCCGCTCGATCAGGTTGGACTCGAACGCCACCTTGCAGTCATCCAGGTTGTGCGGAGCGATGAAAGGAGAAACGGCCTTGCGGAATTTCTCGAAATCCGGCGCCTTGTCGGCCACGCAGACGTAGATGTAGCTGTTCACCACTTCGCAATGAGCCGGCTTGAGGCCGTAGTCGGCAACGTTGAAATCCGGCCCCATGTTGCCCGCGAACAGCAGTTTGCCGTCCAGGTCGAACACCCACTTGTGGTAGGGGCAGACGAGTTTCGCGACCTTGCCGCTGTTCTCGGTGCACACCTTGGAGCCGCGATGCCGGCAGGCATTGTGGAATGCCCGCACCTGACCATCGCCGCCACGCACCACCGCAACCGGATAGTCGCCAATTTGCAGGGTCAGGTACTGGCCGGGCTTCTCCAGTTCGAAGGTATGTCCGGCAAAGATCCATTCCTTGTGCCAGATATGGTCAAGATCCTGGCGATACACCTCGGCATCACTGTAAACAGCGCGAGGAAGGGCATGACGCTCTTTGCGTTGGCGGATCAGGGCCAGTACAGCAGTGTTCTTATCCATTGTTATATGCACTCCAAAACAGGCACGGGAAATTCGGCGAAGAATGGAGTCATGGACTCATCAGCTCGCGCCTTCCAAGGTCAGGGCTTTCTGCATGAGTGCTCTTTCGGATAACCTCAGCGAAGCCTTCCTGCCGCAATTGCAGCTGGCCGCAGTCTAGGACGAGGTCGCCGGTCGACAGAACCGACTTTTTATTCAGGATTTTGATTACTTGTAGTTATGGTCAAACACACCGAGCCCGATCAGACCCTGATCAAGATGCCGTCGTTACGCGCCGTCAAATCCTTCGTCGCGGCAGCCAAGTATCAGAATTTCACGCGAGCAGCCGAAGCCTTGTGTGTGACCCAGGCCGCGATCAGTCGGCAGATTCGCGAGCTGGAAATCTACCTGGGCGCCGAACTTTTCAAGCGCGAGGGACGCGCCGTCGAGCTCACGGCAGCAGGTTCGATCTTCTTCGATGCGGTGCAGTTGTCCTTCGTCAACATCTCCCAGGCCGCCGAGCGCATCCGCAACAAGAGCACCACCAAACGCGTGCTCACCCTGTGCTGCTCGCCGGCATTCTCCGCGCACTGGCTTGCCCCTCGGTTGCCAAGCTTTTTCGGCGCGAACCCGGACGTCGACCTCAACCTGATCACCACGCAGAACTTCCTGTCCATGGAACCCGGTGTGCGCCCGGACATCTTCGTCACCAAGATCGCCAAGATCCGCGAGGGGTATCGCAGCTATCCCCTGATGCACGATGTGATCTACCCGGTATGCACGCCGAAGTATCTCGAGGAACACCCGGAAATAAGCACCCTGGAAGGCCTGCGCGACACCGTATTGCTGAATCTCAGCCCCTACGGCCGCTCGCAGGTCGCCGAGCATGTCGACTGGAAGGTCTGGCTGGCGTTCCACGACATCGATCTCGAAGCGCGCACGGCCAACGCCCCGCATTTCTTCAATGCCAACGACTACATCCTGCTGATCCAGATGGTCCTCAATCATCAGGGCGTCGCCCTGGGCTGGAATCATCTGGTAGGCCGCCTGGTCGACCAGGGATTGCTGATCAGGCCGGTCGAACAGGAACTGGTGCTCAAGGACACCCTGCACTACCTGACGTTCGACGAAGACAAAGAGGATGACGATGCCTGCTGCCGCCTGCGCGACTGGTTGCTCGCGCAGCTTTGATAACCGGGCGTTATTATTTTCCTCCATTATTTGTTGCTTAATCCGCCGACACCGTATTGCTAGGATAATAATTTAAATATCAATCCCCCAAAGAACCTGCCCCGCGCAGGTTTTTTTATTTCTATTACCCCTCCGATAAACCATAACCTCTGATCATTGATTGCCACCCCTAAATGTTGCTTGTTGGCGACTTGAGGCTGTCATTAATCTTCATGCCGACATCGCCATGTAACGGGACCTGCCTGTAGCAGCACGACCACGTCATCGAGCGAGCTGATTTCGTCCTGTGCTGCTCTTAGTCCAGCGAGTCATTTCCCGCAAGGGATGCTTATCAAGCTGAAATAAAAAAGTTAGGTCTCTGAAATGACAAAAGTTACGTCTTTACCTGCCGATGACAAGAGCTGTGGTTGGTACCACCTCAGCAAGCCTCGGCAACCAAGGCCTAGCCATTACGGCAACAGTTCGGCTCGCTGGGTCGTAGTCGGTGCCGGTTTCACCGGCCTCGCCGCCGCCCGACAGTTGGCGCTCAATTTTCCCAATGATGAAATCGTCCTTGTCGAAGCGCAGGAAGTCGGATTCGGCACCTCCGGCCGAAATGCCGGTTTTGCCATTGACCTGCCCCACGATATCGGGGCCGATGACTACATTGGCGATATCGATACCGCGAAGATCAGCCTGAAACTGAATCTCACCGGCCAGTCCCTGCTCAAGGAACTGGTAGAGCGGCACAACATCGATTGCCAGATGAAAGCCTGCGGCAAGTACCAGGCGGCTATCGAAGACCGTGGCATCGCCGTGCTGGATGCCTACCGGCGTGGCCTGGACAAGCTCGGCCAGGCCTACGAGATGATCGACGGCGACGACCTCCCTGCGCACATCGGCACGCACTTCTACCGCAAGGCGCTGTTCACCCCGGGGACGGTGCTCATCCAGCCCTCCGCCCTGGTCAAGGGCTTGGCCGATAGCCTCCCGGCCAATGTCAGCCTCTACGAAAACACGCCCATCACCGGAGTCGAGTACGGTGAGAAGACCGTCCTCACCCACGCCTTTGGCAGCATCACCGCCGACAAGCTCATTCTCACCAACAACGCCTTCGGCATGAGCTTCGGCTTCCTCAAGGGCAGGATGCTCCCGGTCTTCACCTACGCCAGCATCACCCGCCAACTCACTGCGGACGAACAAGCGCGTCTTGGCGGCAAGCCCTTCTGGGGGTTGATCCCGGCCGATCCCTTCGGCACCACGGTACGTCGCACGCCGGACAACCGCCTGTTGATTCGCAACAGTTTCAGCTTCAACCCGGATGGTCGCAGCAACACCAAGTACCTGGATCGCTTCGTGAAGCGGCATCGCGCCTCTTATGAGCGTCGCTTCCCGATGCTGCCTGGCGTTGAATTCGAATACACCTGGGGCGGTTCATTGGCCTTGTCGAGAAACCACATGGGGCATTTCGGCGAACTGGCCCCCAATGTCTACGGCGCACTCTGCTGCAACGGGCTTGGTGTAACGCGTGGTACTGCCACGGGCAAGCTCCTCGCTGATTGGCTGGCAAACGATCGAGATGAGTTGATCGATTTCCTGCTGCGCACCTCAGGCCCCAACAGAAATCCGCCGGAACCTTTCCTTTCTGCAGGCGTGAATCTCAACCTCAAGTGGGGACAGTACCGGGCAGGAAGAGAGAGCTGAGTACTTTTGATTTCGTAGTTCAGGGCAAACACCAGGGCCGATCATCACCAGGCCAGTGGATCTGAATGCCTGCCGACATTGATTCAGGCGGTCTCTCGAAACTTTCGAGGCTCGTTCGAATTCGAGCTTCGCGGTGTCATGCAGTCCAGATTCAACCGAACACCTAATAAGCGGGAAATAACAATGACAATTCCTAGATCAGTAGAGGATGTCCCTCTGAACAGCTTCCACAAGCTGTTGACCATCCGTTCCGGCGGCGGGTCCTTCGTTGATGGCTATGTCCTCAGCATCATTGGCGTTGCCATGTTGCAAATGACCACCGGCCTGAACCTCAGCGAATTCTGGCAAGGACTCATCGCCGCCTCGGCATTGATCGGCATCTTCTGCGGCGGCTTCCTGGGTGGCTGGCTGACCGACAGGCTGGGCCGCAAGAAAGTCTTCTTCGTGGGCCCGACCCTGTTCATCCTTGGTTCCCTGGCGCAGTACTGGGTCGAATCGGCCGCGGCGCTGTTCCTGTTGCGCTTCCTGATCGGCATGGCCGTCGGTATCGAGTACCCGGTGGCGACCTCCCTGCTGGTGGAGTTCCTGCCGAAGAAATATCGCGGCCCGCGTCTGGCTACCCTGACCATTCTCTGGTTCGCCGGTGCCGCCCTCGCCTACGTTGCCGGTGACTTCATCCTGCGGGTCGGCGGCGAAGAGGCCTGGCGGCTGGTCCTGGCCAGCCCCGCCGTGATCGGCGCGATCCTGTTTGCCCTGCGCATGGGCACGCCGGAATCGCCCCGCTGGCTGCTCAGCAAGGGGCGTGCAGCGGAGGCTGAAAGCATCATCAAGCAGGTGTACGGGAATGACTTCTCGCTGAAGAACCTGCCCGAACAAGCGGAAGTGAAGAAGCTCTCCGTGTGGAATCTCCTGCATTCGGGCTACGGCAAGCGCATGCTGTTCGTCACCGTGTTCTGGACCTGCTCGATCATTCCGGTGTTCGCGGTCTACGCCTTCGCGCCCAAGGTCCTGCAGGCGCTCAACCTCAAGGGCGACTGGGCCTCCTTCGGCTCGGTGGCGATCACCTTCCTCTTCGTCGTCGGCTGCATCATCGCCACTCGGCTGATCAATACCGTCGGCCGCCGCAGCATGCTGGTCCACAGCTTCCTCTGGTCGGGCCTGGCCCTGCTGGGGCTGGGTGCGTTCCACACCGGCTCGGAAGTCCTGATCCTGTTCCTGTTCGGCGCCTATGCCCTGTTCATCGGCGGTGCCCAGGTGCTTCAACTGGTCTACCCCAACGAATTGTTCCCCACCGAGATTCGCGCGTTCGCTGTCGGCGTGGGCACCTCCTTGTCGCGGATCGGGGCTGCGGTCGGCACTTACCTCGTACCCATCTCGCTGGAAACCCTCGGCATCGCCCAGACCATGGTTGCCGCCGCGGTGGTGACCTTCATCGGCTTGCTGGTCGCCTGGGCCCTGGCCCCGGAAACCCGTTCGCTCAACCTGCAACAGGCAGCGTCGCTTGCCTGAAACCTGAACCTGCCTCGCCGCTGCACAACGCAGCGGCGCGGTGAATAGACAAAGCCCTCACCCAAGGAGAATCCAATATGAACTTCGACGGTATCTTCACCCCGGCAATCACTCCCCTGACCGCAGCGGGAGCCATCGACAAAGCGGCCTTCGCGCAAGTGCTGGAACACCTGATCGAATCCAAGGTTCACGGCATCGTCATCGGCGGCTCCACCGGCGAGTACTACGCCCACACCGCCCAGGAACGCTTCGATCTCGCCGCACAGGCCAAGGATGTGATCAATGGCCGCCTGCCGCTCGTGGTAGGCACCGGCGCCGTCCGTACCGAGGAGTCGATCGCCTATGCCGAAGCGGCCAAGGCCATCAAGGCCGACGCGCTCCTGGTGGGTTCGCCGCCCTACGCCCTGCCGACCCAGCAGGAAATCGCCACCCACGTGCTGGCCGTCGATCGTGCTGCCGGCCTGCCGATCATGCTGTACAACTACCCCGCCCGCATGGGTGTCGGCATGGGCGACGAGTTCTTCGCCGAAGTGGCCGATTGCAAGAACATCGTCGCCATCAAGGAAAGCTCGGGCGACACGGCCCGTCTGCATCGCCTGGCCGTGCAGCACCCGGATATCGCCCTGTCCTGCGGCTGGGATGACCTGGCCCTGGAGTTCTTCGCCTGGGGCGCCCGCAGCTGGGTATGCGCCGGCTCCAACTTCATTCCCCGCGAACACGTGGCCCTGTACGAGGCCTGCGTGATCGAGAAGGACTTCGACAAGGGCCGCCGCATCATGGCCGAGCTGATGCCGCTGATGGACTTCCTCGAAAGCGGCAAGTTCGTGCAATCGATCAAGCACGGCTGCGAGCTGATCGGCCTGCGTGCCGGCGGCGTGCGCGCGCCGATGCAACCGCTCGACAGCGAACAGGAGCAGGCGCTGAAAGACATCCTCGCCGTGCTCAAGCGCAACATCGCGAAAATCACCGAGGGTTCCAACAATGGCTGAGTTGCTGAGCAAAGAGGAATACGCGGCAATCGCCGCCAAAGTGGAATTCCGTACCCAGGCGTTCATCGACGGTGAATTCCGCGATGCGCTGTCGGGCCGTACCTTTGTCACCACCAACCCGGCCACCGGCAAGCTGCTGGCCGAGATCGCCGCTTGCGACGTGCAGGATGTCGATGTGGCCGTGGCCGCCGCCAAGCAGGCTTTCGACGACGGCCGCTGGTCGAAGCTGCAGCCTGGCGAGCGCAAGCACATCCTGCTCAGGTTCGCCCAGCTGCTGGAAGACAACGCCCATGAACTGGCGGTGCTCGAATCGCTGGACAGCGGCAAGCCGGTCAGCGAGTGCCAGAACGTCGACGTGCCGGAAACCATCCACACCATCCGCTGGCACGCCGAGCTGATCGACAAGATCTACGACAACACCGCCCCGACCGGCAACGCGGCCGTGACCATGGTGGTGCGCGAAGCCATTGGCGTGGTCGGCCTGGTGCTGCCTTGGAACTTCCCGCTGCTGATGCTGGCCTGGAAGATCGCCCCTTCGCTGGCAGCCGGTTGCTCGATCGTGGTCAAGCCGGCCAAGGAAACAACCCTGAGCGCCCTGCGCGTGGTGGAGCTGGCCTATGAGGCAGGCATTCCCGCGGGTGTGTTCAACCTCGTCCCGGGTGGTGGGCGTGAAGTGGGCGAGGCCATCGGCCGCCACATGGACATCCCCATGGTCAGCTTCACCGGCTCGACCGACACCGGCCGCCTGTTCCTGAAATACGCCGCCGAGTCCAACCTCAAGCGCATCGTGCTGGAACTGGGTGGCAAGAACCCGGCGGTGGTCATGAACGACTGCGAGGACCTGGACGAAGTCGCCCAGTTCGTCACCGCCGGCGCATTCTGGAACATGGGCGAGAACTGCTCGGCATCCTCGCGTCTGATCGTCCATAAGGACGTCAAGGACGAGTTGCTGTCGCTGATCGCCAAACACCTCAAGGACTGGAAACTGGGTGACCCGCTGGACCCGGACAACCGCCTGGGCGCAATGGTCAGCAAGTCGCACTTCGAGAAGGTTCGCTCCTACCTGGCATACGCCGCCGAGCAGAAGCTCAATGTGGTGCAGGGTGGCGAGACCGAGTCGGGCGTGTTCGTGCAGCCGACCATCGTCGACGGCGTGGCCCGCGACAGCCGCCTGTTCGTCGAGGAGATCTTTGGCCCGGTGCTGAGCGTCACCAGCTTCTCGACCATCGATGAGGCGATCGAGCTGGCCAACGACACCGTCTACGGCCTGGCCGCTTCGGCCTACACCGGCAGCCTGCGCAATGCCCTGCGCCTGTCGCGGGAGATCCGCGCGGGCGTGGTGACGGTCAACTGCTTCGGCGAAGGCGATGCCTCGACGCCGTTCGGTGGCTACAAGGAGTCTGGCTTCGGTGGGCGCGACAAGTCGATCTGGGCACATGATCAGTACACCGAGCTGAAGACCATCTGGATCAACGCGTCCTAACAACTGATGCGCTGATTGACCCGATTCGCCACCGCCGTCTGTGCGGTGGTCGAGTCGGAGATTTTCTTGCATAACCGCCCTCAAGCAGCCAGTAGCTCATGGAAGAGCGTCACCAATGCTGCCGCACCAGGCATCCGCAAAGTCCGGATGTCATCCCCAATCCCCATTCGTCATCGAAACCAGTGCGCACGGCCACAGGGGAGTGTGTCGGCCACGCTTTTTCGTAAAGACCAACTGCCCATGCTTTCTGTAGATGTAACCCAGGTTGCTCCTTCGAGCAGCCATCGTGCTTCCTTGACCGTTGCCCACATCGCCGCGGTGCTCTTCGGCCTGACCGGTATTCTTGGTGCGCTGATCCATGCCGATGCGGCGGTCATCACCTATGGTCGCGCGGCCTTTGCGGTCCTTGCCCTGCTTGTCGTTGCGCAGCTGCAACGACGCTCGCTGTTTCGCGGCCTGAGCTGGCGAAAACTGGCGATCCTGTTCCTGTCGGGCGCAATGCTCACGGCCCACTGGGTCACCTTCTTCATCGCCATCAAGGTCGGCGGAGTCGCGGTCGCCACCCTTGGCTTCGCCAGTTTCCCGGCTTTCATCGCCCTGCTGGACATGCTGGTGTTCCGTGAACGAATCGGCGTCCGTGAAGCTGTACTGCTGGCGCTGGTCACCCTCGGGCTGGTGCTCGTCACACCTTCGTTCGACGTAGGCAACCAGGGCACGATCGGCCTGCTCTGGGGCCTGGCCTCCGGCCTTTCCTTCGCGATGCTGGCCATGACCAATCGCCGCGCCACGCGTGGGATGGACGCCATGCAGGTGGCGTTCTGGCAGAACGTTGCCGTCGCATTGCTGATCTCACCGTTCTCGCTGGAAGGCTTCGTGAACGAAGGGTTGGCGACAGCGGACTGGATCTACCTCGGCCTGCTGGGCGTGTTCTGCACGGGGCTATCGCAATACCTGTTCGTGAAGAGCCTGGACGGTCTCGACGCGCGCAGCGCCGGAATGATCATCGCGCTGGAACCGGTGTATGCCATTGCCTGCGCCTGGTGGCTGTTCGGGGAGCGCCCCTCGCTGCTGATGCTGGCCGGGGCGGCCTTGATCATCGTGGCCACGGTCCTGTCGGCGCGGAGCAAGCCTTCCGAGACGTCCATATCCAGTTAACGGCCTGTGCACGCCATGCGGGTTGCTCTTGAGGCAGAAGACAAGGGCACGCCCCATGTGACCGATCCCATGGCGCATCCGCATGACATGCCCAGTGCCGCGGAGCAGATGCCGCTGGCACACAAATCGATGTCGCTTTTCCTCAACGCGGTGGCGAACAGGGCCAACCGATCTCCGATCCATGTGGACTATGTTGGCCTCGCGTGATGCCTGCCAAAACTGGGTTTCATCGCTGGTGTGCCGCCCGGCCGGGCGGCAAGACGGGTAGGGATTCGGGCGACCGACTCCCCAAGTCAGCAGCGTTCCGGTGGCAGCCTTGCGTCTCCATAACAAGTCCAAGAGCAGAGATCAGAATGACCATCACCCGAGCGGAAAGCGCAAGCAGCGAACTGGCGCAAGGCTTCAAGCCGCGCCATATAACCATGCTCTCAATCGCCGGCATCATCGGCGCCGGATTGTTCGTCGGCTCCGGGCACGCCATCGCGTCTGCCGGCCCCGCCGCAATCGTGGCGTATGCATTGGCCGGGACCCTGGTGGTCCTGGTCATGCGCATGCTGGGGGAAATGGCGGTGGCCAGCCCCGACACCGGTTCCTTCTCCACCTATGCGGACCGGGCGATCGGCCGCTGGGCCGGCTTCACCATTGGCTGGCTGTACTGGTGGTTCTGGGTACTGGTGATCCCTATCGAGGCGATTGCAGCCGGCGTGGTGCTGAACAACTGGTTTCCGCAGATCGAGACCTGGTTCTTCGCACTGACCGTGACCGTGCTGCTGACCGCCACCAACCTCTTCAGCGTGGCCAAATACGGCGAGTTCGAGTTCTGGTTCGCGATGCTCAAGATCATCGCGATCGTGGCCTTCATCGCGCTGGGCGCTGCCGCTCTTCTCGGCGCCCTGCCTGATCGTGAAGTCAGCGGCCTGCAGCGCCTGACGTTGGAACATGGCGGGTTCATGCCCAATGGCTGGACCGCGATCATCGGCGCCCTGCTGACGACCATGTTCAGCTACATGGGCACCGAGGCGGTGACCATTGCCGCATCCGAATCGAGCAATCCCGCCAGGAACATCGCCAAAGCCACTCGCTCGGTGATCTGGCGGATCAGTGTTTTCTATCTCCTGTCGATCTTCATCATCATTTCCGTGGTGCCCTGGAATGACCCCCTGTTGCCGGTACAGGGCTCCTACCAGCGTGCCCTGGAAATCATGAACATCCCTTATGCGAAGTTCCTTGTCGACATGGTGGTGCTGGTGGCCGTAGCCAGTTGCCTGAACTCCTCGATCTACATTTCCTCGCGCATGATCTACTCGCTGAGCAAACGCTCCGATGCGCCGGCCTTCATCCAGCGCACCTCCGCAGCGGGCGTGCCTCGGGCGGCGGTCATCGCCAGCACCCTTATCGGCATGCTGACGACCGCCCTGAACTTCTTCGCGCCGTCCCAGGTCTTCGCATTCCTGCTGGCCAGCTCCGGGTCCATCGCCCTGCTGGTCTACCTGGTCATCGCCTTCTCCCAGCTGCGCATGCGGACGATGCTGCAAAAGCAGAACGCCGAAATCGCCTTCAAGATGTGGCTGTTCCCCTGGCTGACCTGGGCCGTCATCGGATTCATCGTCTTTGCCCTGGGCGTGATGTTCGTCATGCCGCAACACCGTCTTGAGGTGACATCGACCCTGGGGCTGGCGCTGGTAATCCTGCTCATCGGCATCTTCGGCAAGCGGCAGCACCCGCAAGTCGAGCGTGTTGGCGCCGTAGGGAAAACCGTCTGATCTGAACGACCGGCAAGCCCCTCGGGAAAGCACTCAGGTACTTCCCCTGGTTCGGACACGAAGCGCCTGGGCGATGACGCCCGGGCGCTTCGTGCTTCCAAGACTGTGCCTGGACGGTCGGTCCAGACGCTGAATTGTTGAATTTACTGACATTGAACGAGGAAGAGATTGAGAGAGCGGAGGTTTTTCAGCGACGGCTTGCAGGGACGGAACCTCCGGTTTGTTGGTGAACACAAGGATGAGCTTTTACCTCAAGCTCGAGTGGGCTTCGTCCTGCTCGAGCATTTTTCACTTCCCGCCTTCACCCAAGCCCTGGATACATTGGTCACTGCGAACCTGATTCGGTCGAACGCCTTTGCAACGAGCACCTTCAGCCTGAATGGAGGCTCGATCGCCAGCGACCTTGGCCTGGTCATCTCCCCGAATGCCGCACTGCAGGGCGAGCACCTGCACGAGCTTGATCTTCTGGTGGTGTGCGGCGGCCTTCGGACGACCCTGCGTGCCATGCCGGAACTGACCCACCTGCTGCAGGCCGCGAATGACAGGGGCGTCGTACTGGCTGGGCTTTGGAATGGCGCATGGTTCCTCGGCCAGGCGGGACTGCTCGATGGGTACAAGTGTGCTGTGCATCCAGAGAATCGGGCAGCTCTTGCAGAAATAGCCAAGAACAGCCAGGTGACATCCGACAGCTATGTCGTCGACCGTGATCGGCTCACCGCCGCAAGCCCGACGGGTGCCTTCCACATGGTTCTGAGCTGGATCGACAACCTGCATGGGCGTGGGCTGGTTGACGCCATCGTCGATATCCTCGCCTTCGAAGAGTCACGCTACCGGCGAGTGCATCCGTCACTCCACGAGAAGATGAGTGAGCCCGTCCGGGATGCGATTACCCTGATGGGCGCGAACATCGAGGAACCGTTGAGCCAGGACCAGCTTGCCCGTTACGTCGGCCGCTCCAAGCGGCAAATGGAGCGGCTGTTCCAGCAGCAGCTCGGAACCACGCCGGTTCGCTTCTATCTGGAGCTGCGCATTACCGAGAGTCGGCGCTTGCTCCAGCACTCGGACCTGCCCATCTCTGAAGTGAGCGTTGCCTGTGGTTTTGCCTCGTCCAGCCACTTCAGCAAGTGCTATGCGGCCTTCTATGGCTACTCCCCATCCAAGGAAGTGCGATACGGGTGTGTGAAATCCACGAAGTAGATGGGCATCACCAACATCCATGTCGGACGTCGCCATTGCTCGGCCCCCGTGCACAAGGCCGCCCCTTTTGCCTGGTCTGGACCGTAGGGTGCGCTATGCGCACCGATTCCGGGATCGGCTTCGGTACCCCGTCCAACCGCCGGTGCGCACGGCGCACCCTACCGGATCGGCTTCATCCTGCTAGCCCGGGAATTCGAATTGTCACAGGCAGAGCCGGTGACGCATGACCACGTCCTAGGGACGTGGTTTGCCAAGTTCAGATCAAGGCTCGCCCTGTTGATGGCCGAGCCTTGAGCCGCACCAGACTGGGCCACGAGATCTCCGCTAACCGATCGACACGGGACAAGGCGACGTGCGTCAAATGAGCGGAAGGTGCTTGGTCACGCAATGAATCCCGCCACCACCTGCGGCGATAGGGTCGATGTTGAGTTGCTCCACCACTCGCCCCGGATAGAGCTTCGTCAGCAGGTCCTTGCAGTAGTTGTCCGCCGCCGCGTCGCCGAACTGCGGGGCGATGACGGCGCCGTTGACCGGCAGGAAGTTGATGTAGCCCGGCGCGAAGTCCGGATTGTTGGTGGTGTACGGGTTGCTGCGCACCTTCAGGGGCGGCGGCAGGGTGTGGACCACCAGCTTGCGTCCATCGGCATCGGTGGCGGCATTGAGGATTTCCAGGTGCTTGCGGGTTACCGCGTAGTCGTATGACTTGGGGTCGTTGTCCAGGTTGGCGATCACCACTCCCGGCTTGACGAAGCGGGCATAGAAATCGACGTGGGCATCGGTGATGTCCTTGTCCTTGATACCGGGCAGCCAGATGATCTTGCGCAGGCCGAGGTTGGCCTTCAGCTCGGCCTCGATCTGCGCCTTGCTCATCCCTGGATTGCGATTGCTGTTCACCCAGCAGCTCTCGGTCATGATCGCGGTGCCGTGGCCATCCACCTCGATGCCACCGCCCTCGCCCACCAGCGCGCTGCGAATGTAGGTCGACTCCATCTCGTAGCTGAGGGTGTCGGCTACGCCGGAGTCGTTGGCCGAAGTCTGCTTGTCGCCCCAGCCGTTGAAGTTGAAGTCCACCAGGCCCAGGCCGCCCGCCCCGTCGACCACGAAGCAACCGCCGTAGTCACGAACCCAGACGTCATCCAGCGGCAGGGTGAGAAATTCGATATTGCTGCTGCCGCATTTGCTCCTGGCCTGCGCCAGCTGGCTGGCGCGGCACAGCACCGTGACCGGCTGGTACCTGGCGATGGTCCTGGCCAGTTGCGCGATGGTGTCATTCACCGCCGTCTCCCAGCCTTGCCAGACGCGGGATGACGCCGCGAACGCCACGATCACCCGCTCCTGCGGGCCGTGTTCGTCGGGCATGTACCAGCTGCCGGTCAGGGCCGCTGAAACGCGGGCCGCACCCAAGCCAAGGCCCAGGGAAGCGACGGCGCCAATTCCGCTGGCAGCCATCACCTGTTTGATGAAATCACGGCGAGTCGACATGGGAGGTCCTCTCTCAGGTGTAATTGCGGGGCGCAGCATCACCCATGCCCGGGTGGCGCCCCGTGCGCTCTGGCAGTGGGTGGATTCAGTTGTGCAGGGCGGTCTTGAAGGTGGTCCAGGCGCGCATTCGCGCACGCATCTCTCGCTGCGGGATGTCCTTGCCGGGGATCAACCTCGCGTAGGTCGCTTCATCGACATAGATATCCGGGTTGTTGCGCATGTCCGCGTCCACCATCGGCCTGGCCTTGGCGCTGGAGGTGGGATAGCCGGTGGCGTTGCTGATCGCCGCCATGTTCTCGGGGCGCATGATGAAGTTGATCAGGGCGTAGGCGTATTCCGGGTGCTGGGCATCGGCCGGGATGGCCATGGTGTCCATCCACACCGTGGTGCCTTGGACCGGCACGCGGTACTGGAAGTTCGTCTGCTTGCCCGCCTCGTCCGAAGCGCGTTGGGCCTGGGTCATGTCGCCGCTGTAGCCGAGGGACAGGCAGATGTCGCCATTGACCAACTGCGTGACCGGCTGCGACTGGAACTTGCGGATGTACGGCTTGATGCCCTGGAGCAGCACCACCGCCTCGGCCAGTTCGGCCGGCTTGCTGCTGCGTGGGTCGTGGCCGAGGTAATTCAGCACCACGGCCAGCACCTCGTCGGGTGAGTCGATCATCGAGATGCCGCAGTCGGCGAACTTCGCCGCCAGTTCGGGCTTGAAGATCAGGTCCAGGCTGTTGACCGGCGCGCCGGCCAGGCGCTTGTCGATCATCTCCTGGTTGTACGTCAGGCCGATGGTGCCCCAGGTATAGGGCACCGTGGCGTGGCGCGAGTACGGGTAGCGGGTCTGCAGCGTGCGCAGGCCGGGCTCGAGGTCATCCAGGTGTTCGAGCTTGCCCGGGTCCAGTTTCTGCAGGGCGCCGGCGCGCATCAGGCGTTCGGCCACGGTGTCGCCAGGGAAGATCAGGTCATAACCGCTGTGGCCGGACATCATCTTCGCTTCCAGGGTCTCGCTGCTGTCCATCACGTCGTAGATGACCTGGATGCCGGTTTCCTTGGTGAAGGCGCTCAACGTGTCCGGAGCGAAGTAGTCCGCCCAGTTGTACAGGCGCAGGACCTTTTCGTCGGCCTGAGCGGCACAGTTCAGGCTAACGCCCAGCGAGACGATCAACAGCTTCTTGATGGCATTCATCTTCAGGCTCCCTGGCGCTGCCAGCGTTCGTGGGTTTGACGACCATCCAGCCCCAGCAGCGGGCCGTACATTTCCGGGCGGCGATCGCGGTAGACGCCCCAGTTGAGGCGCTCCTCGGCCATGGCGGCGAGGTCGAGCCGCTGGACCAGCACGCCGGTGCTGTCGCGGTCGGCTTCGGCCAGCAGCCTGCCCTTGTGATCGGTGATGAAGGACGAGCCGTAGAAGCGCATCCGCAGGTGTTCATCGGTGGTCGCCACTTCCTCGCCGACGCGATTGGCGGCAATCACCGGGAGGATGTTGGCGGCGGCGTGGCCGCGCTGGGTGAGCTGCCAGTGATCGCGGGAATCCAGCGCCGCCGCCCCCGGTTCCGAGCCGATGGCGGTCGGATAGAGCAGCACCTCGGCGCCCATCAGGGACAGGCAGCGGGCGGTTTCGGGGAACCACTGGTCCCAGCAGATACCAACCCCGATCCGGCCGTAGGCGGTGTCCCAGACGCGAAAGCCGGTATCGCCGGGGCTGAAGTACTCCTTCTCCTGGTAGCCGATGGCGTTGGGGATATGGGTCTTGCGGTACACCCCAAGCAGGCGACCATCGGCATCGGCCACCGCCAGGGAGTTGAAGAAGGCATTGCCGGCACGCTCGAACCAGCTCAGCGGCAGCACCACGCCCAGCTCTCGGGCGAGGTCGGCGAAGCGATTGAGCACAGCGCTCCGGCCGAACTCCTGCGCCAGCGCCAGATGCTTGTGGTCCTGCTCGATGCAGAAGTACGGAGTGGCGAACAGCTCCTGCAGGAGGATCAGTTGCGCGCCCTTGGCGGCGGCCTCCCGCACCAGGCGTTCGGCCTGGTCGAGGTTGCGTTCAAGGTCCCAGCTGCAAGCGAACTGGGTGGTGGCGACGGTCAGTATGCTCATCCCATCACCCCCTCTGCGGCCAGGCCGGCTGTTGCTGGGTGATGCAGTGCACGCCACCACCACCGTGGGCCAGCTGGTTGATCCGCACCGGCACCACTTCGCGGCCTGGGAACGCCAGGCGCAGGGTCGCCGCGGCTTCATCGTCGGCGGCAATGCCGTAGGCCGGCATGATGATCGCGCCGTTGGCGATGTAGAAGTTGGTATAGGAGGCGCAGAACACCTCGGCGTTCTGGTCCACCGCCTCGCTGGCTTCAAAGAGTTCGAGCATCTCGAAGCGACGCCCTTGCGCATCGGTGGAAAGCTCCAGGGCGCGACGGTTCTCGCGCGCCACTTCGGCGTAGGCCGAGGACGAATCGCGGGTCGCATCCACCAGCAGAGCGCCGGGTCGAGCGAAGGCGCACACGCCATCGACGTGGCCATCGGTCATGTCGCCGGTGACGTAGTCGGGATCGCCCGGCAGCCAGATGGTCTTCTTCACCCCCAGCAGGCGGGAGAAGATCTCTTCCATCTCGACCTTGCTCATGCCGGGGTTGCGGTTGCCGTTGAGCAGCACGGATTCGGTGGTGATCAGCGTGCCCTGGCCGTCCACGTGGATGGCGCCACCCTCGTTGGCCAGGACGGTATCGAAGCACTCCATACCCAGATGGGCGAGGACGCGCCGGGCCAGGCTTTCATCCAGGTCGAAGGCCGATTTGCCGCCCCAGGCATTGAAGCGCCAGTTGACGCCGGCCGTGCCCAGGTGCGGATGGCAGACGAAGCTCGGGCCGGAGTCGCGGCACCAGCTGTCGTTGATCGCCAGTTCGACCAGTTCGATGTTGGGGCCGCAGAGCTCGCCGGCACGGGCCACCGCGGAGGGATCGACGACCATCTTCACCGGCTCGAAGCGGGCGATGGCGTTGGCCACACGGGCGAAGTCGACCTGCACGTCGGCCAGGGTCACCCCCCAGCCGTTTTCCCAGAGAGCCTGGTTGTGGGGGAACGCCATCCAGGTGGCGGCGTGCGGAACCCATTCAGCGGGCATTACCCAGCCGTTCTGCGAATCGTTGATTTGCATACAAGTGCCTTTCTTAAGTTTTTGTTATCACAGAGAAACCACGGCCGTGGTGATGGTCTGCATGCTAGGCCTGTAAAAGCGCAGCAACAAACGATAGATTTTGCCGATTACTGATTAGCAGGACTTATCAGACATGTTGAAACACTGGCCACCCCTGAATGCCCTGCGCGGCTTCGAAGCCGCTGCCCGCCTGGGCAGTTTCCACAAGGCGGCTGAGGAGTTGCACCTCACCCAGTCAGCCATCAGCCAACAGATCCGCAGCCTGGAAAGCTTCCTCGAACAGCCGCTGTTCTTCCGCAATGGCCGCAGCGTGTCGCTCACCGATGCCGGCTTCGACCTGCTCAGCACCACCCAATCGCTGCTGCAGCAACTGGCCGTGGGCGTCCGACGCCTGGATCAGTACCGCAAGCCCAACCAACTGGTGGTCAACACCACGCCCGCCTTCGCCCACCACTGGCTGGTGCCGCGCCTGGCGGACTTCCACCGGCGCCACCCGCAGGTCGACCTCTGGTTGCTGACCACCGACGAAACCCCGGACATGGCCACCCAGACCATCGACATCGCCGTACGCGACGACCTCAGCGCGCAGGCCGAATGCAGCTTTCGCGTACTGCTGGAGGACCGCCTGTATCCGGCCTGCCATCCCGGTCTTCTGGAGCTGACGGCCGACGCACGGACGACCCTGCACGGCGAGCGTGAAATGGACTGGAGCCACTGGCGGGTGCAGGGCGGCGCCGACGTCGGCCAGCAAAGCCAGGGGCTGAACTTTTCCGATCCCGGTCTGTTGCTGAATGCCGCCAGTCAAGGCCTTGGCATCGCCCTGGTCAGCCGGCTCCTGGCCGGCCGTGCCCGCGGCCAGGGCTCACTGGTGCCACTGGTGGAGCAGACCGTACGCGGACCGAACTGGAGCTGGTTGGTGCGTCGCGATAAAGAAGGCAATCCGCTTACCCGCAGCTTCTGTGACTGGCTGATCGAGGCTCTGGAGCGGAGTTGAGGCGCATTGCCGGACTGCCGCGCGGTGCGGTCCGGTCGCTCGCGGCGGCGTACTGGGCAGGCGTGGGCGGTCTCACGCTACGGTGCGCACAGCGCGCGCCTTCGCGTAGCGCGAAAGGCCGATCTTGATGCCGACCAGCATGGGGGCGGCGATGACAAAAAGCAGGGCAACGGCGATGAACGCTGTGTCGAAGGCAATCACAGTGGACTGACCTGTCACCGTCCGGCCCAGCAGGCTCGTCGCGGCCTGGCTCGCGCCCGCTGCATCCATCCCTTTCACCGCCAGCATGGATGTCGTGGTCGTCAGTCGTTCGATGACCGCGCCCTCCCCTGCGGTGACGTCAGCGCCGAGGACCACGGCATTGGCGACGACGTTATGCTCGATCAATGTCTGGAGTGCTGCGACGCCCATGAGACCGCCAAGCTGGCGACCCGTATTGAAGAGGCCTATTCCGGCGGCGAGGTTTCGGCTGTTGAGGTTGCTGAATGCGATCAGCGTGATCGACAGGAACAGGAAGCCAAGGCCCAGGCCGCGCAACAGGATGGCCGCCATCATGTCGGCCGTATCGCTTTCGTTGGTGGAGCCGGAAAGCATCCACATTGCCGCCATGATCATCAGGATGCCAAAGGGCACGGTGGCCACTGGGGGAACGCGGCGGGCCTGCGTGAGAAAGGCGGCAAACAGGAGCGCACCGACAAACAGCGCGCCGCTGGGCAACAGCAGCAGGCCGGCATCGGTAGGGGTGAACGCGAGAACGGACAGGGCGAAGGCGGGAATCAGGAACGCGCTGCCGAACAATGCGGCACCGGCCACGAAACTGACGATGAAGGCGAAGGTGAAGTCTTCCGATTCGAACAGGGTGAAGTCGAACAGGCCTCGGCCATTGGCGAGCACTTGTTGGCCGAGGAAAGCCAGCAGGGCAGCCAGGCCGGTCAGGGTCAGCCAGAGGATGCGCGGCTCTTCGAACCACTCCCACCGGCTGCCCTGGCTCAGGACGTAGGTGAAACAGAGGATCACGGTAGCGATCAACGCGCAGCCGAGCCAATCGAATGGACGCCGCCGCGCCTTGGCGGGCGCCGGGGCATCTGCGATGAGCAGAAGTCCGACGGATGCCAGGGCAAGCGGGACGGCGCTGAGGAAGATCCAGGTCCAGGACTGGCTGTCGATCAACCAACCCTGCAGGGCCGGGGCGAAGGTTGCGGATGCAACGACGGCACCCATGGCGAACAGGGCCTGCAGGAGTGGCTGCTGGTGCTGGGGATAGGCGAAGAAGATGAGCGTTTGCCCCCCGACCAGCAGGGTGCCGCCGGCCAAGCCCTGAATGATGCGAAGTGCGATCAGCAGGTCCAACCGGGCTGTGATGGCAGCAATCCCGCACGCCAGGCCCATGACCAGGGTTGCGCCGATGACCACATTGCGCGGCGGGAAACGGCTCAACAGCCAGGGGGAGGTCATGAACCCGATGAGCTTCAGTGCGATGTATCCGATATCCAGCCAGGCGAACTCATCCGGGGTCGCGTAGGTGTCGCCGATGATGTCGCTGCGTCCCAGGGCAAGAACGGTGCTGGTAATGGCTTCCGTCAGCGTGGCAAGCACGAGGCCTGCAAGCGGAAGAATGCGGGTCCGGGCTCCGACTCGGCTCGAAAGGGTGACGAAGGTTGTCATGAGCCGCTTCCCCCCTCGATTTCGACCCGTGCGGACAGGCCCGGCACGATGCGGCCCGGTAGCGGATTGTTGACCAAGCGGATTTTCACTGGAACGCGCTGCACGACACGGACGAAGTTGCCGGTGGCGTTGTCGGTGGGGAGCAAGGTGAATGCCGACCCGCTGCCGGGGGCAAAGCTGTCGACTACCCCTTCGAGCGTCCCGTCCGGGTAGCCGTCGATGGTGATACGTACGTTCTGGCCGGGCTGAATGTGTTCAAGCTGGGTTTCCTTGAAGTTCGCCACTATCCACACGTCGTCGACAGGGACGATATCGAGCAGCGAAACGCCCGGCGTCACGTAGCGGCCAAGGCGCACCTGACGGTTGCCGACGACGCCATCGACAGGCGCGCGCACGACGGTGCTGTCCAGATCGATCTGGGCGACTTCGAGCACTGCTTGTGCCTGCGCCACCGCGGCCACGGCGGCTTCTCGCTGCGCCACGAGGACAGCGATGCGTTGATGCTGGGCTTCTACCGTTGCGGAAGCGGCCGATACTGCCGCCTCGGACCTGAAGCGTGCCGAGTCGCTCTCGTCGACCAGGGCCTGACTGACCGCGTTGCTACGGATGAGTTTGTGGCTGCGATCGTGGGTCTTGATCGCCAGGTTCATCTCGGCCACGGCTGAGCGTTTCTGGGCTTCGGCTTGCCGAATCAGGGCATGCTGAAGCTGGGTCTCTGCATCGACGTTGGTCAGGCGCGCCTCGGCCGCCTTGACGTTGGCTGCCGCTTGCGCGAGCCGTGCCCGGTAGTCCCGATCGTCGATGCGAAACAAGACATCACCTGCCTTGACCGCCTGGTTGTCGTCGACCTCGACCGTGGTGACGTAGCCACTGACCTTGGCGGCGAGCGAGGTGACGTCGCCACGGACGTAAGCGTTGTCGGTCGACCTCGCACCGCTTGAAAGCGCCATGGCCAGTCCGGTGGCCACGACCACGATGGCGCTTGCAAGCAGCAGCAAGCCGATCACCTTCTTCTTGTTTGGCCGCGTTTTTGCGACACCGGCCTCGAAGCTTTCGTCGGTGGCGCTGGCGACCTTGTGCTCACGCGCTTTCATTTTCTGATTACCTGTTGAATTCCGATGACCTCCAGCAGCCCCAGGCGGGCGTGGCCTGGAGCTGCCGGGCTTCCGTCAGCCGGTTGATCGGTGTCATTTTCTGGCCGGTGTGACGAGTTCCTTCTCGTTGCTGTCGAGGACGAACACGGCCAGCAGGCGTGCCGGTTCCGTGTCGCTGGCGTTCGCGCTTACGCCGTGAAAGGAGCCAGGCTCTTCGACAAAGTTCTCGCCGGCCTTGTAGACCTTTTCCGGGGAGCCGTTGACGCTGCTGCGGATGGCGCCCTCAAGGACCGTGGCATAGATGAAGGCCGACTTCGGATGGGTGTGGGACGGTGACCCGGCTCCCGGCCCGTACTCGACGAGCACGCCCCTCATGCTCTTGCCAGGGACGTTCGGGATGGGGCGATCGAAGACCACCGTCACCTTGCCCGGCGGTCGGTCGCCGGCAGACGCTGTGGTCATCGAGAGCGCTGCAAAGGCAGCAGCCAGGAAAACTTTGGTGAACATGGCAATTCTCCTACGCATGCATGTGTCGTGAAGGCGCGGCCTGTACGGGGTCTACGCCTTCCTGATTTGTCCCAGGGCGCGATCTGCCCGTGTGAGCCTCAGCGCTGTGACTGACCGAGCCAGTCCTCGAAGTGGATCTCACCGAGACGCGGGTTCTTGCCTGGGGTCAGCGATTTATCGTCGAGAAGGGCGCCGAAGTAACGAGCGTGCACGTCCGGCACGACCTTGCGTGCGTCCTGCGTGCCCCGCAGGTAGCGCCGGATCAGTTCGTCGATGGGCATGGCCTCGGGGCCGGCGACTTCGACGGTGCCATTGGCTGGCGCTTCGAGGGTGACGTCGGCGAGGACTGCCGCGACGTCATCGGACGCTATCGGCTGGATCAGTGCCGGTGACACATGCAGCTCCGTACCGACGGCAAAGGATTCGGCAATGCCGCTGACGAACTCGAAGAACTGCGTGGCACGCAGGATGGTGTAAGGGATGCTGGACGCCTTGATGAGGCTTTCCTGCGCAACCTTGGCGCGGAAGTAGCCGCTGTCGGGCAGGCGTTCAGTGCCAACAATGGAAAGTGCGACGTGATGGCGGACGCCGGCGGCAGCTTCGGCAGCCAGCAGGTTGCGGGTGGAGGTCTCAAAGAAGTCGAGAACGGCCTGGTCCTCCCACACGGGCGCATTGGCCACGTCGACGACGATGTCTGTGCCATCCATCGCTTGGGCCAGCCCCTCGCGGGTGATGCTGTTCACGCCCGTGCTGGGGGAGGCCGCGAGCACGTCATGGCCGCGCTCACGGAGGTGCTTCACAAGTTTAGAGCCGATGAGGCCGGAGCCTCCGATGACGACGATCTTCATGGTTTCTCTCCTCTTCTTCCGGCGGCAGTATTGCTATCGGTGTAGGTGGAGAGTGCGCTCGCGCCGTGGAGAAGTCCTTGTGCCTGCCTTGAATCGCCCTTCGAGCAAGCTTGGGTTTTCGTCCAAGGAAACTGTTTTCCGACCGTTTCCCTTGCAGAGGACGGTGCAGCCTGTTGTGCGCTACCGTGCTATCACTATCAGCTACTGATCGCCAGTCGCCTGGAACACGGAATCGTGGGCGATCGGCCGGGGGAAACCGACCTTGCAATTCCTATTTGGAGACTACGTGCTCGATCAGGGGCGCCGGGAACTGACCTTGCGCGGGCATGTCGTGGCCGTTGGGCCGCAGGTCTTCGATCTATTGCTGCATCTCGTCAGCAACCGCGATCGCGTCGTCAGCAAGGACGACCTGCTCAAGGCCGTGTGGGGCAGCCGGATCGTCTCGGAGTCGACTATCACCAGCCACATCAATGCGGTTCGCAAGGCCATCGGCGATACCGGTGAGGAGCAGCGCCTTGTCCGGACGGTCGCCCGCAAGGGTTATCGCTTCGTCGGCGAGGTCAGGGACAGCGAGATCGGCGAAGCACCACAGCCTGACCGGGCAGGCCTCGGCGAAGCCGCGCTCGTTGGAGCGAAGGAAACGCCTCCATCCGTGCTCGTCCTTCCGGAAAAGCCCTCCATTACCGTCCTGCCCTTCCTGAACCTGAGCGGCGATCCGGAGCAGGACTATTTCGCCGACGGCGTGGTGGAGGACATCATCGCCGCCCTGTCGCGTATCCGCTGGCTGTTCGTCATCGCGCGCAATTCGAGCTTCACCTACAAGGGCCTCGCGGTGGACGTCAAGGAAGTCGGCCAGGCGCTCGGCGTGCGCTACGTGCTGGAAGGTAGCGTGCGCAAGTCCGGAAACAAGGTGCGCATCACCGGGCAGCTGATCGACGCGACGACCGGGACGCATATCTGGGCGGAGCGCTTCGAAGGAACGCTCGACGACATCTTCGAACTGCAGGACCGGATCGCCGAAAGCGCCGTCGGCGCGATCGCACCCCAGCTCGAACGGGCGGAAATCGAACGCGCCAAGCGCAAACCCACGGAAAGCCTGGACGCCTACGACTATTACCTGCGTGGAACGGCGAAACTGCACAACGGCACCCGGGAAGCCATCGAGGAGGCGCTGCCGTTGTTCTACAAGGCCATTGAACTCGATCCGGAGTTTGCCTCGGCCTATGGCATGGCCGCCTGGTGCCACTTCTGGCGCAAGGTGAATGGCTGGATGACCGACCGACCGCGAGAGATCGCCGAAGGTGCTCGGCTTGCGCGTCTGGCGGTGGCGCTCGGCCGCGATGATGCGGTGGCGCTGACCCGAGGCGGACATGCCCTTGGCCATCTCGCCGGCGATCTCGATGGCGGCATCGCGCTGCTCGACAGGGCCCGCCTGCTTAACCCCAACCTTGCCCCGGCCTGGTACCTGGGCGGCATCCTGCGCGCCCTTCGCGGTGAAACCGACGCCGCGATCGAAAACCTGACCCATGCCATGCGCTTGAGTCCGCTGGATCCGGAAATGTTCAGGATGCAGGTCGGGATGGCGCTCGCACACTTCTTCGCCGGGCGCTTTGACATGGCCGCGGACTGGGCGGAAAAGGCGTTGGGGAACCTGCCCAGCTTTCTGCCTCCGGTTGTGCTGGTGACGGCCAGTCATGCGCTCAGCGGGCGAATGGACAGAGCGAAACAGGCGCTGCTGCGCCTGCGTGAGCTGGATCCAGCCTTGCGTATCGCCAACCTGAAGGACTGGCTGCCCATCCAGCGGCCCGAGGATCTCGCCCGGCTGGCAGATGGTTTGCGGTTGGCCGGGTTGCCCGAGTAACCGCGGCCCGATGGGCCCTCGCCGATGCTTTCGTTCGCCCGGATCGGCAACCTCCTCCGCAATGCCTGCATTGCAGAGGAGGTTCAGCACGCCATTCAGACCTTCGGAAAGACCCGCCCTCAGAACGGCAACGGCAGCTTGGCCGTTCGCCCGCCGTCGACGACTATCACCTGGCCGGTGATGAAGGCCGCAGCATCACTGGCCAGAAACACGACGACGTTGCCGATGTCCTGCGGCTCGCCGGTACGCCCGACGGGATGCAGCTTGAGCAGACCGGCGCGCGCCTGCACGGGATCGGGCTGTGCGTCGATATAGGCGTGGCTCAGGTCCGAGTTGATCCACCCGGGGGCGATGGCATTGCAGCGAATGCCGTCGCGCCCCAGGTCGACGGCCAGCGCACGGGTGAAACCATGTACGCCAGCCTTGGAGCCGCAGTAGGCGGTATGCCAGGGGTTGGCACCTATGCCTTCGATCGAGCCGATATTGACGATACTCCCGCCACGCACGCGCAACTGCGGCAGCAGAGCCTTGGCCAGGAAGACCGGGGCGCGCAGGTTGACGGCCATCATCCGGTCCCAGTCATCCTCGCTCATCTCGTCGAGCGAGCGTTCGAACATGAAGCCGGCATTGTTGACCAGGATGTCGGCACCGCCGAAGCGCTCCTCCACCGCCCGCGCGATGGCATAGGGCGCATCGCGCTCGGCCAGGTCGGCCTCAACCCAGGCCACCTGCGGGTTGGCGCCCAGGTCTTCATCCAGCGGCTGGCGCTGCGCAATCAGCACCCGCGCGCCGGCTTCCAGGAGTTTTTCGGTGATCCCGCGACCGATTCCGCGCCCGCCGCCGGTAACGACGGCCACCTTGTTGTTCAGCATCATGTGCGTTCCTCAGCCTGAAACCGGTTTGGCGCCGGTGACTTCCACCGTCTCGCCGGCGATGTAGCGGGCCTGGTCGGAAGCCAGGAAGGCGATCACATCGGCGATATCCTCCGGCTCGGCGATGCGGCCCAGCGGCACGGTCTTGTTCAGCTCCTCGATGGCCTTGTCCGGGTCCAGGCCGCGGCGCTCGAAGCCGCTGCGGATCATCGGCGTGTTGATTTCGTGCGGGCAGACGGCATTGACGCGGATGCCGAGCGGAGCGCAGTCCCGGCCGAGGTTCTTCGACAGCGCCGCCACCGCGCCCTTGCTGGTGCAGTAGGCGACGTGGCCAGGCCCCGGGTAGGTGCCCCAGACCGAAGACGTGTTGACGATGGCACCGCCGCCACGCTTTTTCATATGGGGGATGGCGGCGCGGCAGAGGAAGAACACCGCATTCAGGTTGACGTCCATCGCCGTGAACCACATGTCGTCGGTGGTTTCCTCGATGGTTCCGCGGGGAATGATGCCGGCGTTGTTGAGCAGGATGTCGACACCGCCGAAGCGTTCGACCGCCCGCGCGATCACCGCTTCACAATATTCCTTCTCCCGCAGATTGCCCGCCAGGCAGTCGGCCTCGGCGCCGAGAGCACGGGCCTGGTCGACCATCGCCTGGCAGCCGTCGGCGTTGATGTCCGAGATCATCAGGCGTGCGCCTTCGGCGGCGAACAGCCGGACCAGGGCCTGACCGACGCCACCGGCGCCTCCGGTAATCACGACAATCTTGTTTTCGAACCTCATTGTTTGGTGCCTCCGGGTGGGGTGATGTGAGGCCGATATTCGATAGTTCGCGATTCACTGACAAACGAGTTTTGCGTGGCATTCACTTAGCTTTTAGTTAAGTGAAACTCAGGCTCCTGGCACAGAAGTCCACAGTTACCTAGCCAGAATCTGTCATTCCCAGTTGCGCTCTGGTTAACTGTTCGCAGTGTCCGACTCGACAGGTGCGCCCAATGAGCAACCTCAGGCAGCTACTCCCGCCACTGAATGCGTTGCGCACCTTCGAAGCGGCCGCCCGCCATGGCAGTTTCAAGTTGGCGGCGGAAGAACTCTGCGTGACCCAGGCGGCGGTCAGTCGCCAGATCCAGACGCTGGAAGACTTCTATGGCCTGAAGCTGTTCCTGCGCGGCAACCGCAAGGTCCAACTCACCCGCGACGGCAATGCGTTGTATCTGGCGGCCTCCTCCGCCCTGCAGCACATCGCCACGGCGTCCCGCGAACTGCTGCGACGCAATAGCCTGGACTACCTGGCCCTGATCACCACCACCGCCTTCGCCCAGCTATGGCTGATGCCGAGGCTGAAGCAGTTGCGAGTCCAGCACCCTGAGCTCCAGTTGCATCTGATCAGCACCGAGGGCAACCCGGACTATCAGGAGAGCTTCAGCGCCGCCGTGACCCTGGGGCTCGAGGAGCACCCACAGTACGTGGCCACATACCTCTTCTCCGAAGAGATATTCCCCGTCTGTACGCCCGGCTTTCTCGAACAGCACCCGCAGATCTCGACCCTGGAAGGGCTGAAGACCGTCACGCTGCTGAACCTCAGTGCGAGCCACTGGAAAGCCAGGCTCTGGGCGCCTGTCGACTGGTCGTTCTGGCTGAAGCGGTTCGGCCTCGATGCCTCCAGGTGCAAGGAAACAATGGATTTCAGCCATTTTTCGATGCTGCTGGATGCGGTCGAGGAGGAAGTAGGCGTCGGTCTGGCCTGGCGCCACCTGGTACAGCCGCAGCTCGACGCGGGCAAGCTGGTAAGGCCGACCAACGAGACCGTTCTTGCCGATGATCGCAAGCACTACTTCGTCTGCCGCCGCGATCTGGCCGGGTCGATGGAAATGCAGATACTCCGCGATTGGCTGCTGGAGCAGACGCGGGAGCTGAGGGAGCGGTCCGTCAAGGGTTGACGCCGGCGAGCCCAAAGCCATCCTGAAGCCAACACAAACCGGGCGCTACCAACTGCCGCATCGCCACCGTAGGACGCATCCCTCTCCCCCGTCCCCCGCCCTGCGCCCCAGCCCGATCGCTTCGCGCTCAGGCGCTCATCGGCACCGGAAGCGGTGCTTCCAAGAGCGTGCGTCTTCGCCCCGGAGGGAGAGGGGTGACGCGCGCCGGCAGGTCCCAAGTCATGCTGAAGCCAACACGGGTCTGAAACCGAGTGCCAGGCACCCGTGCCGCAACGGCTTTCCGAAACCTACGAGATCTTCATCTGCGACGTGAGGTTCTGCTGCATGAAATCCAGGAAGCGGCGCTGGAACAGCATGGTGTGCTCGTGGGCGGCGTTTTCCGCCGCATCGGCGTCGCGGGCAGCGATGGCTTCGACGATCTCCTCGTGGTCACGCCCCAGCTTCGTCTGGCGGGCGGAGCTGATGACGTAGTCGAAATGCAGGTGCAGGAGACGTTGGCCTTCGCCCAGGAGCTTCTCGTAATAGCTGGTGAGATAGGGATTCTTGCCGGCACGGGCAATTTCCATGTGGAGCGTCTTGTTCAACTCGGTCATCGCCTGGAAGTCGCCCTGGGTGATCGAGTCCATGTAGGTCGCCTCGGCAGCCCGAATCCGCTCCAGGTCCTCATCGGTGCGCTGCAGCGCCGCCAGTCGCGTCACGGCACGCTGGATCAGGTCCAGGGCTGCCACATAGTTGGGGAACTCCTCGATCTCGAAGGGCGTCACCAGGGTGGTGCGGTTCGGCAGGATGGTCACCAGCCCTTCGGTGATGAGCCGCGCCAGGGCGTCCCGAACGGGAGAGCGGGACAGGCCGAACTGTGTGGCGAGCGAGACCTCATCAAGCGGCGAGCCCGGTTTGAGTTTCAGGGTGAGGATCTGCTTGCGCAGCTCTTCGTAGATGAATCGCCCGCCATGTCGACGGCCGTTGCTTTCCGGCTCTACTGCATCGTTGCTCATCGGCCACTCTCTGCTGGTTGCCCAGTACGGCTGAGGGACTGGGGTCTTGTCGGCAAGAGTAACGCAGCGCCCCTGCTGGCGAAATGGCTCAGCCTTGGCGCCTGTGGGCCAGCAGCACGATCCCGGCGACCACCATGGCGCCCCCGAAGACTTGCAGCCCGCTGAGCCGCTGGTCGAGGATCAGCCAGCCGAACATCAGGCCCGCCACCGGTTCCACGTTCATCACCGGCGCATTGCGCGCGATATCCAGCCTGGGCATGCAGATGAACAAGGTGGAGAACGCCGCGCCATAGAACAGCACCAGGAACACCAGGGCGATCCCCCCTCCCTGCGTCTCCGGCAGCGCCAGGCCCCCGGGAACGACGCCGGCGAAACCGGCCATGCAGGCGCACAGGAACACCAGGGCCATGGTCAGCATGCTGCGCACCGTCCCGGCCATCCGGGACAGGCGATTGTCCGAAATCCACATGGCCGCAGCGAACACCGCCGCCCCGACCAGGCTGAACAGCACGCCCTCGAGCCAGCGCTGGTCCAGCGCGCCCTTGGCGGCAAGGATCGTCGGTACATCCAGCGCTATCAGCAGGCCGCAGAGGATTACCAGCATGAGGAACGCCGCCCGACGCGTAGGCGCCGGGCCGCCAAGGATAAAGGTGATCACCGCCAGAAAGACTGGTGCAAGGTTGACCACCAGCAAGGCCAGGCCAACCGGAATCCGGGCAACCGCGGAATAGATGCAGAAGCTTTGCAGGCCGATCAGGCAGCCCACCAGGATCTGCCAGCCAAGCACCCCGGCGCCAAGACGAAGGGACTCCCGTTTCCAGAGCACCAGGATACCGAGGACCAGCATGGTGACGCCGGAGCGGCAGAGGATGGCGAGCAGCAGGCCTGCGCCGTCATCGAAGGCGATGCGGGCGGCGATGTGGTTGCCGGCGAAGGCGCAGGCCAGGCTGGCCAGAAGCAGGACGGCGATGTGTCGCGGGAAGTGGTTTGATTGCATCGAGGAGCCTGGTCGTGATGACGGTTTTGACGAAACCTGCTGAACGCGCCGAGGCACGGATTCCGCTCGCGTGGGCCGTATGCGTCTGCGGTGGCCAAGCCTAGAGCACGGAGATGTTCTTCGTCAGGTTCTGCTTCATGAATTCCAGGAAACGATCGCGGAACAGAATCGTATGTTCGTGAGATGCACGTTCCGCGGCATCGGCTTCCTGCCGCGTGATCGCCTGGATGATCTCGTCGTGATCCCCATCCGGACGGCCGAACTTCGCCGAGCTGACGATGAAATCGAAATGCAGGTGCAGTAGGCGCTGCCCCTCACCCAGCAGCTTCTCGTAGTAGCTGGTCAGGTAGGGATTTCGGCCAGCCCTGGCGATTTCCAGGTGGAAGGCCTTGTTCAGTTCGGACATCGCCTGGAAATTGCCGCCGTCCAGCGCCTTGATGTACGCGGCATTGGCCTGGCGGATGCGTTTCAGATCGTCATCGGTGCGATTGATCGCCGCCAGCCGGGTCACGGCGCGCTGGGTCAGGTCCAGGGCGGCAATGTAGTTGGGAAATTCCTCGATCTCGAAAGGCGTCACCAGCGTGGTGCGGTTCGGCAGGATGGTGACCAGCCCCTCGCTGATCAAACGCGCCAGGGCATCGCGCACCGGAGAACGGGAAACCCCGAACTGCGCGGCCAGCGACACTTCGTCCAGCTGTACGCCGGGGCGCAGCTGGAGCGTGAGGATCTGCCTGCGCAATTCCTCGCAGATGTAGCGGCCTCCGTGCCTTCGAACATTGTTTTGCGCATCGATCGTCACTACGCCCATGGTACTGGCCTCGAGTATGGGCGGGCCCGGAGGCCCGCCCGGATCGGGCTGACGCGCCCTCAACGGGGAAACGCCGGCCCCCAGGTATCGCTCAACATGAAGCCGTCGGCCAAGGGGTCGTCCGGGTCCACACCCAGTTGCTGGATGCCGTAGATCCAGGCACGCCCGGTCACTCGCGGCAGAACGGCGGGCTTGCCACCCACTTCGGTGCGGCCGAGCAGCTGGACCTGGAACTCGCCATTGATGGTGGAACGGGAGGTCAGCCGATCCCCCACTTCCACCAATCCGCGGGCTGCCAGGGTGGCCAGGTTGGCTGAGCTGCCCGTGCCGCAGGGCGAGCGGTCCACACGCCCCGGCGGCAAGGTGGTGCAGGTCTGGTAAGTGCTGCCGTCGAGGCGATTGCGGAACATCACGTAAGCGACCTCGTCGAGGGCGCTGAACAGTGGATGCTGCACATCGACCTGGCGGTTGATCACCTCCTTCAGTGCCACGCCGGCGCTGGCCAGCTCACGGGCATTCTCGGGCGCGATGGACAGCCCCACCTGGTCCACATCCACCAGGGCGTAGTACACGCCGCCGAAAGCGATATCGGCCTTGATGGTGCCGAAGGCTTCGGTCTCTATGGGCACGTCCAGCTGCTCGACGAAGGCCGGCACCATATCCAGCGAAACGCTCAGGCAGCGGCCGTCCTCGCAATGGGCCCTGGCGGTCACCAGGCCGGCGGGGGTATCGAGCACCACCGTGGTTTCCGGCTCCTGCATCGGCACCATGCCCAGTTCCAGCAGCGCGGTGACCACGCAGATGCAGTTGCTGCCGGACATGGGATGGGCCTTGTCCGCCTGCAGCACGATGAAGCCCGCCTGGGCCTCCGGCCGGGTCGGCGGCAACAGCAGGTTGACCGACATCTGCAGGCAACCGCGCGGTTCCAGCACCACCAGCCGGCGCAGGCTGTCATCCACTTCGTTGATGTAGTTCATCTTGTCCAGCATGGTTTCGCCGGGGATGCCGACCACACCTCCGGTGATGACCTTGCCGATCTCGCCTTCGCAGTGGACGTCCACCAGTTGCAGGGTCTTTTTCCAGCGCATGGCGTCCTCCTTACTTGATGTACCAGCCCCAGGGCTGTTCGCTGTCGTAGCGGGTGATCTGCTTGGTTTCCAGATAGTTGTTCAGGCCCCATTCGCCCAGCTCGCGGCCAATGCCGCTCTGCTTGTAGCCACCCCAGGGCGCCTCGGTGAAGGTCGGTTGCGAGCAGTTGATCCAGACGATGCCGGCGCGCAGCTTGCGGGCCACCCGTTCGCAGCGCGCAAGGTCCTTCGACATCACGGCTGCGGCCAGGCCGAAGCGCGAATCGTTGGCCGAACGCAGGGCTTCGGCTTCATTGTCGAAGGGACGGATGCAGACCACCGGGCCGAAGATTTCTTCCTGCCAGATCCAGCTGTCTTCCGGCACGTCGGCGAATATGGTCGGTTGCAGGTAGAAGCCCTGCTCGAAACCGGTCGGACGCTCGCCGCCGTAAACCAGTTGCGCGCCCTCCTCCTTCCCTCGCGAGATTGCGGCCAGCACCTTGTCGTACTGGCCCTTGTTCACCAGCGGGCCGAGCAGTACGCCCTCTTCCAGGCCATTGCCGATGCGGACCTTCGCCGCTTCCTCCTTCAGGCGCCCCAGCAGCGGCTCATAAACCTCGCGCTGGACCAGCACGCGGGAGGTGGCGGAGCAGACCTGGCCCTGGTTCCAGAAGATACCGAACATGATCCACTCGACGGCGGCTTCGATATCGCTATCGGCGAAGACGATGAATGGCGACTTGCCGCCCAGCTCCAGACTGATGTTTTTGATGTCCTTCGCAGCGGCCTGCATGATCCGGCTGCCGGTGGGCACGCTGCCGGTGAAGGCCAGCTTGTCGATGCCGGGGTGCTCGGCCAGCGGCGCGCCGGCGTCCGGCCCCAGGCCCGGAACCACGTTCAGCACGCCGGCAGGCAGCCCGGCCTTGTCGGCGATGCGCGCCAGTTCCAGGGCGGTGAGCGGGGTCAGTTCGGACGGTTTGAGCACCATGCTGCAGCCGGCGGCCAGGGCCGGAGCGACTTTCCAGGCGGCCATCAGCATGGGGAAGTTCCAGGGAATGATCGCCCCGGCCACACCCACCGGCTCCTTGCGCGCCACCGAGCTGAAGCGCTCATCGGCCAGGGCCACGGGCTGTTCCAGATGGCTGTCGAGGTCTTCGGCGAGGTCCGCGTAGAAGTCGAAGCAGCCGGCGGTATCGCCGATATCCCAGAGCGCCTCGGGCAGCGGCTTGCCGTTGTCGCGGACTTCCAGTTCGGCCAGTTCCTGCTGGCGGTCACGGATGCCCTGGGCGATGCGGCGCAGCACGGCGGCGCGGGCGGAACCGCTCATCTGCGGCCAGGGGCCCTCATCGAACGCCTGCCTTGCGGCCTTCACCGCCAGGTCCACGTCTTCGGCGGTAGCCGCTGCGACCTTGGCGATCAGCGCCTCGCTGCTCGGATCGAGGGTGTCGAAGGTGCCACCTTTGACCGGGGCAACCCACTGGCCATTGATGTAGAGCTGGTCGTACGAAGTCATGCGAGTCCTCCAATGAAAGCGAAGCGATTGGCGCTGAAGGGAGTCAGGTCCTGGGCGGGCCGGCGTCCGGCCACCAGGTCGGCGATCAGGCGCCCGGTGGTGGCGCCCAGGGTGAGGCCGAGCTGGCCGTGGCCGAAGGCCATGTAGACGTTGCCAAGCCGCGCGGAACGGTCGATCACCGGCTTGGTGTCCGGCAGGAACGGGCGGTAGCCGACGCCGTACTCGAACTGGCTGGTCTGCAGCTGCGGCAGGATCCGCTTGGCCTTTTCCAGGATGATGTCGGCGCGCTTGAAGTTGGGTTCGGCGTTGGGACCGGCGAACTCGATGGTGCCGCCGATCTGCAGGCCACGGGTCATGGGACTGAAGCAGAAGCCGCCGTCGGCATAGATCACCGAGTGGCGAACCTCCACGCCCGGCTTGGGCAGCAGCACCTGGTAACCGGCGATGCCCGCCAGGGGGATGCTCGCGCCGAGCTGGGCGAAGAACTCCCGGGAACCGGTACCCGCTGCCACCACCACATGGTTGGCAGGCAGTCGATCACCACTCTTGAGCGTGACGCCCGTGGCGCGATCGGCCACTTCGTCGATCCGCTTGACCTGGTCGCGGACACGCACACCTCCCTGGTCGAGGAAGCTCTGGGTCAGCGCGGCGATGAAGCCCTTGGTGTCGCTCACCGAGCGCCAGTCCGGGAACAGCAGCCCCTGGTTGAACTTGCCCGCCAAGGCCGGCTCCAGGTCGGAAATCGCCTTGGCATCGAGAATCTCCGCCTTGAAGCCCAGGGACTCGCGCAGCTCCAGGTGTGGCCTCTCGTGAGTGATGGCCGAGGGGGAATCGAACACTTCGAGGATCGGCCGCTCACCGAGCAGGGTCTTGTCCGCGCAGGCGTCCAGCAGCGGCGCGTAATCCTCGTACACGGTCTCGGTGAGACTGGTCATGGCGCGGGCGATCTCGACGATCTTCGCGTGGCGGGCGCAGGCGACGAAGCGCAGGAACCACGGCAGGATGCCCGGCAGCGCGCTGGGACGCAGGGCCAGCGGCCCTTTCTGGTCCAGCAGCCAGGACGGGATCTTCTTCAGGATGCCGGGCTTGGACAGCGGGATGACCTCGCTCACCGCCATCTGGCCGCAGCTCCACTTCGCCGTGCTGTCGCCCGGCGCAGCCGGGTCTACCAGGGTGACCTGGTAGCCCTCGCGTTGCAGGTACAGGGCACAGCAGACGCCGACGATGCCGCCACCGATGACGACCGCCGACTCCACGAACTGGCCTTGTTGATGATTCATACATCCCCCTTCTTGCCGACGAAATCGCCGAGGGAGAAGCCGTCCCAGTACGGCTGCGTGTCATCCACGTAGAACTCGGCGCGGCCCGTGATCCAGGCACTGCCCTCGATACTCGGGTAGACGGCGGAGGCGCCATTCGACAGGGTGGTCGGCGCTTCCGCACGCCCGGTGAAGCGACTGCCAATGATGCTTTCGTGACGGAAGGCTTCGCCTTCGGCCAGCCAGCCCCGGGCGAAACGCTGGGCGACCCGCGCGGAGGTGCCGGTGCCGCAGGGTGAACGGTCCACCAGGCTGTCGCCCGCGATCACGACAGCGCGCCCGTGGGAATCCTTGGCCAGCGGATGGCCGGTCCACATGCAGTGCTTCACGCCGCGGATCGAGGCGTCGTCCGGGTGCACCACATCGAAATTGGCATTGACCAGGCGCTGCACTTCCCTGCCCCACTCCAGCAACTGCTCGGGCGTGAAGTGTTCGCAGCCGGCGTAGTTGGCCTGCACTTCGATGATCGGATAGAAGTTGCCGCCGTAGGCGATGTCGAGCTTCAACTTGCCCAGTTGCGGCAGGAAGATCTGCACGTCCTGGTACAGCAGGAAGCCCGGCACGTTGGTGAAGCGCACCGAGGTGACCTTGTCACCCTGCCGCTCGTAACGGGCACGGATCTGGCCGGCCGGAACATCCACCACCACCTGGCCCGGCGTTTTCGGCGTCACCAGCCCCGCTTCCAGGGCAAAGGTGATGGAGCCGAGGGTGGCGTGACCGCACATCGGCAGGCAGCCGGAAGTCTCGATGAACAGCAGGCTGAAATCGGCCTCGGCGCTGACTGGGGGATAGAAGAGGGTTCCCGACATGTGCGAGTGGCCACGGGGTTCCAGCATCAGGGCCCGACGGACCCAGTCGTAAGCTTCGATGAAATGCTGGCGACGCTCGCTCATGGTCGCGCCACGCAGTTCCGGGGCGCCGCCCACCACCATACGCACGGGCATGCCTTCGGTATGGCCTTCGATACAGGTGAAAACTTGGCTGGTCATCTCTGTTCTCTCGGGTTTTCGGCATCGACTCCATTTGGAGCCGATGCCGGCTTCGGGTCAACGCTGGGAAGCTTCGAACACCTTGCGGAATTCGGCCTTTTCGTCATCGGTCAGCGGCTGCAGCGGCATGCGTGCGTTGCCGGCGTTGAAGCCCGCCAATTCGCAGCCGTATTTCACCTTCTGGATGAACTTGCCGGACTCCATGCTGGCCATCACCGGGAACAGCGAACGCATCACCGCCTGGGCGCCGGCCAGGTCGCCGGAGGAATACTTGCGGTAGAAGTCCACCACCTGGTCCGGGAAGCAGTTGGCCGGGCCACAGATCCAGCTGCTGGCGCCCCACAGGAAGAAGTCCAGGGCCTGGTCGTCGGAGCCGCAGGACAGCTGGTAGTTGTCCTTGTAGGTGTTGCCGATCTCGATGGCGCGCAGCAGGTTGCCGCTGCTTTCCTTGATGGCGATTACGTGGGCGTTGTCCTTGAAGGCTTCCAGCACGTCGAAGCCGACTTCCACGTTGGTGCGCACCGGGTAGTTGTAGAGCACGACGTTGACGTCCGGCACCGCATCGAGGATCGCCTGGTAGTGGCCGATCAGCTCCGACTGGGACGGCAGCGCGTAGTACGGCGGCGCGATCAGCACAGTGGTGTAGCCGGCGTCGCGGGTCTGCTTGACCTGCTCGATCACTTCGCGGGTGCAGGAGCCGTTGGCGCCGGCGATGAGCACACCACGGTCACCCACCACCTCCTTCACGGTGGCCATCACCTGGCGGCGCTCTTCATTGGTCAGGGCGTAGTACTCGCCGGTGGAGCCCAGGGGCACGAAGCCGCTGACGCCGGCCTTGAGCTGGTACTCGATGATGGAAGCCAGGGTTTCGTGGTCGACCGCACCGGTCTTGTCGAAGGGTGTGACGAGGGCGGGCAGGATGCCTTTCAGTTGCATGGATTTTCTCCAGATTGTGGGGGCCAGGAAGGTGCTTTTTTGGGGGTTAGTAGGCGTAGCGCCGGAGCATCCGGGCTTCGACCACGCCGACCAGGCGGGTCAGCGGGAAAGCCACGAGGAAGTAGATGACGGCGACGGCGGAGAGGAACTCGACCGGCCGGGCCGTGCTGTTGGAAATGTTCTGGCCGACGAACATCAGGTCGGCGATGCCCACCGAGGAGATCAGCGCGCTCTCCTTGAACAGGCTGACCACATTCGACAGCAGCGGCGGAATGGCCCGCAGCAGTGCCTGCGGGAAGATCACGTAGAGCACTTTCACCCGCGAGGTCAGGCCCAGGGCGGTGCAGGCATCGTGCTGCTCGCCGGCGATGGACTTCAGCGCGCCGCGGAAGGTCTCGCTGGTGATGGCCGCCATGTACAGCGTCAGCGAAATCACCACCGACAGGTAGGGCGGGATATCCACGCCGAACACCACCGGGAAGCAGAAGAACACCCAGAACAACTGGATCAGCAGCGGCGTACCGCGGAAGAACTCCACATAGAGGGTGGTGGGCAGCTTGAGCAACCTGGCACGGGACAGGCGCAGCAGGCTGAGCAGGAAACCGCCCAGACTGCCGACCAGGGCGCAGCCGAGGGTGATGGCCAGGGTCAGCGCCAGGCCCTTGGCCAGCACATGCCAGTAGGTGAGGACGATGGAGAAGTCGAGGGTCATGGTGTTCTCCTCAGCGCGCGGACGCGGCGTCCTGGCGACGCTCGATCCACTGCACCAGCTGGGCGATGGGCAGGGACAGGGCGAAGTAGACCAGGGCGATCAGGGTGTAGGTTTCCAGCGGGCGGTAGGCCTCTGTGGCCAGGCTCTTGCCCACGTACATCAGGTCGGAAACGGCGACTATGGCCACCAGCGCGCTCTGCTGCAGGGTGCCGATGCCATTGGTGATGAGTACCGGCAAGGCATTGCGCAGGGCCTGCGGCAGCACCACGTACAGCGTGCGCTGCCAGGACCGCAGACCCAGGGCGACACAGGCGTCCAGATGCTCGCGCGGCACCGCCTGGACACCGGCCCGGTAGGCCTCGGCGTTGAACGCGGTGAGGTTCAGGCCCAACGCCAGGAAGCCCATGGCGACCGGGTCGATGAAGACGTTGAACAGCATCGGCACGCAGTAGAAGAACCAGACGATCTGCAGCAGCGCCGGCGTGCAGCGGAAGAACTCGATGAACAGCTGGGCCGGCCAGCGGACGAAGAACCAGCGGTTCAGGGTCATCAGGCACAGGCCGAAACCGCAGACCAGGCCGATGAGGTTGGAGACCAGCGCCAGCTCCAGCGTCACCTTCAGGCCGTCCCAGAGGACGCCGAAATTGCCGCTCAGGAAGTGGAAGTCGAATTGGTAGTTCATGGCTTCGCCCTCAGTCCAGGTGCAGGACTTTTTCGAGGAACTCCCGGGTACGGGCTTCTTTGGGCTGGGTGAAGATCTGCTCCGGCGGGCCCTGCTCGACCACCTTGCCGTTGGCGCAGAACACCACCCGGGTGGCGATGTGCCGGGCGAAGTGCATGTCGTGGGTGACGATGATCATCGCCATCTTCTGTTCGGCCAGCTGCATCATCACGTTCTGCACCTCGATGACCATTTCCGGGTCGAGGGCGGAGGTCACTTCATCGAACAGCATCAGCTTGGGCTCCAGCATCAATGCCCGGGCGATGGCCACGCGCTGCTTCTGGCCGCCGGACAGCTGGCTGGGATAGGCGTTGAGCTTGCTTTCCAGCCCCAGGCGCGCCAGATACATGCGGGCCCGCTCGGTGGCTTCGGCCCTGGAGACGCCGTGGACCCTGGTGGGCGCCAGAATCAGGTTGCTCAGCACCGACAGGTGCGGGAACAGGGTGTAGTGCTGGAACACCATGCCGATCTGCGTGCGCAGTTTTTCGTCCAGCGTCTTGCCGCGACCCGAGCCGCCATTGATATAGGGCTTGCCCTGGAAGCTGATGGCCCCGCCCTGGATGCCCTCGAGCCCCATCAGGACCCGCAGCAGCGAGCTCTTGCCGCTGCCGCTCGGACCAATGATCACCAGGCGGTCGTCGGCACGCATGTCCAGGTTCAGGTTGTCCATCACCACCAGCTGCTCGCCGTAGGATTTGCACACGTTGCGCAGTTGGATGAAGTCGCCGGAAGCCGAATCGGAGGCGAACGCAGACTGTGGCTGGGCGGCCACCAGATAGGGGGAATTCATAGGGAGATTCTCCGGGAGGGCCCCGCAGGGGGACCCTCAGGGGTCAACGAGAGATCACTGGGCGGTTTTTTCTGCGGCGTTGGCCAGCTTGGAGGCCTTGTCGACGAGGGCGTCGATCTCACCGGTTTCGCGGCGCTGGCTGACGTAGATGTTCAGCACCTGCAGGTCGGCGGCGCTGGCATCGCGGCGCAGGCCGAAGGCGACGCCCTGCTTGGCGAGGGCGGGCTTGGGCAGCACCTCTTTCGCCCAGTCAGGGTTGGCCACCGCGAAGAGATGGTTGGTGTCGCTGGCATCCACCAGCACATCGGCGCGACGGGACATCACCGCCAGGCGGGTCTCGTCCATGCCGGGCAGGCGCATGATCTTGGCGGTCTTGACCACGGCGGAGATCGCCTTGTCCTGGGCGGTGCCGGACATCACGGCGAAGGTCACGCCTTCCTTGTCATAGTCGGCGATGGTGTTGCCGGCGCCGGCGAACTTGGGGTTGTCCTTGTTCACCAGCAGCGACACCTGGTAGTCGGTGGCCGGCGCCGAGAATGCCACCGCCAGGGCGCGCTCCGGCGTCTGGTTCAGGGCCATGGCGAGGTCCCATTTGCCGCTCTGCAGGCCGGCCACCAGGTTGTCCCAGTTGGTATCGACGAACTCCACCTTGACCTTCAGCACCTTCTCGCCGAAGTCGCGGCACAGGTCCACGAAGTAACCGCTGTATTGGCCGGAGGCCGCATCGCGCATGACGTACGGGGCAGCCACAGCCGCGCCGCAGCGCAGCACGCCAGCCTTTTGGATGTCTTTCCAGATTTGCGTATCGGCCGCCTGGGCAGGGGCCTGGGAGAGCAACGCGCCGATTGCGGTGGCGCAAGCGAGCAGATTGCGGATGGAGCGAGAGAAGAACCGAGCCATTTTGAATCTCTCCGGGAACGTTGTTGTTGTAGGCAGAAGAGTCAGCTATCGATTTTGCGCTGTGTGTTGTGATGTGCATTTCGATGTGTGCAGCGCTGTATGCAGATTAGGACCGAGCAAAACTTCGTGTCAACAGGCCGTCATGGATTTTTTTTGCGGCAATGACTCGCCAGTCGAGCCGTCAAACGACTGGCTCGACCGGTGCGGGCGTGATGGGGCGGGCGTTAGGGAGGGATCAGCGGGTGTGCTGGAGGGCGTCGAGGAAGCGCTCGAGGATCAGGTTCTGCCGGCGCCCCTTGCGGGTCGCGATCGCCAGCTTGGCATCGAAGAACAGCCGGTCAGGGCCGAGCGGCGCCATCAGACCCTTCTCCACCCATGCCGCCGCGTAGTGGTCAGGGAGGAAACCGATGTAGCTGCCGGTGAGGATCAGGAAGGCGATGCCCTCGCGATCGGTGGCCGAGGCGGCGAAGTTGAGCAGCTGGTGCAGGCCGATGGCCTCGGCGGTCATGCGGTAGCTGGGGACCACGGCGTCGGCGCTGCGCAGGTCCTCGTTGCTGACGTCGCCGGCGCGCTCGAACAGCGGATGCTCATGGCTGCAGTAGAGGTTCGAACGCTCCTCGTAGAGCAGGCTGTAGTCCAGCCCCGACAAGGGCGTGATCAGCGGCACCGCGCCCACGTGCAGGCGCCCGTCGAGCAATCCCCGCTCGATTTCGCCCGGGGTGCTCATGCTCAGGTTGATGCGTACCCCCGCCCCTTCCGCCCGCACCGCCTTCAGCGCCTGGGTGATGCGCATCCGTGGCTGGGTCACCAGGTTGTTGACGATGCCGACATTGAGGTCGCCGCGCAGCTGCTGGTGCATCTGGTTGACCTCGCTGCGGAAGCCTTCGATGGCCACCAGCACCGTTTCGCCGGCGCGCAGCACCTCCCTCCCCTCGTCGGTGAGGGCGAAGCCGGCCCGGCCACGCTGGCACAGGCGCATGCCGAGGCGCTTCTCCAGGTCGCCCATGTGCAGGCTGATGGCCGAGCGGGTGATGCCCAGCGCGCCTTCCGCCGCGGCGAAGCTTCCGCATTCGGCAACCGTCTTGAAGAGTCGTAGGAGCTTCAGGTCGAAGTCACTGACCTGGCTCAGGGGAGGCTTTTTGGGCATAGGTGAGTTTTTCAATAAGTTAAGTGAAGTAAATCTAGCTTTAACTCACCCATTCACTCGACACAAGCTGGAGAAGACGCCCAACCCGCCCAACGGCATTCACGCCGAGGAGCCTCCATGAGCAGCATCCCGCACCTGATCAACGGCGAACGCATCGCTGACCAAGACCGTACCGCCGCCGTGTTCAACCCGTCCACCGGCGAGTCCACCCGTCAGGTGGGCCTGGCCAGCCGCGCCACCATCCAGCAGGCC
>NZ_JBHZGN010000016.1:0-147597 GCF_049334135.1 Metapseudomonas cellulosilytica | reverse complement strand
GCAAGATCAATAGGATGCACGGCGGCAGCAGGGAGTGGGGGTTGGTGTGTTTGGCGACTGCCAATTTACCCACTTCCCTGACTGTCAACTCGCTCTTCCCCCAGACTCCGCGAAGAACCTTTTTTTTTGATGTATTCCGGGGCAGGTTTCCTTGTAGGGGTGAATTCATTCGCCAAGGGCTGCGAAGCTGCCCCCTGAGGTCTGACGGGCAGACCTGCGGTCTGCTTGGCGAATGAATTCGCCCCTACAGATTATTTCGCCCCCAGACGTCACTCCTCCTCCAATTCCACGAAGCGCTCGAGACTCACCGCCTCCAGCTTGATCCGCCCGACGAAGGCGGAGAACGCCAGGGCAGCCGCCAGGCGGCGCAAGTCGGACGCCCAGGGCGGCACGTAGCGCGGCTGTTCCAGCCAGCCGGATTCGAACAGCGGCGCCAGGCGCACCACATCGCCTGCGCTCATGCGTCCGGCGAACAGTTGGCGCAGCAGTTCCGGGCGGTTGTCGCGCACCGCCACCCGCAACAGGGTGTGCACGCCGAGCATGCCGATCACGTAGCAGGCGTCCTTGGTGAAGGCACCGCCGCCGCGCACATCAGCGCCACGGAACACCCGCTGGGTCGAGCGAAAGGACTCCTCTTCCGATTGCCCGGCGTCCAGGAAGCCCTTGAACACCTCGATGAAGTCGGCGCCATCCAGGGCCTGCTGCACGGCCACCACCCGCAGGGCGATGCGGCGCAGGCGCTGGATATCGATACTGCCGGTGAGCAACTCGGCGAGCATGGCGATGCCTTCCTGGGTCAGGGTGGTGCGCGGCGCGCCCAGGGCCAGGCTGGCGAGGCGCGGCTGGGCGCGGCCATTGAGGGCGGTGCCGACATGCACGAAGGCTTCGTGTTGCAGCAACTGCGCCTTGTCCAGCTCGGAAAACCGTGCCGAGGCGCGCAGGCGGATGCGGGTGGCGCCGGCGATGGCCTTGGAGGCCAGGTCCGGGTCCAGCACCACCTTCACCTGGCCGGGGCCGAAGAAGGCATCCACCTCGGCGCGCATCCAGACGGCGAAGTCCTCGGCCGGGATGTTCGCTTGTGTGGCGGGGATGCTGCGGCTGTCCAGCAGCGCGTCGGTGGTGTCGAGAAAGAAGCGCGCCGCATCCAGGGGCGTCATCTGCTGCCGTTCGTAGTAGTGGTCCGGGCGCTGGTAGAGACGCGCGGAATAGTCGGTGAACGCCGGCGTGCCGATGGCCCCCAGCATGCATCCGGCGCAGGCATAGCTGCGCGCGGTGGCGGCGAGGAAGGCGCCGGCCGGGTGGCCGGTGTCGCACTGGCCGGCGAGGGACTCCAGGGCTTCGACATCGGCGCTGTGGTCCCGAGGGGCCAGGGTGACCTCGGGCAGCTGCGGACGACCGGCGCGCCAGTCGGCGAGGAATCGCTCTTCGATGCCGTCGGGCCAGGCGATGGCCTCCAGCACGCGGATCTTGCGGGCCAGGCCCGGGAGGGCGGCATCGAGTTCGGCAAGGCGGGTTTCGCTCATGGCGATAGACCGGAGAGGATGGTTCTTGAAGGCTAGTTCAGCGCAGGCCGGCAGCCCGTCTTCGCGAATGAATTCGCTCCTACAGAAATGCTGAAACTGGCACGGACTGCTCCCCTCTCCCTCTGGGAGAGGGGCTGGGGGTGAGGGTAGTTCGAGGCTGCTGGGACTCCATGGCAGACCTGCGGCCTGCTTGGCGAATGAATTCGCCCCTACAAGGTTCTCTGCCGGGTATGGCAACTGCCGACAAAGTGCCGGGAACGCCGAGGCCATCCCCGCAGTCATATTGCCGAGCCTCCGCTCACCGGCCGGAACGCAGTGTCCCGGCGCGGATTCTTCCACGAGGTCGACCTATGCACACTCCCCGAAGCCTGACCCTGGCCGTCCTGCTCAGCCTGGCCGCCAGTCCGGTGTTCGCCGTTACCCTGGGCGACATCGTCGCCGCTGCATCCGCAAGCGGGACCGATAGTCATCAGGAGCAGGGGCCGGGCATCGCGCCGGCGGAATCGGCGGCCTTGCTGGAGCAACTGGGTGGACAACTGCAGATCACCCCGGAGCAGGCCCTGGGTGGCGCGGCCGCGCTGTTCGGCCTGGCGCGCAACAACCTTCCCGCGGATCAGTTCGCCCAGCTGGACCAGGCGGTGCCGGGAGTGGGCATGCTCACCGACCCCAATACCCAGGGCCTGCTCAGCAGTATCGGCGGCCTGCTCGGCCAGCAGTCGGGCAACGCCCTGGGCAGTCAGTCCGGCGTGCTCGCCGGGCAGAAGATGAACAACATGGCGGATGTGAGCCAGGCCTTCGGTTCGCTGGGGATGGACAGTGGCCTGATCGGCCGTTTCACCCCGCTGATCCTCTCCTTCCTCGGCCAGCAGGGCATGGCCAACGACCTGATTGCGAGCCTGAGCAACCTGTGGAAGTGGACGGTGCCGCCGGTGACCCCGGGGTTGCAGCAGGCGCCGATCCAGCAGACCCCGGTCCAGCAGGCACCCATCCAGCAGGCCCCCGTGCACCAGCCGCCGGTGAACGGTCTGTCGACCTGAAGCGCTGCGGGGTAGGCCTTGCGCCTAACCCTGCAATTCCGCGCGCAACTGGCCGATGCGCGCGTCCTTCTCCTGCCAGAGCCGGCTGACCCAGGCCTGCACGTACTGGCGGAATTCCCCGTCGTTCTCGTAATCGCCCTGCCACAGGGCCGGGTCCAGCTCGCGGGTACGGATATCCATGACCACCCGGGGGACCCGGCCGCAGAGCAGCGCCCAGAAGCCCGGCACGCCCTTGCCGGGGTAGACCAGGGTGACGTCGAGGATGGCGTCCAGCTCCTCGCCCAGGGCCGCCAGCACGAAGGCCACGCCGCCCGCCTTGGGTTTCAGCAGGTGCCGGTAGGGCGAGTCCTGGTTGGCATGTTTGACGGGGGTGAAACGGGTGCCCTCCAGGTAATTCACCACAGTCACCGGCATGCGCTTGAACTTCTCGCAGGCGGCCCTGGTGATTTCCAGGTCCTTGCCCTTCATTTCCGGGTGCTTGTCCAGGAAGGCCTTGCTGTAGCGCTTCATGAAGGGATAGTCCAGGGCCCAGAAGGCCAGGCCGAGGAAAGGCACCCAGATCAGTTCCTTCTTCAGGAAGAACTTGAAGTAGGGCGCCTTGCGATTGAACGCCTGGACCAGCGCGGGAATGTCCACCCAGGACTGGTGGTTGCTGATGACCAGGTAGGAGTTGTCATTGCGCAGCCCGTCGCCACCGCGAATATCCCAGTGGGTGGGGGTGAAGGCGGCGAAGATGCGCTTGCAGTTCTCTGCCCAGGCTTCGGCGATCCACATCACTGCGCGTGAGCAGGTATCGCGCAGGCGCTGGCCCGGCAGGATGAGCTTGAGCAGGGCGATGGCCAGCATCGGGCCGATCAGGATCAGGGTGTTCAGCAAGAGCAGCAGCGTGGTGGCGATTCCGGTCAGCAGTGCCCGCATGGCTCCTCGGCTCCTCGTCCGCTTGCGATGTGCGCCATGATACGCAGTCGCCGGCGGCGCGACGAGCGGTCCTCCCGGGGCCGGGCCTTGCTCGCCGCCAGGGGGCGAGTATGCTTCCGGGCAGCCGCTGCCTCGCCGATGGCGAACCTTTTGCCCATCCGGTCAGTCCCAGAACCGTACCCCTCAACCAGGAGACACTGTGTTGAAACCCCTGATTGCCCTGCTGGCCTTGCTGGCACTGCCCGCTGTTGCCGCCCAGGAACCCACCCTCTACGGCCGCTACGAATACGTGCGCCTGCCCGAGATCGGCCAGACCTTCAAGGCCAAGATGGACACCGGCGCCCTTACCGCTTCCCTCTCGGCCAAGGACATCGAGCGCTTCAAGCGCGACGGCGAAGAATGGGTACGTTTCCGCCTGGCCACCAAGGATGCCGACGACACGCTGTACGAGCATCGCCTGTCGCGGATCAGCAAGATCAAGAACCGCGCCGACGAGCTGGGCGATGAGGACGAGGCGCCCTCGGCGGAGATTTCCAAGCGCCCGGTGGTGGACATGGAAATGTGCCTGGGCGGGGTCAAGCGCACGGTGGAGGTCAACCTCACCGACCGATCCAGCTTCAACTACCCGCTGCTGATCGGCTCCAAGGCCCTGCGCGAGTTCAAGGCCGCCGTCTATCCTGGCCGCAAGTTCACCGCCGGCAAGCCGCAGTGCTGATTGACGAGGTAGCGGCCTTGCGGCAATTTCGGCCTCAATTCCATGAGCCGGGACGCCCATGCCCCATATCCTCATCGTCGAAGATGAAGCCGCCATCGCCGACACCCTGGTCTACGCCCTGGAGGCCGACGGCAACGCCACCACCTGGCTGAGCCTGGGCGGTTCGGCCCTGGAGCTGCTGCGCCAGCAGACGGTGGACCTGGTGATCCTCGACGTCGGCCTGCCGGACACCAGCGGCTTCGAGCTGTGCAAGGCGCTGCGGCGTTTCTCCGAGGTGCCGGTGCTGTTCCTCACCGCGCGCAATGCCGAGGTCGACCGGGTCGTCGGCCTGGAAATCGGTGCCGACGACTATGTGGTGAAGCCGTTCAGCCCGCGCGAGGTGGCGGCGCGGGTGCGGGCCATCCTCAAGCGCACGGCACCTCGCGCACCGGCTCCCGTCCTGGCGGCCAACGGGCCATTCCAGGTGGACGCCGAACGAGTGCGCATCCACTATCACGGCCAGCCCCTGGGCCTCACCCGCCACGAGTTCCGCCTGCTCCAGGCGCTGCTGGCGCAGCCCGAACGGGTATTCAGCCGCGAGCAATTGCTGGATGCCCTGGGCGTGGCCGCCGAGGTCGGCTACGAGCGCAACATCGACAGCCACATCAAGGGCCTGCGCGCCAAGCTGCGCCAGGTGGCGCCGGCCGCCGAAGCCATCCAGACCCATCGCGGCCTGGGCTACAGCTACTCGCCGGATCGCGCCTGATGCCCCTGGGCGTGCGCATCTTCCTGGCCTACTTCCTCTTCGTCGGGCTGGCCGGCTGGTTCGTGCTGAGTACGGTGATGGACGAAATCCGCCCCGGCGTGCGCCAGTCCACCGAGGAGACCCTGGTGGATACCGCCAACCTGCTGGCGGAAATCCTCCGTGACCAGGTGCGCGATGGGACCCTGAACCGGAGTCGGCTTCCCGAATTGCTGCGTGCCTACGGCCAGCGCCAGCCGGGGGCGGACATCTGGGGCGTGCGCAAGACCCGGGTCAACCACCGTATCTACGTCACCGACGCCCGCGGCGTGGTGCTGCTGGACTCCAGCGACGTGGCGGTGGGCCAGGACTATTCGCGCTGGAACGACGTCTACCTGACCCTGCGCGGCCAGTACGGCGCCCGTTCCACCCGCGAGGACCCGAACGATCCGGATTCCTCGGTCATGTACGTGGCCGCCCCGATCCGCGACGGCGAGCGGATCATCGGTGTCGTCTCGGTCGCCAAGCCCAATACCTCGCTGCAGCCCTACATCGAGCGCTCGCAGCGGCGCCTGGCCTGGCTCGGTGCCGGCCTGATCGGCCTTGGACTGCTGCTGGGCGGGCTGCTCTCCTGGTGGCTCAGCCACTCGCTGCGGCGCCTGCGCGACTACGCCCAGGCGGTGAGCGAGGGCCAGCGCGCCGAGCTGCCGGGCATGAGCGGCGGCGAACTGCGTCAGCTGGCCACTGCCGTCGAGCGGATGCGTACCCAGCTGGAAGGCAAAGCCTATGTCGAGCGCTACGTACACACCCTGACCCACGAGCTGAAGAGCCCGCTGGCGGCCATCCGTGGTGCCGCCGAGCTGCTGGAAGGGGATATGCCGGCGGCGCAGCGGCAGCGCTTCGTGGCCAATATCGGCAACGAGGGGGCGCGCTTGCAGCAATTGGTCGACCGCCTGCTCAACCTGGCCCGGGTGGAGCAGCGCCAGGGGCTGGAAGAGCGGGTGCCGGTGGCCCTGCGCGAGCTGGCCGAGACGCTGCTGCAAGCCCAGGCGGCGCGTATCGAGGCGGCCGGCCTCAAGGTGGAGAACCGGATCGCACCAGGACTGTGCGCCTTGGGCGAACGCTTCCTGCTTGGCCAGGCCCTGGCCAACCTGCTGGACAATGCCCTGGATTTCACCCCGGCCGGTGGCCTGCTGCGGCTGGACGCCGAGCGGCAGGGCGCCTGGCTGGAGCTGCGGCTGTACAACCAGGGCGAGGCCATCCCCGAATTCGCCCTGCCGCGCCTGACCGAGCGCTTCTACTCCCTGCCGCGCCCCGCAACGGGGCGCAAGAGCACGGGGCTCGGCCTCAATTTTGTGCAGGAAGTGGCCGGGCTCCACGGCGGCGAGCTGCGGGTGGTGAACCGCGAGGGCGGCGTGGAATCCTGTCTGCGACTTCCAGTCGTCGCGGATTGATATGCGGCCGCCGCCCGGCGACGCCGGTCGCATCCGCCTTCGGCTATAAATTGACCAGGACGGCGCCCCGACTTTCGACGGGCGTCTCCACCTTGTAACCAGGTTTTGGCTTGATTCTTGATTTGGCACTGACGCACAGCGTCGAGCTTCGTCTACAAGAAACACAGGCCCTTCAAGGAGCTGCCGGATGAAAACAGTCGCCGAGATTCTCAAAGCCAAGTCCCATACCCGGATCTTCAGCGTGGAGCCCACGACCACCGTACTGGAAGCCGCCCTGCTGATGGCCGAGAAGGACATCGGCGCGCTGGTGGTGATGAAGGGTGGCGAGCTGGTGGGCATCGTCACCGAGCGCGACTTCGTGCGCCGGGTCGCCGCCCTGGAACGCTCGGCCTACGCCACCACCATCGAAGAGGTGATGACCTCCAACCTCTTCGTGGTGACCCTGCGCGACAGCAATCAGTACTGCATGCAGCTGATGACCGAGAAGAACCTGCGGCACTTGCCGGTGCTGGACAACGGCAAGTTGGTGGGTCTGCTCTCCATCCGCGACCTGGTGCGGGACATCACCGCCGAGCAGGAAAGCCTGATCCATCACCTGGAGCAGTACATTCGCGGGGCGTGATGCTGCCCGCTTAGCGATGGTTACCTTGTGGGGGCGAATTCATTGTAGGGGCGAATTCATTCGCCAAGGGCAGCGCAGCTGCCCCGATGGAGCCCGCTGGGCAGACCTTCGGCCTGCTTGGCGAATGAATTCGCCCCTACAGGAAAAGCGCCCCGCCCCAATCCCCACACAATCTCCATGAAGCCTCCATAAACCCACCCGACGGGCCCTGCAGACTCTCGCTATCCCAACACAAGGAGAGTCGCCATGACCCGTACCCTGGGTTTCAAGCTGGGCACCATCGCCCTGCTGATGCTGCTGTTGATGATTCCGCTGATGCTGATCGACGGCCTGATCGACGAGCGTCAGGCCGCGCGCGACGGCGTGCTGGCCAACGTCGCCCGCAGTTCCAGCTACAGCCAACGGATCACCGGGCCCATCCTGGTGGTGCCCTACAAGCGCACGATTCGCGAATGGAAGACCTACGAGCAGACTGGTCAGCGCCGCCTTGAGGAGCGTGAGGTGAGCGGCCGGCTCTACTTCCTGCCCGAGCGTTTCAACCTGACCGGCACCGTGGAGACCGAGCAGCGTGCCCGGGGCATCTACAAGGCGCGGCTGTACAAGAGCGACAGCCAGGTCAGCGGGCAGCTCCGGGTGCCGGCCAACTATGGCATCGACCGGGACCTGGCGGACTACCGTTTCGAGCAGCCCTTTCTGGCGGTGGGCATCAGCGATATCCGCGGCATCGGCAATGCCCTCACGCTGCGCCTGAACGGCCAGACCCTGGACTTCCAGCCCGGCAGTGGCGACCGTCTGCTCGACGGCGGTGTGCACGTTGTCCTGGCGCCGCTGCAGGCGAACGTTGCGCAGAACCTGGACTTCGCCTTCGAGCTCAAGCTGCAGGGCACCTCCAGCTTGAGCATCACCCCGGTGGGCCGCGATTCGCGGGTGGAGCTGACCTCCTCCTGGCCGCACCCGAGCTTCATCGGTGAATTCCTGCCCAGTGAACGCAGCATCGGCGCCAAGGGGTTCAATGCGATCTGGCAGACCAGCTTCTTCGCCACCAACCTGCAGGAGGCGCTCGCCGAATGCGTAGCTGGCAGCCAGTGCAATGCCTTCAATTCGCGGGACTTCGGAGTGAGCTTCGTCGATCCGGTGGACCAGTACCTGAAGACCGATCGCGCGATCAAATACGCCCTGCTGTTCGTCGCCCTGACCTTCGCCGGCTTCTTCCTGGTGGAGGTGCTCAAGCGCCTGGCGGTTCATCCCGTGCAGTACGGCCTGGTGGGCCTGGCCCTGGCGTTCTTCTACCTGCTCCTGCTGTCGCTTTCCGAGCACCTGGAGTTTGCCCTGGCCTTCGCGATCTCGGCCTCGGCCTGTGTGTCGCTGGTGGGCTTCTACGTCAGCCATGTGCTGCACAGCTGGTTGCGCGGCGCCGGCTTCACCCTGGCCCTGGCGGCGCTTTACGGGATGCTCTACGGCCTGCTCAGCGCCGAGGACTACGCACTGCTGATGGGCTCGCTGCTGGTGTTCGGACTGCTCGCCTGTGTGATGGTGCTCACCCGCAAGCTGGACTGGTATGGCGTCGGCCGCGCCCAGCCGGGGAGCGGCAATTGAGGCGGGTGGGGTTGCGTGAGGACCAGGAATGCGGGGCGAAGCTGGCGGCGGAGCTGGACAGGCTGTTCAGCGCCAGCCTGCCCCGCCTGCGCGATGGGTTGGAATCAGTGCGTCGGCGCCGTGGCCTGCAACGACGGCCGCTGGCTGGTGGTTGAGTACCAGGTCGCCAGTTTGGGGCAGTCACGTCGCCAGTTCAGGTCGGGCATGCGGAAGTCCAGGTAGCCCAGGGCACAGGCGGTGCTGATGGCGGCCACATCGAAGCGGTCGCCCAGTTCGTCGGCGGCCTGCTCGAAGGTTTCCAGGGCGCGATCGATCTTGCTGCATTGGCCCAGTACCCAGTCGTCCCAGCGTTTGTCCTCGGGGCGCAGGAAGGTTTCGTAGCGCACCAGGATCGCCGCATCCAGCACCGCGTCGGCAAGCGAGGCCAGGGTCAGGCGCCGCCAGCGTGTCGGCCCGTCGCGGGGGATCAGCGGCTCGCCGCTGTGCTGGTGATCGAAGTAGTCGAGGATCACCCGGCTGTCGTGCAGCACGCTGCCGTCGGCCAGCAGCAGTGCGGGAATCTTGCCGGCGGGGTTGTGTTCGTTCACCTCGGCGCTGGGGTTCAGCGGGGTCAGGGTGACGCCGTGAAGGGTGACGCTGTCCAGCTGGCCGGTTTCGTGGAGCAGCACCATGACCTTGCGAACGTAGGGTGAGGTGGGGGAGAAGAACAGGGTCTGGCTGGCGCTCATGCGGGGTCCCTCGACGGATGCAGCGGTCTATTGGCGCAGTTATACCGCATTCGATTGCAGCCGGGCATGTAGGGGCGAATTCATTCGCCAAGCAGGCCGAAGGGCTGCCCTGCGAGGCTTGGGCAATGGGCAGCTTCGCTGCCCTCAGCGAATGAATTCGCCCCCACAGGGAAACGCGCGCCGCACGACTCAGTAGCGGATCATCACCAGCCTGTCCTGGGCCGACTCCGCGCCCCAGACTTCGCCCGTGCGGCCGGACAGCTGCGTCACCTGGGCGCCGGGTCTGTCGCTGGGGAAGCTGGCGAAGAGGCGGCTGAACGGATTGAAGCGCAGGATGGCATTGGCGCGGAAATCGCTCAGCCAGACCCGCTCCTGATCGTCGACGTAGAGGGCATGGGCATCGGCGTTGCCGCCGGGGAGCGGCCAACTGCTCCAGGTTTCCCCCAGCGGGTCGAACCGGCTGAGTCGACCATTCCCGGCCTCGCTGACCCACAGCGTGCCGCGCGAATCGCCCCAGATCAGGCGTGGCCCGGCGCTGTCGTCTGGTATCGCGACCACCTGGGCGTGGCCGGTGGTCGGGTCGATGCGGGCGATATGGCGGGCATGCTGGTTGGCGTACCAGACCTCGCCACTGGGCGTCACCGTGATGCCGTCGGGGCCGGGACCGCCCGGCGCCGGCCAGATTTCCACACTGCCGGTGGCCGGTTTGAAACGGCCGATAAAGCCGCGTTGGCCGGTGAACCAGAGATCGCCGTCACGATCCAGGGCGATGCCTTCCAGGCCGGTGCCGGTCACCGTGCCATTGACGGGGAAGCTGCGTACCGAGAGGTCGGTGGGGTCGACCCGCACCAGCGCGTCGAGGCCCGGGTCGGTGATCCAGGCCGCTCCTTCCTGGTCGACCACCAGGGTTCGTGGCGATGAACCGACACCCAGGGGGATCAGCTGGCTCTGGCCGGTCATGGGGTCGAGGAGGCCGACGCAGCCCAGGCGCTGGGCCGTGAACCAGACGCGTCCATCGGTGGCCGGCGCCACGTCGCGCGGGCCGGTTCCCGTCGGCACGGGGTAGTAGGTGACGTCGGCTGCCCAGGCCGTCCCGCAGAGCAGGGCGGTACAGAGGGCAAGGGCGAATGTGCGGATCATGGCGGCGACCTCCGAGTCGCAGGTTCCTCCACAATCGACGCCGAATGGTCGCCCAGGGTTCGAAAATACCTCCGAACGGCCTGTGCTCTGCAAATGAAAAGGGAGGGCGACCTATTCCCTCGGCACCACCCGCACGAACCAGTCGTTGTAGCGCGCGATCCTCACCGGAAGGCTCGGCGGCAGGGCGGCCAAGGCGCGGTCGCTGTCGTGCAGCGGGAAGCTGCCGCTGATGCGCAGGTCGGCAATGGCCGGATCGACGCCCAGGTAGCCGCGGCGGTACTCGCCGAGGCTCTCCAGCAGGTCGGCCAGGCGTACGTCATCCACCACCAGCATGCCCCGGCTCCAGGCGCCCGCGGCCGGCGGCGCGGCCTTGGTTGCTTCCAGTGCATGGCCGTGCATCAGGACCTGCTGGCCTTCACGGATGATGCGTTGATCGTCGGCCCGAGCCGGATGGGCCGCCACCGCCGAGCGCAGGACGACCAGTCGCGTGCCCTCGGCCTCGCGACGCACCAGGAAGCGGGTACCCAGCGGGCGCAGGTCGCCGTCCCCCGTGGCGACCACGAAGGGGCGAGGATCGCCGTGACCGGTTTCCACGAGGATTTCACCGCTGCGCAGGATGATCCGCCGCTGCTCGGCGTTGAAGTCGATGTCCAGGGCGCTGCGGCTGTTCAGGCGGACGCGGGTGCGATCGGCCAGTTGCAGTTCGCGTTGCTCGCCGCTGGCGGTCATCTCGTCGGCGAGGAAATCACCGAGCGGACGCAGTTGGGCGAGCAGGCCGAGGCTCAGGCCGGCCAGCAGGAACATGCCCGCCAAACCGCGACCGACGCGCTGCAGGCGCCGGCGCGCCTGGTCGTCAGCGCGCAGCAGGGCACGGCGGGCGGGGGCCGGCGCGGCCGGGGCCAGGTGGGCGTCGAGGGCGCCGAGCTGGGCCCAGACGCGGGCATGTTCCGGGTGCGCGGCGTGCCAGCGGTCGAAGGCGTGGCGCTCCTGATCGCCGGCTTCGCCTGAGCCAAGGCGGAGCTGCCAGCCAATGGCTTCGTCCAGGACCCGCGCGGAAACCGGGCCGCTGTTCATGCCGGCTCCCCGTAGAGGGCGATGTAGCACTGGCGCAGGCCCTGGGCGAGGTACTGGCGTACACGCGGCACGGAGACGCCGAGGCGCTCGGCGATCTCGGCGTGGGCCAGTCCGTCCAGGCGGTTGTAGAGGAACGCGGCGCGGGCCTTGGCGGACAGCTTGCCGAGCAGGCGATCGATCTCGCGCAAGGTTTCCAGGGCGAGGGCCTGGTCTTCCAGGCTGGGCTGGACTTCTTCGGGGGCCAGGGCCAGCTCGTCGAGGTAGGCCCGCTCCAGGGCGCTGCGGCGAAAGTGGTCGATCATCAAGCCACGGGCGATGGTGGCGAGCAGCGCCCTCGGCTCGCGCAAGCGCAGCTGTTCCGGCTTGTTCAGCAGGCGCACGAAGGTGTCCTGGCCGAGGTCCTCGGCACGTTGCGGGCAGCTCAGGTTCTTGCGCAGCCAGCCGAACAGCCAGGCGCGGTGATCGCGATAGAGCAGTTCCACCATCTGGTGGTTAGTGGAGTCCCCAACAGTCACCGCATCCCCCGGTACAACCCAATAAGCTAAATCAAAGCGAGAACGATTCGCGAATGATCGCAAAGACCGGGCAGTGGCCGCAATTACTGGCTGTCGGGAGGGTCAGAAGGCGGGAGCCTGTTGCCGGCGCTGCCACTTGGTCAGGGCGGATGCCAGCGCCGCCGGGCTTTCCAGCCCCTGGCGGCGAGCCCGGCTGAACAGGATCAGCGCGATCTCGGCGGTGACCAGGGCATCGGCGCTGGCGTTGTGGCGCTGCTGGACCTGCAGACCGAAGTAGTCCACCCATTCGTCCAGGCCGCCATTGCGAATCCCCGCCTCGGGGCAGAGCAGGGGCGCCAGTTCGGCGATGTCGAGGAAATTGTGGCGCAGGCGATGGTCGAGGTCCTGCTTGAGGGCGCGGCCGAGCATGCGCTGGTCGAAGGTGGCGTGGAACGCCAGCAGCGGGCTGTCCCCGAGGAACTCCATGAATCCCAGCATGGCTTCGGCCGGTTCGACGCCGGCGGCCAGCTCGCTCGGGGCGATGCCGTGGATCAGCACGCTGGCGCTGAGTCTGCCGGTATCGCGCTGCAGGGTGCATTCGAACTGGCTGCCCAGGTCGATGGCGCCGTCATGGATGCTCACCGCGCCGATGGACAGCACCAGGTCGCGGCTCATGTTCAGGCCACTGGTTTCCAGATCCAGTACCACGAAGCGCTGATCCCGCAGGGGCCGGTCATCCAGTGGCTGGGGATCGGGCAGGCGGTCGCGACGGGCGGCGAGTTCCGCGGCCAGTGGGGTGCGGCGGGTGAACCAGGGAAATACGTTCATAGCTGGTAGCGTAGCGCCAGGCTGGATTGCAGGCGCTGGGCCTGGCGGAATGACTCGCGCAGGATGCGCCGGTCCAGGTGGTTGAGGCTGTCCGGGTCGAGCCGGTTGGAATAGGGCAGCCCTTGCCGTGCCTGGTGCTGATGCTGCTGCATGCGGGTCAGTTGGATGAAGTGGTAGGCCTCCTCGTAGGCGGCGCCGTCCTGGGCATCCACCACGTCCCGCTCCACCAGCTGGCGCAAGCGCTCCAGGGTATTGCAGGCGCTGATGCCGTGGGCCAGTGCGAGGAGACGGGCACCGTCGACAAAGGGTGTCAGGCCCTGGACCTTGAGGTCGAGGGTGTCCTTCTCGGCACCCTTGCGGGCCACCACGAAATCGCGGAAACGGCCCACCGGCGGACGCTGGCGCAGGGCATTGTCGGCCAGCATGCGCTGGAAAATGCTGTTGTCCGCCACCAGCACCAGCAGTTCGCGCTGCAGCGCCTCGCAACCCTCGGTGGGGCCCCAGACGGCGCGCAGGTCGAAGTAGATGCTCGAACCCAGCAGGTTTTCCGGCGTGGCCTCGCGTACGAAGCCGGCGAAGCGCCGGCTCCATTCAGTGCGGGACAGGCAGAGCTGCGGGTTGCCGGCCATGATGCCGCCCTTGCACAACTCGAAACCGCATTGCGCCAGGGACTGGTTGATGCGTTCGGCGAGCGGCAGCAGGCGCCCGCGGATAGCCGCGGCCTCGGCTGCGCCGGTCGCCTCGAAGAGGATGCCGTTGTCCTGGTCGGTGTGCAGGGTCTGCTCGCAGCGTCCCTCGCTGCCGAAGCAGAGCCAGGTGAAGGGAATGCCCGGATCACCCATTTCCTCGAGGGTGAGCTCGATCACCCGGCATACGGTGTGGTCGTTGAGCAGGGTGATGATGCGGGTGATCTGGGTGGAGCTGGCGCCGTGGGCGAGCATGTTGTCCACCAGGCGCTGGATCTCGCCCCGCAGGGCAGCCAGGGTTTCGACCCGCCCGGCGTGGCGAATGGTGCGCGCCAGGTGCACCAGGTCGACCCGCTGCAGGGAGAACAGGTCGCGCTCCGATACCACGCCCAGCAGGCGTTCGTCCTGCACCACGCAGACATGGGCGATATGGCGCTCGGTCATGGCCAGGGCGGCATCGAAGGCGCTGGCCTCGGGTGGCAGGTGGAAGGGCGCCTGGGTCATGACCTCGGCTATGGGCTGGGCCAGGTCGGCGCTGGCGTCGGCGATCACCCGGCGCAGGTCGCGCAGGGTGAAGATGCCTTGCGGGCGCTGCCGGGCGTCGACGATGACGATGCTGCCCACTTGCTGCTCGTGCATCAGCCGCACGGCGTCTCGCAGCGGCAGTTGCGGCAGGCAGGAGATGGGCTGGCGCACCGCCAGTTCGCCGAGGCGGGAGTCGAGGGAATACTGCGCGCCGAGGGTTTCCACTGCACGCAGCTGCACCTGCTGGTTGACCTGGTCGAGCAGGCTGCTGACCCCGCGCAGGGCGAAGTCGCGGAAGGGGTTGGAGAGGGCGAACAGCTTGATGAAGGCGGCCTTGCCCAGGAGCAGGCAGAAGGTGTCTTCGCCGGCCAGGTGTTCGGTACGGGTGGCGCGTTCGCCGAGCAGGGCGGCCAGGGGGAAACACTCGCCGCTGGCGATCTCGAAGGTGGTCTCGGTGCCGCGTCGCGCCGAGTGGGGCCGTTCGCCCACGACCCGGCCCTGCTTGACGATATAGAAGTGCTCCACCGGCCCGTCCTGGGGCTTGATGATGGATTCGCCGGCGGCATAGAAACGCAGCAGGCAGTGCTCGACGAGGAAGGCGAGGTGGGCGCTTTCCATCTGGTTGAAAGGCGGATATTTCTGCAGGAACTCCATGGTGCCGTGGATGTTCTGCATCACCGCCTGCTTGCCGGCCTGGGCAAAGGCATCTGCCTTGTTCATGGACCTGCCTGCTGTTCTTGTTGGATGGATCATGCTGCGCTGGGCAGCCGGTGGGACAAATTGGACGTAAGTCTAAGCATTGGCAAGCCGTCGGCGGGCAGGGGCAAAACGCTACCGTTCGGCGGATGCTGCATTCTGGATGGGAACTTGCGTGCATTTTGCGCATCCGACCTCCGTGCCCCGTGCTAAAGCTTATTAGCGAGGGGAGTTGGGCCTGCTAGGGAAGGCCCCATCGAGGAAGAACCCCATGAGTTACGGTGACCTGCTGAGCGAGGCCGAGCTGCAAGCGCTTGATGAGATCATGCGCGTGCCCGATGCGCCGCCCAGCGTTCTGCTGGTGGACGACGACGAGGCCGGACGCGATCTCCTGGCCGATGCGCTGGTCGCCAAGGGCATCCCGTGCATCACCGCCGAAAGCGGCGAGCAGGCCCTGGCGCTTCTGGTGACACGGCCCTCCATCGGCCTGATGATCACCGAACTCCACATGCAATGCGGCAGCGGCCTGGAACTGGTGCGCCAGGTGCGCCAGTCGGCGCGGGCGACCCTGCCGGTCATCATCGTTTCCGGCAATGCCGATGTGCAGGACGCCATCGAGGCGATGCACATGAAGGTGGTGGACTTCCTGCTCAAGCCAGTGGACATGAGCCGCCTGGTCAACCTGGTGCGCAACGAGCTGGGCGCCCCGCCCGAACCCAAGGCCCCGCCACCCCAGGTGCGACCCAGACCGGCGAAAACGAAGGCCAAAGCCAAAGTCATCGCGCTGAAGAGCGCATAAGAAACCGCCAGGGACAGGCGGTTTTTTTATGTCTTCGGCAATGTGATCCGGGACGGTTTCTCGGTAGGGGCGAATTCATTCGCCAAGGGCGGCGAAGCTGCCTCCTGGAGGTCCGAATGGCAGGTCTGCGACCTGCTTGGCGAATGAATTCGCCCCTACAAATGAAGCCGGCAGCCACACAAAGAAAAACCGCCCCGAAGGGCGGTTTTTTTTTGAGGTCTGGCCTTACAGACCGTTCTTCGCCTTGAACTCGCGGCGACGACGGTGCAGGACCGGCTCGGTGTAGCCGTTGGGCTGCTTGGTGCCTTCCACCACCAGTTCCAGCGCGGCCTGGAAGGCCACGTTGCCTTCGAAGTTCGGCGCCATCGGACGGTACAGCGGGTCGTTGGCGTTCTGGCGGTCGACCACTGCGGCCATGCGCTCCAGACTCTCGACGATCTGTGCCTGGCTGACTACGCCATGGCGCAGCCAGTTGGCCAGCAGTTGGCTGGAGATGCGCAGGGTGGCGCGGTCTTCCATCAGGCCGACATCGTTGATGTCCGGCACCTTGGAGCAGCCGACGCCCTGGTCGATCCAGCGCACTACATAACCAAGGATGCCCTGGGCGTTGTTGTCCAGTTCGTTCTGGATCTCTTCGGCGGTCCAGTTGGTGTTCGGCGCCATCGGGATGGTCAGGATGTCGTCCACCGAGGCCGGGGCGCGCTTGGCCAACTCGGCCTGGCGGGCGAACACGTCGACCTTGTGGTAGTGCAGCGCGTGCAGGGTGGCGGCGGTCGGCGAGGGTACCCAGGCGGTGTTGGCGCCAGCCATGGGGTGGCCGATCTTCTGCTCGAGCATGGCGGCCATCAGGTCCGGCATGGCCCACATGCCCTTGCCGATCTGCGCCTTGCCTTGCAGGCCGGTGGCCAGGCCGACGTCAACGTTGTTGTTCTCGTAGGCACCGATCCACTTCTCATTCTTCATGGCGCCCTTGCGCACCACGGCGCCGACTTCCATGGAGGTGTGGATCTCGTCACCGGTGCGGTCGAGGAAGCCGGTGTTGATGAACACCACGCGCTCGGCGGCGGCCTTGATGCAGGCCTTGAGGTTGATGGTGGTGCGGCGCTCTTCGTCCATGATGCCGACCTTCATGGTGTTGCGCGGCATGCCGAGGACGTCTTCGACGCGGCTGAAGATCTCGGTGGCGAAGGCCACTTCTTCCGGGCCGTGCATCTTCGGCTTGACGATGTACATGGAGCCGGTGCGGGTATTCTTGCGGCTGGTGTTGCCCTTCAGGTTGTGCAGGGCGATCAGGCCGGTGAACAGGCCGTCCTGAATGCCTTCCGGCACTTCGTTGCCGGCGGCGTCGAGGATGGCCGGGTTGGTCATCAGGTGACCGACGTTGCGCACGAACAGCAGGGAGCGGCCATGCAGGGTCAGCTCCGAACCATCGGCCTTGGTGTAGACGCGGTCCGGATTCATGGTGCGGGTGAAAGTCTGGCCGCCCTTGCTGACGGATTCAGCCAGGTCGCCCTTCATCAGGCCCAGCCAGTTGCGGTAGACCACGACCTTGTCGTCGGCGTCGACGGCGGCTACGGAGTCTTCGCAGTCCATGATGGTGGTCAGGGCGGACTCCATCAGCACGTCTTTCACGCCGGCGGCGTCGGTCTGGCCGATGGGGCTGGACGCATCGATCTGGATTTCGAAGTGCAGGCCGTTGTTCTTCAGCAGCACGGCGGCAGGCTTGGCGGCATCGCCCTGGACGGCGATGAACTGGCCGGCGTTCTTCAGGCCGGCCTCGCTGCCGTTCTTCAGGGTCACGGCCAGTTGGCCGTTCTTCACGGCGTAGGCGGTGGCGTCGACGTGGGAGGCGCCTTCCAGGGGCGCGGCTTCGTCGAGGAAGGCGCGGGCGAAGGCGATCACCTTGTCACCGCGAACCTTGTTGTAGCCCTTGCCCTTCTCGGCGCCGCCTTCTTCGCTGATGGCGTCGGTGCCATACAGCGCGTCGTAGAGCGAGCCCCAGCGGGCATTGGCGGCGTTCAGGGCAAAGCGCGCGTTCATCACCGGAACCACCAGCTGCGGGCCGGCCATGCGGGCGATCTCTTCGTCGACATTCTGGGTGGTGGCCTGGAAGTCGGCCGGTTCCGGCAGCAGGTAGCCGATCTCCTGGAGGAACGCCTTGTAGGCCACGGCATCGTGAGCCTGGCCGGCACGCGCCTGATGCCAGGCGTCGATCTTGGCCTGCAGTTCATCGCGTTTGGCGAGGAGGGCTTTGTTCTTCGGAGCCAGGTCGTTGATGACGGCTTCCACACCGGCCCAGAACTTCTCGGCCGCAATGCCGGTTCCAGGGATGGCTTCGTTGTTCACGAAGTCGAACAGGACTCTGGCGACCTGAAGGCCACCGACTTGAACGCGCTCAGTCATTGCTTGCCTCACTCTGCTCAATATCCGCTCGGACCGGGGGTTTCCCTTCTTGTAGTCCGAAGCGCGGCATACTACATGAAGCCGTCGTGAAAATCAGTGGGGTCGCGTCGCTATGCGACTAAAAGCTGGTTTACGGTCACGACGGCGTGCAGAATGTTCTCAAAAAACTGGCGCATTGTTCCAGTTAAATCTGAAAAATGTACACGATTTATTTTTCGGCGGAACTGCGACAGGCCGTCGCATGGGGCTTTGCGGTGGTTTTCCGGGGTTTTCCTATACTCCCCGCAATTCGCTCCGGAGCCCGTCATGCCCGTACATGCCGTCACCTTCGCCGATCTTGATGATCTTGCCGCGCTGTTCTGCGGCTACCTGGAGTTCTACCAGGTGCCGCGGCCACTAGATGAAGTCCGCGCGTTCCTCGAACGGCGCCTGGAACAGGGCGACTCGACACTCTTCATCGCCCGCGACGACGCCGGCACGGCCCTGGGATTCACCCAGCTCTATCCCTTTCTCTCGTCGCTGGCGCTGGCACCGGCCTGGTTGTTGAGCGATCTTTATGTAGTGCCCACTGTCCGGCGCCGGGGTGTGGGGGAGGCGCTGATGAACGCCGCCCGCGCCCATGCCGAACGTAGCGGCGCCTGCGGCATCCAGTTGGAAACCGCGAAGACCAACCTGGCCGGCCAGGCACTCTATGAACGGCTGGGTTACAAGCAGGACGACCTGTTCTACACGTACTGGCTGAGCCTCATCTGAGGTCCGGCGCTGTTTGCCAACATAAGGAGTCGAGCGTGGATCATCTGGTATTGACGGTCATTGCGGCGGACCAGCCCGGGCTGGTGGAACGCGTCGCGCAGTGCATCGCCGCCCACGGCGGCAACTGGCTGGAGAGCCGCATGTCGCGCATGGCCGGGCAGTTCGCCGGGATACTGCGGGTGGCAGTGCCGGCCGAAGGCTATGACGAACTGGTGGAGGGGCTGCAGGGGCTGAGTGCCCATGGCATCCGCGTGATGCTGGCGCAGAGCGGCATCGAGCCGGCCTGCACCTGGAAACCGATTCTGCTGGACCTGGTGGGCAACGACCGGCCGGGGATCGTCCGTGATATCACCCGGCTGCTGACGGAACTGGGGGTCAACCTGGAAAGCCTGGTCACCGAGGTGATGCCGGCGCCCATGAGCAGTGAGCCGCTGTTCCACGCCGAGGCGGTGCTGGCGGTGCCCCTGACGCTGTCACTGGACGTGCTGCAGGCCAAGCTGGAGAGCCTGGCAGACGAGCTGATGGTGGAGCTGAACCTGCACAAGGAGAAGTGAGGGGCCAGTGCATGGTTCCCGACGGTGGAAATCCGCCGCGCGGATTTCCACCCGCCGGGTTCCGGCCTTTGTAGGGTGGATCTCGCTTCATCGATCCACCGCGGGGGCGGGCTTCAGGCGTTGCGCCGCAGGGTGAGCCAGGCGTCGACGCTGTAGATGGCCAGGCCCGCCCAGATGAAGGCGAAGGCCAGGAGTTTGCTCGGGTCGAAGTGCTCGCCGAAGAGGAAGATCGCCTGCAGCATCACCAGGGTCGGCGCGATGTACTGGAGGAAGCCCAGGGTGGTGTAGGGCAGGTGGCGCGCCGCGGCGTTGAAGCTCACCAGGGGCACCAGGGTGATGGGGCCGGCGGCGACCAGCCAGAGGGCCTCGGGGCTTGACCAGAAGCTCGCCTGGGCGGAGCTGGCACTTGGGGTCAGCAGCAGCCAGCCGATGGCCAGCGGTAGCAGCAGCCAGGTTTCCACCACCAGGCCGGGCAGGGCCCTGACCGGGGCCTGCTTGCGGATCAGCCCGTAGAAACCGAAGGTCAGCGCCAGGGCCAGGGATACCCAGGGCAGCGCACCCACCTGCCAGATCTGCTGGGCCACGCCAATGGCCGCCAGCAGTACGGCGAACCACTGCAGGCGGCGCAGGCGCTCGCCGAGGATCAGCATCCCCAGCAGCACGTTCACCAGCGGATTGATGTAGTAGCCGAGGCTCGCCTCCAGCATCCGCCCGTTGTTCACCGCCCAGACGTAGATCAGCCAGTTGCTCGCGATGAGTATCCCGCTGGCGGCGAGTATGCCGAAGCGCTTCGGGTTTTCGCGCAGTTCCCGCAGCCATCCGGGGTGCTTCCAGACCAGCAGCAGGGCCGCGCCGAAGAGGGCGGACCAGAGCGCGCGGTGGACGATGATCTCCAGCGCCGGAACGCTCTGGATGGCTTTGAAGTAGAGCGGAAAGAGTCCCCAGATGATGTAGGCGGTGAGCCCCAGGATGTACCCGCGGCGCGGGTCGGCGGTGGCCATGGAATGTCCTTGCTTAGGCAGCTAACGAGTGGTGCGACATTCTAGTTGGCGTCGCCCTGGCTTGTCTGTGTGCTCAGGTTTTTTCCGCAAGGCTGTGCAAGCGGAAGGCGTAAGGGGTTCTTTACGGTGAGCGATTCGTAGATCGGGAGCTGCTTTTCTGTAGGGGCGATTTCAATCGCCAAGCGGGCCGCAGGTCCGCCCTGCGGGGCTTCCCGGGGGCAGCTGCGCAGCCCTTGGCGAATGAATTCGCCCCTTACAGGATTGGTCGCCGCCGGGTGGGCTCAGAACAGACGCAACGGCTCTTCATCCAGCGCCGCCAACTGCTCGCGCAGGGTGAGGATCTGGTCGCCCCAGTAGCGTTCGCTGCCGAACCAGGAGAAGTGCATGGGGAAGGCCGGGTCGTCCCAGCGGCGGGCGATCCAGGCGCTGTGGTGCATCAGGCGCAGGCTGCGCAACCCCTCGATCAGAGGCAGTTCGCGCGGGTCGAAGTCGTGGAATTCCTGGTAGCCATCCACCAGTTCGGAGAGCTGGCCGAGGCGTTCCTGGCGCGGGCCGGCCAGCATCATCCACAGATCCTGCACCGCCGGGCCCATGCGGCAGTCGTCCAGGTCGACCACATGGAACACCTCGTCACGGCACAGCAGGTTGCCGGGGTGGCAATCGCCGTGCAGGCGGATTGGCTGGTAGCGCACCTCGGCGAACAGCTGGTCCAGGCGCTTGAGCAGGTCGCGGGCCACTGACTCGTAGGCGGGCAGGAGGCTGCGCGGAATGAAGTTGCCTTCCAGCAGGGTGGCCAGGGACTGGTGGCCGAAATTGTCCACCGCCAGGGTTTCGCGGTGTTCGAAAGACCGGGTGACAGCCACCCCATGGAGGCGGCCGAGCAGTTGGCCAAGGCGGTAGAGCTGGTCCATGTTGCCCGGTTCCGGTGCGCGCCCGCCCCGGCGGGGGAAGAGCGCGAAGCGGAAGCCGCCATGCTCGAACAGGCTGTCCCCACCTTGCAGCAGGGGGGCGACCACGGGCACTTCGCACTCGGCCAGTTCGGCACTGAAGGCGTGTTCTTCGCGTATGGCCGCATCACTCCAGCGCTGCGGCCGGTAGAACTTGGCGATCAGCGGCTCGGTACCCTCGATGCCAACCTGGTACACGCGGTTCTCGTAGCTGTTGAGGGCGAGTATCCGCGCATCGCTGAGAAAGCCGAGGCTTTCCACTGCGTCCAGTACCAGGTCGGGGGTGAGGTCATCGAAGGGGTGGGACATGGGCGGCTCCGGCAGTGAGGCGCCCAGTCTACGCCCTTTGCCTGGCGCGCGCGCCCGGCCCGGCTCAGAGCGCGGTGCCGAGCAGCACCTGGCCGGGGGCGAACTGGACGCGCACGCTTTCGCCGGTCGCGAGGCCGAGCTGCGCCAGGCGCTCGCGTTCGACCAGGGCGCAAAGCGTCTGGCCGCTGGCGAGGGCGATGCGCACTTCGCTCGGGCCGTCGGCGGCGTCGAGGATTTCTTCGATCCGGCCCAGCAGCTGGTTCTGGGTTTCGTCTGCCGGTTCCGACGGTCGCTGCAGCCGCAGCCAGCCAGCCTTGATCAGGGCCACGACGCTGCGTCCGGGTGCCAGTTCCAGCTTGTCGGTACTGTCGTGGGTGATCTGCGCGTCGAGCCGCGCGCCGCCGGCCAGCTCGACGCTCACCAGGTCGTTGCGGCCCCGCGCCTGGATGCCGAGCACGCGGCCGCTCAGTTGGTTGCGCGCGCTGGTGCGCAGCATCAGGCGGCCCAGCAGCTCAAGGTCCTGTTCGCTCTCGGCGGACTCCAGCAGGCGTGCCTGCAGGCTTTCCAGGCGCTTGTAGAGCGCCAGCAGGCGCTCGCCCTCGGCGGTCAGCCGCGCGCCGCCACCGCCCTTGCCGCCCACCGAGCGCTCCACCAAGGGCTTCTCGGCGAGGTTGTTCAACTCGTCGATGGCGTCCCAGGCGGCCTTGTAGCTCAGGCCCGCGGCCTTGGCCGCGCGGGTGATGGAGCCTTGCACGGCGATCTGCTCCAGCAGCGCCAGGCGCTGCGGGCGGCGGGTGAGTTGCTGGGTGAGGGCGCTGGTCAGGCTCATGGGCGCGGGTTCGTCTGGGGCTCTGGCGCGCAGGCTGCGCCCGGCGCTTCGCCGCGTCAAGCCTTCAGGCGTCGCCGGGGCGCGGCGTGCGCGCCAGGCAGTAGACGTCCACCCGCGCCGCGCCGGCGCGTTTCAGCAGGCGGGCGAGGAAGTGGGCGGTGGTGCCCGTGGTCAGCACATCGTCCACCAGCGCCAGGTGCAGGCCGCGCACCTCGGCCCGCTCGTGCAGGGCGAAGGCTCGGCGCAGGTTGCGGCGCCGGGCGGCGGCATCCAGGCCCTGCTGCGGCGGACCGTCCTCGACGCGCAGCAGCCAGTCGCTGCGCAGCGGAAGCCGCAGCTCATCGCCCAGCCAGCGGGCCAGCATCTGCGCCTGGTTGAAGCCACGCTGGCGCAGGCGTGGCGCCGCGAGGGGGACCGGCAGCAGGGCGGCAGGGCGCGGCAGGCCTTCGGCGAAAGCGTGTTCGAGGTGGCGCGCAAGCAGTTCCCCCAACAGCCGGCCGAGAGGCCAGCGCCCCTGGTGCTTGAAGCGGGTGATCAGGCTGTCCACCGGGAAGGCGTAGCGCCAGGGGGCCTCCACCCGTTCGAAGGGTGGCGGTCGTTTCAGGCACTCGCCGCAGGGCAGGCCTTCGGTGGGCAAGGGCAGGGCGCAGATGACGCAATGCCCGCCCAGCCAGGGCAGTTCGGCCTCGCAGCCGGTGCAGATGGGCAGGTCACCGCCAGTGGCGTGGCAGAGCAGACAGTCGGGTGTGTGGCGAAGCCAGGACGGCCGCAGCCGGGCGAGCAGTGGGTGCATGGTCCCCTCCCTGGGACGCGGTTCAGACGATCAGCCAGCTCATCACCGTCAGCCCCAGCAGGGTCAGCACCAGGCCGCCGATGATGGATTTGCGCATGAAGGCGCGGACGGCGCCGTAGAGCAGGAGCAGGCCGATGACCAGGAAGATCAGGCTGAAAAAGGAAACGTCCATGCCGATGGCCCGCGCCAGGCCATTGAGAAAGTCGTTGATGGCCTGGCCGACGCCGCTGAGTACGCCGGACAGCACATCAACGACGAAGCGAATGACGGTGCCGATGATCCGGCCGAGCCACTCGAAAAATCCTTCGGTACGCACTGCGTGGGGCTCCTTGAGAGTTGGGTGATCGCTTTGAGCTCGGCGTGGCGGTCGGGTTCAGCGGCGCGGGCTGCTCAGCTGCGGGGCCAGGAAGGAGTGCCGGAAGTACTCGCGGAACGCTTTCATCGGCTCGCTGAATTCCAGGTCACGGCGCCAGGCCAGGCCCACGCTCATCGGCGGCACCGCGTCAGTCAGGGAGAGGGTCTCGATGCGCCGTCCTTCCAGCGACCAGGGGCGGTACACCAGGTCCGACAGGATGGCTACGCCGGTACCGTTGGCCACCATGCTGCGCACAGCCTCCACCGAGCTGGTGCGCAGTATCACACTGGGCCGGAAGTCGGTCGACTCCCAGTAGCGCATGGCGGTCTGGTCCGCCTCGTCCACCGTCAGCAGGATGAAGGGCTCGCGGGCCACCTCGGCCAGGCCCACCGAGGCGCGCTCGCTCAACGGGTGGCGGTTGGGCAGCCAGAGGCGGCGCTCGGAGCTGAACAGGGTCTCGGCGGCGATATCCGGGTGGCGCAGGTTGGCGGTCAGCACCACGGCCATGTCCAGCGAACCGTCCAGCAGACCGCTTTCGATGGCTTCTCGCTCCTGCTCGAACAGGTTGAGCTGGATACCCGGGTACCACTGGGCCAGGCGTTGCAGGTGGTAGGGCAGGAAATAGCCCATCACCGTGTAGCTGGCGGCGACCTTCAGGCTGCCCTCGATGCTGGTGTCCGGCAGCGGACTCTTCAGGGCGTCCTCCACGCTGCGCAGGATCGAGTAGGCGTGATTGAGGAAGTGCCGGCCGCTGTCGGTCAGGGTCATGCCCTGGGGGGAGCGGATGAACAGGCTCACCCCGAGCAGGCCCTCCAGATCCTGGATGGCGCTGGTGACTGCCGACTGGGAAATGTTCAGGTGAATGGCGGCCTGGGAGATCTGTCCGACCTCGGCGGTGGCGACGAAATAGCGGACCTGGCGAAGGGTGAAGGCCATGGGGAACCTGCCTGGAGGGGTATCGATTTTTCAGAAACCAGTCTATCGAATAATAAATCTTCCCAATACCTGTGCCCCCTCTTAACGTCTTCCCATCGACATCCGACAACAAGAGGCAAACAGGTGATGACCGAGGTCGACCTCAATTCCGACATGGGCGAAGGGTTCGGTCCATGGACCATTGGCGACGGCGTCGACGCCCAGATCATGCCCCTGATCAGCAGCGCCAACATCGCCACCGGCTTCCACGCCGGCGACCCCAACATCATGTTGCGCACCATCGACATGGCCCGGCAGCACGGCGTCGGTATCGGCGCCCATCCCGGCTTCCGCGACCTGGTGGGCTTCGGCCGCCGGCACATCAATGCGCCGGCCCAGGAACTGGTCAACGACATGCTCTACCAGCTTGGCGCCCTGCGTGAGTTCGCCCGCCTGCGGGGCGTGCCGCTGCAGCACATCAAGCCCCATGGCGCGCTCTACATGCACCTGGCCCGCGACGAGGAGGCCGCCCGCCTGTTCGTGGAGACCCTGCGCCGCCTGGACCCGGAGCTGCTGCTGTTCTGCATGGACGGCTCGGCCACTTGCCGCGTTGCGGAGGAGTTGGGCCAGCCGGTGGTGCGCGAGTTCTACGCCGACCGCGAGTACGACGCCTCCGGCTCCATCGTGTTCATCCGCCGGGTCACCGCCTGGGACCCGCAGCAGGTCGCCGACAAGGTCCTGCGGGCCTGCCAGGAAGGCATTGTGCGCACCGTGGACGGCCAGGACATCCCGATCCGTTTCGATTCCGTGTGCATCCACAGCGATACACCCGGGGCGCTGGCCCTGGTCCAGCACACTCGAACCCTCCTCGAGTCCGCGGGTATCGCCATCAGGGCGCCGCGCTGATCTCTCCCCTTCCCAAGCCTGCCCAGACAATGAATACAAGAGGAACAGACATGGCTGAACATCAGGTTCTTTCGCCGCTTCCCGGCACCTTCTACCGCAAGCCGAGCCCCGAGGCTCCTGACTACGCCAAGGAGGGCGACGTCGTCGCCGCCGGCGCGGTGATCGGACTGGTGGAAGTGATGAAGCAGTTTTCCGAGCTGACCACCGACCTGGGCGGTCGGGTCCTGGCCTTCCACGCCGAGGATGGCGACCCGGTCGAACCGGGGCAGTTGTTGGCCGTTATCCAGACCGACGCGTGAGGGGACGGATGATGAGCGGTTCCATTCACAAGCTGCTGGTGGCCAACCGGGGCGAGATCGCCGTGCGCATCATTCGCGCGGCCCAGGCCCTGGGCATTCCGACCGTGGCGGCGTGCAGCGAGGCGGACGCCGACTCCCTGCCGGCACGCCTGGCCGACGAGGTGCGGGTGATCGGCCCGGCCCGCGCCGACAAGAGCTACCTGAACGCCGAGGCGCTGCTGCAGGCGGCTCTGGACAGCGGCGCCAACGCCATCCACCCGGGCTACGGCTTCCTCTCCGAGAACGCCGCCTTCGCCCAGGCGGTGGCGGACGCCGGACTGATCTTCGTCGGTCCCGATGCCGAGACTATCCGCCGCATGGGCGACAAGGCCGAGGCGCGGCGTACCGCCCAGGCCGCCGGCGTACCGGTGGTGCCGGGCTCTCCAGGCGAGCTGGAGAATCTGGACGCGGCGCTCGCCTGCGCCGAGCAGGTCGGCTACCCGCTGCTGATCAAGGCCTCCGCCGGCGGTGGCGGCCGGGGCATCCGTATCGCCCATGATGCCGAGGACCTGGCCCGGGAATTCCCCCTGGCCCAGCGCGAGGCCCAGGCCGCCTTCGGCTCCGGCGCCGTGTACCTGGAGCGCTTCATCCGCCAGGCGCGGCACATCGAAGTGCAGGTGCTGGGCGATGGCCGCCATGCGGTGCACCTGTTCGAGCGCGAGTGCTCATTGCAGCGCCGCCGCCAGAAGGTCTTCGAGGAAGCGCCATCCCCGGTGCTCAGCGATGCCCAGCGCGCGGCCCTGTGCGACAGCGCCGTGCGCCTGGCGCAGCAGATCGGCTATCGCGGTGCCGGCACCCTGGAATACCTGTTCGACGCGGTGAGCGGGGAGTTCTTCTTTATCGAGATGAACACCCGTATCCAGGTTGAGCACCCGGTGACCGAGATGGTGACCGGCATCGACCTGGTGCAGTGGATGCTGCGCATCGCCGGCGGCGAGCCGCTGTCGCTGCGCCAGGAGGACATCCGTCTGCAGGGCGCGGCGCTGGAGATGCGCATCAATGCCGAGGACCCGGCGCGCAACTTCTTCCCCAGCCCCGGCCTGGTGGAGTCCCTGGCCTGGCCGAGCGGGGCGGGCATCCGTGTCGAGAGCCACCTGTTCGAGGGCTATCGCGTGCCGGCCTACTACGACTCGCTGCTGGCCAAGCTGGTGGTGCACGGCGGCGACCGCGCGGAAGCCTTCGCCCGCGCCGAGGCGGCCGTGGCGGCGACGCGCCTGACCGGCATGGCCACCACCCTGCCGCTGCATCGCCTGCTGCTGGCCGATGCCGATGTGCGCGACGGCCAGTTCGACACCGGCACCCTGGAACCCTGGCTCGCCGAACGGGCCGACCTGCTGGCAGCCGCCCCGGAGGCCTGAGATGAACACTGAATCCGTGCGCTACAGCTTTGGCGGCGACGAGCACCTGTTCGCCGAAGTCTCCGAATCCATGTCGCTGGAGGCCTTCTTCCGCGGCATGGCCATCACCCGTGCCCTGGAGCAGGAGGACCTGCCCGGCGTGCTCGACATCTGCCTGTCCAACGCCTCCTTCCAGGTTCGTTTCAACCCGGATGCGATCGCCCCCGAGACGCTGCTGGAGAAGGTCCGCCAGCTGGAGGACCGCACCACGGCCGAGCGCCGCCTGGAGACCCGCATCATCGAGATCCCGGTGCTCTACAACGACCCCTGGACCCACGAGACGCTGATGCGCTTCCGCGACCGGCACCAGGACCCGGCATCCACCGACCTGGAGTACGCCGCGCGCATCAACGGCTACGCCGACGTACAGGCCTTCATCGACGCCCACAGCGGCTCGCCCTGGTTCGTCTCCATGGTGGGCTTCGTCGCCGGCCTGCCCTTCATGTACCAAATGGTCGAGCGCGAGCAGCAGTTGCAGGTGCCCAAGTACCTGCGCCCGCGCACCGACACGCCGAAGCTCACCCTGGGCCACGGCGGCTGCTTCGGCTGCATCTACTCGGTGCGTGGCGCTGGCGGCTACCAGATGTTCGGCGTGACCCCGGCGCCGATCTACGACCCCGAGCAGCGCCTGGGCTACCTGCAGGATTCCATGGTGTTCTTCCGCTCCGGGGACATCGTGCAGTTCAAGCCCATCGACCGTGCCGCCTACGACCAGGCCATCGCCGAGGTCGAGGCGGGAACCTTCCAGCTGCGCATCCGGCCGGTCACCTTCGACCTGGATGCGTTCATCCAGGATCCGCAAGGCTGCAAACAGCGCCTGCAGGAGGTGCTTCATGATTAAGGTGCTGAAACCGGGCCTGGCCACCTCGATCCAGGACGCGGGCCGGGAAGGCTACTACCACCTGGGCATCCCGCCCTCTGGCGCCCTCGACCAGTTCGCCCTGCGTGCCGCCAACCTGCTGGTGGGCAATGCGCCCACCGCCGCGGCACTGGAATGCACCCTGCTGGGTCCGCAACTGGAGTTCCAGCGCGATGCCCTGGTGGCCGTTACCGGCGCGCGCATGACGCCGCGCCTGGACGGCGCCGAGATGCCCCAGGACACGGCCTTCCGCGTGCGTGCCGGACAGGTGCTGGGCTTCGACTACATCAAGGCCGGTGCCCGTGGCTACGTGGCCATCGATGGCGGCATCGAAGTGCCGGAGGTGCTCGGCAGCCGCTCCACCTACGGGCTGGGAGCCCTCGGCGGCTTCCAGGGACGGCGCCTGGCCGCCGGGGACGAGCTGCCGCTCGGCAAGCCCGCTGGCGAGGGGCGCGAGGGCCTGGCCCTGCCGCGTTCGTTGCAGATCGAGGTGGGCGGCGAGGTGACCCTGCGCGTGGTGCCCGGGCTCTATGTGCATCGCCTCACTGACCGGGCGGTGGAGCAGTTCTTCGCCGACACTTGGACCGTGGGTTCGGAAGCGGACCGTACCGGTTATCGATTCAAGGGCGGCACGCCGCTGGAGTTCGTGCCTCGCGAGCAGCCGTTCGGCGCTGGTTCCGACCCGTCGAACATAGTCGACGCCTGTTACCCCATCGGTTCCATCCAGGTCCCGGGAGGCCTGGAGCCGATCATCCTGCATCGTGACGCGGTCTCCGGCGGCGGCTACGCCACTATCGGCACGGTGATCAGCCCCGACCTCGACCGCATGGCGCAGATGCAGCCCAACCAGAAGGCCCGCTTCGTCGCCATCAGCCTGGAGGAAGGGCTGGCCGCGCGGCGCCAGTACAACCAGCAGCTGGAACGCTTGCAGCGCTTCTTCCTCGCCTGATCCATCCACGCGGTCATCGCGGAGTCCGGCGGCCCCTAAAGGGGCCGTCGCGGTCCCGTGCGGCCGGTATTCAGCCTCCATAGCGGAGAACCCCAGATGGCAAGCCTGTCGAAACAAGAACAAGATATCGACCTGTCCACCCACCCCGTACCCCTCGACGCCCGCATGGGCAAGCTGTCGCTGACCATGGCCTGGTGGGCCGTGTGCAGCGCCATGTTCTACATCGTGGTCGGTGCCTCGCTGGCGCTGGCCTACGGCGCGCGCAACGCCATTGTCGGCATGCTGCTGTCGGTGGTCTGCTACGGCCTGGTCAACGCGGTGATCAGCCGCTTCGCGGTGCGCAGCGGCCTTTCGGTGGCGCTGTTTTCCCGCGTGCTGTTCGGCCGCCTCGGCGCCTCCCTGGCGACCCTGATCTTCTTCTCCACCGCCATCTACTACGCGGTCTTCGAGGGCTCGGTGATCGCCGTGGCGTTCAACCATCTCTACCCATCGATTTCCTACCCCGTGGCGGCGCTGCTGGTGGTGCTGTACAGCGTGCCGCTGATCTTCGGCAGCGTGCAGAACTGGCTGGACAAGTTCAACGGCGTGCTGCTGCCGTTCTACCTGTTCGGGCTGCTGGCGGCGGTGGCGCTGTCCATCGGCGAGTACGGCTATCAGCCGCAGTGGCTCGACTTCGGCCCGGCCCAACCCTCCGCCACCGGCTGGTGGGACTGCTTCACCGCCTACATGGGCGTGTGGGTGCTGATGATGTTCACCTTCGACTACGCCCGCTTCGGCAAGCCGGAGGACGCCCGCTATCACGGCCGCTGGAACTTCGGCATGCCCTTCTACCTGGTGACCTTCCTGCTCAACGGCGTCGCCGGCATCTACCTGGCGGCCAGCATGCCGCGCCAGGGTGAGCTGAGCGAAGTCACCGTGGTGATGGCGATCCTGCAGCTGATGGGCATCTGGGGGCTGCTGTTCGTCTGGGTGACCCAGACCCGCATCAACACCGCCAACTACTACCTGGCCACGGTGAACATGCAGGCGTTCTTCGGCGACCTGCTGCGTTTGCGCCAGTCGCGCGTGGCCTGGGCGCTGGTGGTGGGTGCGGTGGTTTACGGCCTGATGCTGGCGGACGTGTTCAGCTGGCTGCTCAAGGCGCTGGCCTGGCAGGGCGTTTTCGTCGTGGCCTGGGTCGGCGTGGCGTTGGCGCACATCCTCGGCAAGGGGGCGGCGCAGCTGACAGGCTCTCTCAGCCTGAATGCCAGCGGGTTGGCCGCCTGGTTCTGCGGCGTGCTGCTGGGCTTCGTGCTGATGCAGGCCGGTGGCGTGCTGCAGTCGTTCTCGGCGCCGCTGACCTTCCTGGTTTCGGCGGGCGTGTATGGAGCCGCGCTACGGTTGCGCCCGACGGGAGAGTCGGTCCTGGCCAAAGGACTTGCCGATCAATAAGCGGGCAGACCGAAGGGTGCGCTGCGCGCACCAGGCATTGGCGCCGAATCTGGTGCGCATGGCGCACCCTACGGTCAACTCAGCTGGACTGATCAATAAATGATCAGATGTCAACCTGTGTCGCGATCATGGTTGACAGCGTCACAGCTCCACATATGATGCCCTAAGCCTGAATTCCCGGACTCAAAGTCCGGTCATCCCTGACAAGAGCCGCCACACAAGCGTCGAAGGAAACCTCCATGAGTGCAACTGCATCCATCGCTACCCGTCACGACTGGTCCCTCGCCGAGGTGAAGGCCCTCTTCGAGCAGCCGTTCAACGACCTGCTGTTCCAGGCCCAGACCGTTCACCGCGCGCACTTCGACCCGAACCGGGTACAGGTTTCCACCCTGCTGTCGATCAAGACCGGCGCCTGCCCGGAAGACTGCAAGTACTGCCCGCAGTCCGGCCACTACAACACCGGCCTGGACAAGGAAAAGCTGATGGAAGTGCAGAAGGTCCTCGAGGCCGCTGCCGAAGCCAAGGCCATCGGCTCCACCCGCTTCTGCATGGGCGCGGCCTGGAAGCACCCGTCCGCCAAGGACATGCCCTACGTGCTGGAAATGGTGAAGGGCGTGAAGAAGCTCGGCCTGGAAACCTGCATGACGCTGGGCAAGCTGAACCAGGAGCAGACCCAGGCGCTGGCCGAAGCCGGCCTGGACTACTACAACCACAACCTGGATACCTCGCCGGAGTTCTACGGCAACATCATCACCACCCGCACCTACAGCGAGCGCCTGCAGACCCTGGCCTACGTGCGCGAGGCGGGGATGAAGATCTGCTCCGGCGGCATCCTCGGCATGGGCGAGTCGGTGGATGACCGCGCCGGCCTGCTGATCCAGCTGGCCAACCTGCCGGAGCATCCGGAGTCGGTGCCGATCAACATGCTGGTCAAAGTGCAGGGCACCCCGCTGGCCGAGGAGAAGGACGTCGATCCGTTCGACTTCATCCGCACCCTGGCCGTGGCGCGCATCATGATGCCGAAGTCCCACGTGCGCCTGTCCGCCGGCCGTGAGCAGATGAACGAGCAGATGCAGGCCCTGGCCTTCATGGCCGGCGCCAACTCGATCTTCTACGGCGAGAAGCTGCTGACCACCGCCAACCCGCAGGCGGAGAAGGACATGCAGCTGTTCGCCCGCCTCGGCATCAAGCCGGAAGAGCGCGAAGAACACGCCGACGAAGTGCACCAGGCCGCCATCGAGCAGGCCCTGGTTGAGCAGCGCGACTCGCAGCTGTTCTACGACGCCGCATCCGCCTGATGCTCCGTCTGGTGGATGGAAGAAGCGCCATCCACCCTACGCAGAATCCGACCTCTTCGTAGGGTGGATAACCCGCCTGCGGTTATCCACCAGCTACCGGTGATCCATTCCGATGTCCTTCGATCTCGCCTCCCGCCTCGCCGCCCGCCATGCGGACAACCTCTATCGCCAGCGTCCGCTGCTGGAGAGCCCCCAGGGGCCCGAGGTGGTGGTGGACGGCCGGCCCATGCTGGCCTTCTGTTCCAATGACTACCTGGGCCTGGCCAACCATCCCGAGGTGGTCCGTGCGCTGCGCGATGGTGCGCAGAAGTGGGGCGCCGGTGGCGGTGCCTCGCACCTGGTGATCGGCCACAGCGGCCCGCACCACGACCTGGAGCTGGCCCTGGCCGAATTCACCGGGCGACCCCGAGCGCTGCTGTTCTCCACCGGCTACATGGCCAACCTGGGCGCGGTCACCGCGCTGCTGGGCAAGGGCGATACCGTGCTGGAAGACCGTCTCAACCACGCCTCCCTGCTGGATGCCGGCCTGCTTTCCGGGGCGCGCTTCTCGCGCTACCTGCACAATGACGTCGACAGCCTGGCCAGCCGGCTGGAGAAGGCCGAAGGCAATACCCTGGTGGTCACCGACGGCGTATTCAGCATGGACGGCGACCTGGCCGAGTTGCCCGCCATCTGCGCCGCGGCCCGTGCGAAGGGCGCCTGGGTGATGGTGGACGACGCCCACGGCGTCGGCCCCCTGGGCGCCAATGGCGGCGGCATTGTCGAGCACTTCGGCCTGGGCCTCGAAGACGTCCCGGTACTCGTGGGTACCCTGGGCAAGGCCTTCGGCACCGCCGGCGCCTTCGTCGCCGGCAGCGAGGAGCTGATCGAAACCCTGATCCAGTTCGCCCGTCCCTACATCTACACCACCAGCCAGCCGCCCGCCGTGGCCTGCGCCACGCTGAAGAGCCTGGAACTGCTGCAGCGCGAGGGCTGGCGCCGCGAGCACCTGGACAAGCTGATCCGGCGCTTCCGCGAAGGCGCCGCCGAGATCGGCCTGACCCTGATGGACAGCCCGACGCCGATCCAGCCGATCATGGTTGGCGACAGCGCCCGTGCCCTGAAGCTGTCCGCCCTGCTGCGCGAGCGCGGCATCCTGGTCGGCGCCATTCGTCCACCCACCGTGCCGGCCGGCAGCGCGCGACTGCGCGTCACTTTCTCCGCCGCCCACAGCGAAGAGCAGCTTGAATCCTTGCTGAGTGCCCTCGCCGAATGCTGGGCAACCCTGGCGAAGGAGGAAGCCGCCGATGCGTGAACGCCTGATCCTGCTGCCCGGCTGGGCCATTGGTCCCGCCGCCCTCGACCCGCTGCGCGAAGCCCTGCTGGAGCGCGCACCGCACCTGGCGGTTGAGGTGGCGCCGCTGCCCGCCCTGGAGCAGGCCGGCAGTTGGCTCGACGAACTGGACGCCCGCCTGCCGCGCGACACCTGGCTGGCCGGCTGGTCCCTCGGCGGCATGCTGGCCGCACAGTTGGCCGCACGCCGTGGTGATGCCTGCCGCGGCCTGGTCGGCCTGTGCAGCAACATGAGTTTTCGCGACCGCGACGACTGGCCCTGCGCCATGTCCCAGGAAATCTTCGCGGCCTTCCATGAAGCCTGTCGGCTCGATCCGGCGCAGACCCTCAAGCGCTTCACCATGCTGGTAGCGCAAGGCGCGCGGGATGCCCGTACCCTGGCGCGCCAGCTGCAGGTCACCCAGGCCCCCACCGATCCCAGGGTGCTGGAGGCCGGCCTGCGCCTGCTGGACGTGCTGGATACCCGCGCCGCGCTGCAGGGCTATGGCGGGCCGCAGCTGCACCTGTTCGCCGGGCGCGACGCCCTGGTGCCGGCCGCCGCCGCCGATGCCCTGTTGAACTGGCTGCCGGATGTGGAGGTGCAGGTCTTCGCGGACGCCAGCCACGGCCTGCCGCTGGAAAAGCCGGAAGAGGTGGCGGCGGCCATCCTCGCTTTCATGTGCGAGGGCGAGGATGACTGATCCACGCTTCGACGACGGCCCGCTGCCGGACAAGCGCCAGGTAGCGGCGTCCTTTTCCCGCGCGGCCGAGAGTTACGACAGCGTCGCCGCGCTGCAGCGCGCGGTCGGCAACGAACTGCTGCGCCGCCTGCCGGACGGCTTCGCGCCGCGTCACTGGCTCGATCTCGGTTGCGGCACCGGCTACTTCTCCCGCGCCCTCGCGGAGCGCTTCCCGGAGAGCGAAGGCCTGGCCCTGGATATCGCCGAAGGCATGCTGCGCCATGCCCGCCCCCAGGGGGGCGCCAGGCGCTTCGTCGCCGGGGATGCCGAACACCTGCCGCTGGCCGGCGCTACCCAGCAACTGATCTTCTCCAGCCTCGCCGTGCAGTGGTGTTCGGACTTCGCCGCGGTTCTCGCCGAGGCCCGTCGCGTCCTGCAGCCGGGCGGCATCTTTGCCTTCAGCAGCCTGTGCGTTGGCACCCTGCAGGAACTGCGCGACAGTTGGCACGCGGTGGATGGCTTCGTCCACGTCAATCGCTTCCGCCGCCTGGAGGACTACCAGGACCTCTGTGCCGCCAGCGGCCTGCTGCCGCTGGACCTGGACAGCCAGCCCCAGGTGCTGCACTTCCCTGACCTGCGCAGCTTGACCCACGAACTCAAGGCCCTCGGCGCCCACAACCTCAACCCTGGCCGCCCCGGCGGCCTGACGGGACGTGCGCGCATCCTTGCACTGGTGGACGCCTACGAGCGCTTCCGCCAGCCCCAGGGCCTGCCGGCCACCTACCAGGTGGTCTATGGCGTATTGCAGAAGGAAGACTGATATGGCGGCCGCCTATTTCGTCACCGGTACCGACACCGAAATCGGCAAGACCACCATCGCCGCCGGCCTGCTGTGCGCGGCCCGGGCGAAAGGCCTGTCCACCGCCGCGGCCAAGCCGGTGGCATCCGGCTGTGAGGAAACCGCCCAGGGCCTGCGCAACAGCGATGCCCTGGCGCTGCTGGGGGAGTGCTCGCTGCCGCTGTCCTATGACGAGGTCAATCCGCTGGCTTTCGCACCGGCCATCGCCCCCCACCTGGCGGCGCGGGAAGCGGGTGTCCAGTTGGATGTCGAGGCCCTGGCCACTCCGGTGCGCCGGATGCTGGCGAAGGAAGCCGACTTCAGCCTGGTGGAAGGCGCCGGCGGCTGGCGCGTGCCCCTCGCCGGGGCGGCCAGCCTGTCCGACCTGCCCATCGCCCTCGGCCTGCCGGTGATCCTGGTGGTGGGGGTGCGCCTGGGTTGTATCAACCATGCGCTGCTGACCGCCGAGGCGATCCTGCGCGATGGCCTGCCCCTGGCCGGCTGGGTGGCCAATGTGGTCGATCCGCAGACCTCGCGCCTGGAAGAGAATCTCGCCACTCTCGTCGAGCGCCTGCCCGCGCCCTGCCTTGGCCGCGTGCCGCGCCTGGCTACAGCGACGCCCGCGTCCGTGGCGCAGCACCTCGATCTTTCCCCCTTGGGTATCGCCCTGGGCCGGGGCTGATGGCGCAGGGCAGGATGGCCCGCCCGGCACCCTGATCGGCATCCGCGCCTGACCCCTCCGGGCCGCCTCGGCCCCTTTCATCCCTGTTCCCCGCACCTGCATCCGGGCCGGCGCTGTCCCGCTGTTTCTTGAACTTTACTGTCTGAAGGCAGGGCCGCCGGCTGCCTGTCAGGGACGTGACCGGCCGGTCGGGCGGAGCGCTTGACAGGGCATTGGCATAAACGTATGTTTCAAACGACTGTTTGATTGCTCCGGCGATCACCACCACATGCCGCAAGCGACCGGCGCTCCGGTCAGCTGAACTAGGAACCCACCGCAGAGGTTTACCGCTATGCCTGATTACAAGGCCCCCTTGCGTGATATTCGTTTCGTTCGCGACGAACTGCTCGGCTACGAAGCGCACTATCAGAGCCTGCCTGGCTGCCAGGACGCCACCCCGGACATGGTCAACGCCATCCTCGAAGAGGGCGCCAAGTTCTGCGAGCAGGTGATCGCTCCGCTGAATCGTGTGGGTGATACCGAGGGCTGCACCTGGAGCGAGTCCGGTGTGAAGACCCCGACCGGCTTCAAGGAAGCCTACAAGCAGTTCGTCGAAGGCGGCTGGCCGAGCCTGGCCCATGACCTCGACCACGGCGGCCAGGGCCTGCCGGAATCCCTGGGCCTGGCCATCAGCGAGATGGTCGGCGAAGCCAACTGGTCCTGGGGCATGTACCCCGGCCTGTCCCACGGCGCGATGAACACCCTCTCCGCCCACGGCACAGACGAGCAGAAGCACACCTACCTGACCAAGCTGGTATCCGGCGAGTGGACCGGCACCATGTGCCTGACCGAGCCGCACTGCGGTACCGACCTCGGCATGCTGCGCACCAAGGCCGAGCCCCAGGCTGATGGTTCCTACAAAGTCTCCGGCACCAAGATCTTCATCTCCGCCGGTGAGCACGACATGGCCGACAACATCGTCCATATCGTCCTGGCCCGCCTGCCCGACGCTCCGGCTGGCACCAAGGGCATCTCCCTGTTCATCGTGCCGAAGTTCATGCCCACCGCCGAAGGTGGCGTGGGCGAGCGCAACGCTGTTTCCTGCGGCTCCATCGAGCACAAGATGGGCATCCACGGCAACGCCACCTGCGTGATGAACTTCGACGGCGCCACCGGTTACCTGATCGGCCCGGCGAACAAGGGCCTGAACTGCATGTTCACCTTCATGAACACCGCCCGCCTGGGTACCGCGCTGCAAGGCCTGGCCCACGCCGAGATCGGTTTCCAGGGTGGCATCAAGTACGCCCGCGAACGCCTGCAGATGCGCTCCCTGACCGGCCCGAAAGCGCCGGACAAGGCGGCCGACCCGATCATCGTCCACCCGGACGTGCGCCGGATGCTGCTGACCATGAAGGCCTTCGCTGAAGGCAACCGCGCCATGGTCTACTTCACCGCCAAGCAGGTGGACATCGTCAAGTACAGCCAGGACGAAGAGCAGAAGAAAGCCGCTGATTCCCTGCTGGCCTTCCTGACTCCCATCGCCAAGGCCTTCATGACCGAAGTGGGCTTCGAGTCCGCTTCCCACGGCATGCAGATCTACGGCGGCCACGGCTTCATCAGCGAGTGGGGCATGGAGCAGAACCTGCGCGACTGCCGTATCTCCATGATGTATGAAGGCACCACCGGCGTTCAGGCCCTCGACCTGCTGGGCCGCAAGGTGCTGATGACCCAGGGCGAAGCGCTCAAGGGCTTCACCAAGATCGTGCACAAGTTCTGCCAGGCCAACGAAGCCAACGAAGCCGTCAAGGAATTCGTCGAGCCGCTGGCCAAGCTGAACAAGGAGTGGGGCGAGCTGACCATGAAGGTCGGCATGGCCGCCATGAAGGACCGCGAGGAAGTCGGTGCCGCTTCGGTGGATTACCTGATGTACTCCGGTTATGCCTGCCTGGCCTACTTCTGGGCCGACATGGCTCGCCTGGCCGCCGAGAAACTGGCTGCCGGCGAAGGCGACGCCGCCTTCTACAAGGCCAAGCTGCAGACCGCGCGCTTCTACTTCAAGCGCATCCTGCCGCGTACCCGCACCCATGCCGAAACCATGCTGTCGGGCGCCAACAACCTGATGGACCTGGCCGAAGAAGACTTCGCCCTGGGCTACTAAGGTTCTCGTGCTGTAGGAAGAGCCCGCCATTTGGCGGGTTTTTCCGTTGGGGAGACAGGGGTGGTTATGACGCTGCATTCAGCAGCGGCAGCGTCGTTGTGGGCAGGATGGAGCCGCAGTAGGGTCGAAGGATCGAGTGCCGTTCCTTCAAGGAGAACCTGCCATGCCCGAGTACAAGGCCCCCCTGCGCGACATCCGCTTCCTCATCGGCGAAGTATTCGACTACCCGGCCAGCTACGCGGCCCTGGGCGCGAGCGACGCGACCCCGGACATGGTCGACGCCATCCTCGAAGAGGGCGCCAAGTTCTGCGAACAGGTGCTCTCGCCCATCAACCGCTCCGGCGACGAAGAGGAATGCCAGTGGCACGACGGCGTGGTGACCACGCCCAAGGGCTTCAAGGAAGCCTTCGCCCAGTACGTCGAAGGCGGCTGGAACGGCCTGGCGGCGGACCCGGCCTACGGCGGCCAGGGCCTGCCCCATTCCCTCGGCCTGATCATCAGCGAGATGGTCGCCTCGGCCAACCAGTCCTGGGCCATGTACCCGGGCCTGACCCACGGCGCCATGTCGGCCATCCATGCCCATGGCAGCGAAGAGCAGAAGCAGACCTACCTGACCCGCCTCACCGAGGGGCGCTGGACCGGCACCATGTGCCTCACCGAGCCCCATTGCGGCACCGACCTCGGCATCATCAAGACCCGCGCCGTGCCCCAGGCCGACGGCAGCTACGCGATCTCCGGAACCAAGATCTTCATCTCCGCCGGCGAGCACGACATGAGCGAGAACATCGTCCACCTGGTGCTGGCCAAGCTGCCCGACGCCCCGGCCGGCACCAAGGGCATCTCGCTGTTCATCGTGCCCAAGTTCCTTCCGCGAGGTGAGGGCATCGGCGAACGCAACGCGGTGGCCTGCGGCTCCATCGAGCACAAGATGGGCATCAAGGCTTCGGCCACCTGCGTGATGAACTTCGACGGCGCTAAGGGATTCCTCATCGGTGAGCCGAACAAGGGCCTGAACTGCATGTTCACCATGATGAACCACGCCCGCCTCGGCACCGGCATGCAGGGCCTCTGCCTTGGCGAAGCCAGCTACCAGGGCGCCGTGCGCTACGCCAACGACCGCCTGCAGATGCGCGCCCTCACCGGGCCCAAGGCACCGGACAAGCCCGCTGACCCGATCATCGTGCACCCCGACGTGCGCCGCATGCTGCTGACCATGAAGGCCTTCAACGAGGGTAACCGCGCCCTGGCCTATTTCACCGCGCAGCAACTGGACATCGCCCACCGCAGCGAGGATGCCGCCGCGCGCGAAGAAGCGGAGAACCTCCTGGCGTTCCTTACCCCCATCTGCAAGGCCTTCATGACCGAGTCCGGCCTGGAAGCCACCAACCTCGGCATGCAGGTGTTCGGCGGTCACGGCTACATCCGCGAATGGGGCATGGAGCAATTGGTGCGCGACTGCCGCATCGCGCCCATCTACGAGGGCACCAACGGCATCCAGGCCCTGGATCTGCTCGGGCGCAAGGTGCTGGGCAGCCAGGGCAAGCTGCTGCGTGGCTTCACCCGGCTGATCCACAAACTCTGCCAGGCCCAGGCCGAGCACCCGCGCTTCAAGGCCCAGGTGGCCGAACTGGCGCGCCTCAACCAGCAGTGGGGCGAGTTGACCCAGAAGGTCGGCATGGCCGCCATGAAGAACCCGGACGAGGTGGGCGCCGCGGCCCTGGATTACCTGATGTACTCCGGCTACATCACCCTGGCCTTCTTCTGGCTGCGCATGGCCCTGGTGGCCGAAGGCAAGCTGCAGGCGGGCGAGGGTGACAGTGCCTACTACCAGACCAAGCTGGCCACTTGCGATTTCTACATCAAGCGCCTGCTGCCGCGCACCGAAGCCCACCGGGCGGCGGTGGAGGCGGGCAGCGATTGCCTGATGCAGCTGCCGGCGGAGCACTTCGCGCTCTGATCGCCGATGGACGGTACGAGGCCCGCCTGGCGCGGGCTTTTTCCGTTTTCTGATTGGTGCGACTGAATGTGACTTTTCGGTCACTAAGTGGCGCTATGTCTCTGTAATGTTGCCCATGTACACTGCGAACCACTTCCGTGAAACCGGCCGCCCCTGGCCACCTGTTAGTGTTTGCGAGGTTTGCACATGGCTGACTACAAAGCGCCCCTGCGCGATATGCGCTTCGTCCTCAACGAAGTCTTCGAGGTTGCCAAGCTCTGGGCGGAACTGCCGGCCCTGGCCGAGGTGGTCGATGTCGATACCGCCTCCGCGATTCTGGAAGAGGCCGGCAAGGTCACCGGCGGCGTGATCGCTCCGCTGAACCGCAGTGGCGACGAAGAAGGCTGCCAGTGGAAGGACGGTGCCGTGAGCACTCCGGCCGGTTTCCCCGAGGCCTACAAGACCTACGCCGAAGGCGGCTGGGTCGGCGTGGGCGGCGACCCCGTCTTCGGCGGCATGGGCATGCCCAAGGTGATCTCCGCCCAGGTGGAGGAGATGGTCAACGCCGCCAACCTCTCCTTCGGCCTCTACCCCATGCTGACCGCCGGCGCCTGTCTGTCGATCAACGCCCATGCCAGCGAAGAGCTGAAGGAAAAGTACCTGCCGAACATGTACGCGGGTGTCTGGGCCGGCTCCATGTGCCTGACCGAACCCCATGCCGGCACCGACCTCGGCATCATCCGCACCAAGGCCGAACCCCAGGCCGATGGCAGCTACAAGATCACCGGCACCAAGATCTTCATCACCGGCGGCGAGCACGACCTGACCGAGAACATCATCCACCTGGTGCTGGCCAAGCTGCCGGATGCCCCGGCCGGCCCGAAGGGTATCTCCCTGTTCCTGGTGCCCAAGGTGATGGTCAACGCCGACGGTTCCCTGGGCGAGAACAACGCCCTGTCCTGCGGCTCCATCGAACACAAGATGGGCATCAAGGGCTCGGCCACCTGCGTGATGAACTTCGACGGCGCTACCGGCTACATCGTCGACGCTCCGAACAAGGGTCTGGCGGCCATGTTCACCATGATGAACTACGAGCGCCTGGGCGTCGGCATCCAGGGCCTGGCCTCCGGCGAGCGTTCCTACCAGAGCGCCGTGGAATATGCCCGCGAGCGTATCCAGAGCCGCGCCCCGACTGGCCCGGTGGCCAAGGACAAGGCGGCCGACCCGATCATCGTGCACCCGGACGTGCGCCGCATGCTGCTGACCATGAAGGCGGCCAACGAAGGCGGCCGTGCATTCTCCACCTACGTCGCCATGCAACTGGACACCGCCAAGTACAGCGAAGACCCGGTCGTGCGCAAGCGTGCCGAAGAACTGGTGGCCCTGCTGACCCCGGTGGCCAAGGCTTTCCTCACCGACCTCGGCCTGGAGACCACCGTCCACGGCCAACAGGTGTTCGGCGGCCACGGCTTCATCCGCGAGTGGGGCCAGGAGCAACTGGTGCGTGACGTGCGCATCACCCAGATCTACGAAGGCACCAACGGCATCCAGGCCCTGGACCTGGTGGGTCGCAAGGTGGTGGCCAGCGGCGGCGCGTTCTACAAGCACTTCGCCGACGAGATCAAGGCCTTCGTGGGCGGTGCTTCCGCCGAACTGGCCGAGTTCACCGGGCCGCTGAAAGCTGCCGTCGCCAACCTCGACGAACTGACCGCCTGGGTCCTGGACCGCGCGAAGAACAACCCGAACGAGATCGGCGCCGCTTCGGTGGAGTACCTCCACGTGTTCGGCTACACCGCCTACGCCTACATGTGGGCGCTGATGGCTCGGTCGGCGCTGGGCAAGGAAGGCCAGGACGACTTCTACGCCAGCAAGCTCGGCACCGCGCGCTTCTACTTCGCCCGCCTGCTGCCGCGCATCCACTCCCTGTCCGCCTCGGTCAAGGCCGGCAGCGAGTCGCTCTACCTGCTGGACGCCGCGCAGTTCTAAGCGACACGCCGAGAACACGAAGCCCCGCAATTGCGGGGCTTTGTTTTTTGGTCGTGCAGGGGGGCTAACTCATTCCCGAACAGATCGCAATGTGGCCCGTCTGGCTGCCGTGGGCGCGTTCCTCGCCGTCCTCCGTATCTGGGCCATAAGATTTGCCAGGCTAAGCACCAAATCGTGTAAGCAAAGGCTTACAAATGCTGGTGGTTTTGGCTCCTACCGGGCCCGAGTGGCCATGGCTAATCTTCACCTCATTGGACGTCGCGCAGGAAGCGCACTGCAAAACAGGGATACGCCGGATTTCCGCCAGGATGGCGGTCGGATCAGGGATGTCGGGACAAGTCTGCAAAACCTCGCTTCGGCGAGGTTTTTCTTTTTCTGCGCCCGCCTAGAGCAGCGCTTCCATCGGCCCCGCCACCCCTTCCAGCATCGAGCGCAGGAGCTCCAGGGTCGCCTGCTGGCGCTGCGCATCGCGGAATACCAGGCCGACCTTCAAAGGTACGCGCGGCTCGCTCAGTGGCTTCCACATTAGCCCCTGGTTGGCGTGCATCTGCCGCGCGCGGCCCGGCAGAACCGTGGCCAGCATGGTATGCGGCAGGCTGTCGAGGATGCCCGCCATATGGTTCAGCTCCGCCTGGACATGGGGCCGGCGGCCGAGCAGGGCGAGCTGCTCCTGCCAGATCTGCCGGACCCGGAACTCCTCGCCCAGTAGCAGCATCGGCAATTCGGCGGCCTGCCCCAGCGAGACCTTCTTGAACTCCTTCAGCGGATGTTCGGCGGGGATGACCAGTTGCAGCTCGTCCTCGTAGAGCAGCTGGCTGTGCAGGCCCGGCTGGCGCGGCGGCAGGAAGCCGATGCCGATGTCCAGGTTGCCGGTCAGCAGGCGCCGCTCGATATCCAGCCCGGACAGCTCGTAGATCTGCACCACCAGTTGCGGCTGGGCTTCGCGCAGGCGCTCCAGCAACATCGGCACCAGCGCCGCGTTGACCGTCTGCAGCACACCGATGGCCAGGCTGCGTGGCGCCTGGCCACGGAAGTTGCGCAGGGCCTCGCGGGCACGTTCCAGGCCGTCCAGCAGGGGCAGGGCATGGCTGTACAGGGTGTGCGCGGCCAGGGTCGGCAGCAGGCGCTTGCCGCTGCGCTGGAACAGTCTCACGTCCAGGCCCTGTTCCAGTTGGCGGATCTGCTGGGACAGCGCCGGTTGCGACAGGCTCAGGCGTTCGGCGGCGCGGCCCACATGGCCTTCCTCGTAGAGCGCGACGAAGTAGCGAAGCTGACGGAAATCCATAAGCGTTACTTATCGAAAAAGCTGGAAAATCGAAATGGCCCGGAGTCGCTGAAGCCCATAGCCTATGCCGCGTAGAGACTGTCTATCGCACTGGAGAGGGCGAATGTCTGGGTTGGTGGTGCATGGGGTTTTCATAGGTAAAGCCGAAGATATAGGCGGCGGCTTGTGCAGTGCAATCGACAAGCAGCCCATCGATCACCGCCTCTGGCTCTGGCCCCAGGGCCTGGGCAGCGACGAGCAGGGCGATCCGCGCTTTCATGGTGGCCCCGAGCGTGCGCTCCATCACTATCCGGCGGAGCACTACCGCTACTGGCGCAAGCACTTCCGCCACCTGGACTGGAAGGCGCCGAGCTTCGGCGAGAACCTGTCCACTTACGGCCTGACCGAAGACCAGGTGTGCATCGGCGATATTTTCCGCTGGGGCCAGGCCTTTATCCAGGTCAGCCAGCCGCGCTCGCCCTGCTATCGCCTGAGCCGGCGCTGGGGCATCCCCAGCCTGCCCGAGCAGGTGCAGGAGAGCGGTCGCTGCGGCTGGTTCTACCGGGTGATCCGTCCAGGCTTCGTCAGCCCCCAGGACACCCTTGAGTTGATCCAGCGCAGTTATCCGGGCCTGACCGTCGCCCACGCCATCCAGAGCTTCTTCCATTACCCGCTGGAGCACGCCGGCCTGACACAGCTGCAGCAGTGCGGGGCGCTGTCCGGTCGCTGGCGCGACACCGTTGCCCGCCGCCTGGTCACCGGCCAGGTGGAGGATTGGACTTCACGCCTGCAGGGCCTGCCGCTGGAGGGCATGCGCGCATGAGCGATTACCGCATCAGCCTGCGCCGCATCCTCGAGCAGGCCCCTGAAGGCCTACGCCTGCTGGGCATCGAGTACCGCCACGAAGAGGTTCCCGAACATGCGTGACCCCCTTGCCGGCCTGCGCCTGATGAAGACCGTGGAGCGTCCGGCGCAACTCTTCGTGCGCGGCCAGGGTTCCTGGCTCTGGGATGCCGACGGCCGCGCCTACCTGGACTTCACCCAGGGATGGGCGGTCAACAGCCTGGGCCACAGCCCCAGCGTGGTGGTGGATGCCCTCAAGCGCCAGGCGGAAAGCCTGATCAACCCCGGTCCGGCCTACTACAACCGCGGCATGCTCGGGCTGGCCTCGCGCCTGTGCCAGGCTAGCGGCAGCGACCAGGTCTACTTCCTCAACAGCGGCGCCGAAGCCAACGAGGGCGCGATCAAGCTGGCGCGCAAGTGGGGCCGGCTGCACCGGGGCGGCGCATACGGCATCGTCACCGCCTGCAACAGCTTCCACGGGCGCACCCTGGCCACCATGTCCGCCTCCGGCAAGCCGGCTTTCGAAACCCTGTTCGAACCCAAGTTGCCGGGCTTCACCAAGGTGCCCTACAACGACCTCGACGCCCTGGCCGCGGCAGTGGACGAAGGCACGGTGGCCGTGATGCTGGAGACGGTACAGGGCGAGGCCGGCGTGGTTCCCGCCACCCTGGATTACTTGCAGGGCGCCGAGCGCCTGTGCCGCGAGCGCGGCGTGCTGTTGATCCTCGACGAGGTGCAGACCGGCATCGGCCGCTGCGGCACCCTGCTGGCCGAGGAGCTGTATGGCATCCGCGCCGACATCATCACCCTCGGCAAAGGCCTGGGCGGTGGCGTGCCGCTCGCTGCGCTGCTGGCCCGTGGCAATGCCTGTTGCTTCGAACCGGGCGAGCAGGGCGGCACCTACCACGGCAATGCCCTGATGACCGCCGCTGGCCTCGCGGTGCTGGACACCGTGCTGGAGCCCGGCTTCCTGGAGCAGGTGCGCGAAGTCGCCCAGCACCTGCGCGAAGGTCTCGCGCGGGTCGCCCGTCGCCATGGCCACGGCCCGCTGCGCGGCCACGGGTTGATGATCGGCCTGCCGCTGATCGGGCAGGCTGCGCCCCAAGTGGTCTGTCATGCCCTCGACGAAGGGCTGCTGATCAACGCGCCGCAGGCCGACTGCCTGCGCTTCACCCCGGCGCTGACCGTGAGCCGCGCCAATGTCGATGAGATGCTCAAGCGCCTGAACCGCGCCTTCGCCCTGGCCAAGAGCAAACCCCTGGAGATTGCCTGACATGCGCGTCGCCATCCTGCAGCACGCCCCGTTCGAGGGGCCCGGCCGCATCCTCCAATGGCTCGACCTGCGTGCGGCGCGGGTTCGGGTGTACAACCTCCATGCCAATGCCCGCCTGCCGAATCCGGACGACTTCGATCTGCTGATCCTCATGGGCGGCCCCATGAGCATCCACGATGAAGCCGAACTGCCCTGGCTCAAAGCGGAGAAGAGGTTGATCCGCAAGGCCCTGGACGCCGGCAAGCGGCTGCTGGGCATCTGCCTCGGCGCCCAGTTGCTGGCCGAGGCGCTGGGAGCGGAGGTGCGCAAGGGCGAGGCGGAGATCGGCTGGTGGCCCATGGAAAAACGCGCCGAGGCGGATCGCTCGCCCCTGGGCCGGATGCTGCCCCAGCGGTTGTTGGCCATGCATTGGCACGGCGAGACCTTCGACCTGCCCATGGGGGCGATTGCGCTTTACGGCTCGGCGGCCTGTGCCAACCAGGGTTTCGTCTGGGAGGAGCGCGCCATCGGCCTGCAATGCCATCTGGAAAGTACGCCTGCGAGCATCGGGGCCATGCTCGCGAACTGTACAGCGGACCTGGAACTGCCCGGCGCGGTGGAAGATGCGGCGGCGATCCGCGATGGTTTTCCCCATTGCAGCGCCATGGCGCCGACGCTGTTCCGCCTGCTGGATTACCTCACCGGGCCCCATGCGGCGCTGACCTGAGCACACCAGGCGGCGGGTTGGTGTAGGGGCAGTACATAGGATGGGGCTTGTAGGGGCGAATTCATTCGCCAAGGGCAGCGCAGCTGCCCCGACAGGCCCTGCAGGGCAGACCTTCGGCCTGCTTGGCGAATGAATTCGCCCCTACAGGTAGTCGCTCACACCAGAGGGCGATACAACTCCGGATGCCGATCCTTGAGGTAGGTGATGCTCTCGCGGGATTTCTCCAGCAGGTCACGACGCAGATCGGCGAAGGCCAGGGTCTCCTCGCGGCCACACACCGCCGCCTGGCTGCCATCCGGCGCACTGACGCTGGACAGGCCGCAGTAGCGGATCTCGCCCTCGCCGCCGCAGTAGTTGGCGTAGGCCAGGTAGCACTGGTTCTCGAAGGCGCGGGCACGGACCAGCACCTCGCAGACGAAGTCGTAGGGCTCCATGTTGGCCGTCGGCACCAGCACCAGGTCGGCGCCGGCCAGGGCCAGGCGGCGCACGTTCTCGGGGAACTCGACGTCGTAGCAGATCAGCATTCCCAGCTTCCAGCCGTTCAGTTCCAGCAGCGGATAGTCCTCGCCGCCGGCGCTGAACATGCTGTTGTCCAGTTCGCCGAAGAGGTGGGTCTTGCGGTAGTTGCCCAGGCGCTCACCGCGGGCATCCACCAGTTGCACCGAGTTGAAGATGGCCCCTTCGGCGCTGCGCTCCGGGTAGCCGTAGAGGATGGCGATGCCGTTCTCCCGGGCGATCTCGGCCACCCGCGCGGCCCAGGGGCCGTCGCGGGGTTCGGCCAGGGCGCTGACCGCGTCCAGGCCGATGTTGTAGCCGCTGAGGAACATCTCCGGACTGACCAGCAGGGCCGCACCGCGCAGGGCTGCTTCGGCCGCCCGCTGGCGCAGGCGATCGAGGTTGGCTTCAGGGGCCAGCGGCAGGGGCGGGCACTGGTAGAGGGCGATGCGCATGCAGGTCTCCTGGTTCAGTCCGGCAGGGCGATGGGGCCGAGTTCGGCGAACAGGTCGCCCGGGCCGGGGTTCTCGACCGAGGTGCTGCCGCCGAAGTGCTTCATGATGCCCCAGACCGCGTTGAGCGAGGTTTGCACCGCGCCTTCCACCCAGGCCGGGGTCCAGGACACGTCGTCACCGGCGATGAAGATACCGCGCTGCTCGGCAGGCATCTCGTCCTGCATGAAGTGCGCGTACATCCGCTGGTTGTAGCGATAGTGGCCCGGCAGCGCACCCTTGAAGGCGCCGAGGAAGTGCGGGTCGGATTCCCAGGAGATGGTGATGGGGTCGCCGATGATGTGGCCGGCGATGTCCACGTCCGGGTAGATCTTCTTCAGCGCGTCCAGGGCTAGCTTCACGCGCTTCTCCACCGGGTGCGGCAGCATCTTCAGCGCGTCGCTCATCCAGGAGTAGGACAGGCAGATCACGCCCGGCTTGTCGTCGCCGTTGTCGAACAGGTAGGTGCCGCGGGTGAGGCGGTCGGTGAGGGTCATGCTCAGGGTGTCGCGGCCGGTTTCCGGATTCTTGTCCTTCCAGAACGGGCGGTCGACCATCACGAAAGTCTTGGACGACTGCATGTAGCGGGTGCGGTCCAGGGCCATCCACATCTTGTGCGAGAAGAGCGATTCCTCGCACTCGATCTGGGTGGTCAGCAGCCAGCTCTGGCAGGTGGCGAGCACCGCCGCGTAGTGGCGGGTGTCACCCCAGTTGTCGGTGACCGCGAGACGGCCGTCGGCGGCGCGGGCGATGCGCTTCACGCCGGGGCGTGCTGCGCCATTGTGCAGGGAGGCCAGGCTGGTGCCGGCCGGCCAGTGCACGCATTTCTCGGGGACGTGGCGCCAGATGCCCATGGGCACCTGCTGCACGCCGCCGACGATCAGGTGCTGGTTATCGTCACAGGCGGTCATCACCACGCGGAAGATTTCCAGCATCGAGTTGGGGAAGTCCGAGTCCCAGCCGCCGGTGCCGAAGCCCACCTGGCCGAACACCTCACGGTGGTGGAAGGACAGCTTGGCGAAGGCCTTGGAGCTGGCCACGAAGTCGTAGAAGGTGCGGTCGTCCCACAGCGGCACCAGGGTGTTCCACAGCTCCTTCAGGCGCTTCACGTCGCGGTCGCGGATGGCCTGCTGGATATCGCCGAACCGGGCGCCATCTTCCAGGGCGTCGGCCCAGGCGTCGGCTACTTCCAGGAACAGCTTGGGCAGGTCTTCCATCTTCTCGGCATAGTAGGTCTTGCCCTCGATGTCGATCACCGTGCTGCCCGAGGCCGGGGTCAGCGGGTTGGGGAAGGGCTGGGTCTTCAGGCCGAGCATGTCCACGTAGTGGTAGAAGGCGGTGGAGGACGCCGGGAAGCGCATGCCGCCCAGCTCGGCAATGATGCCGTCGGTGCCTTCGAAGGTTTGCGAGCGCAGGCGTCCGCCCATCTTCGAGGCCTCGTACACCACGGGCTTGAGGCCCAGCTTCATCAGCTCGTAGGCCGCCACCAGGCCGGCGATGCCGGCGCCGACGATCGCCACCTCGGCGCCATGATGCTCGGCGGGAATGCTGCCCAGGCCAGCCGGATGCTGGATCCAGTCATCGAAGCCGAAGGGGAAGTCCGGACCGAAGATGGTGATGGGTTTCTTGCCGTCGGCGGGGTGGCGATTGTTGTTGTTCATGGTGGACCTTGATGGCGGTGAGAGGAGCTGCCGCGCGGGGCAGCGGTGGGGCCATTCTAGGGAGCGTGGATTTCGTCTTTAAGATGCAGAGTGTCGTCATTTGGATTGTTGGTGATACGAAATGACGATCAGGTAGAGCGTTATGACGAAACTGCTCCGTCCGTCCCTTTTCCAGCCTAGCCGGCGAGGGAAGAAACCGTAGGATCGAGCTCTGCTCGCGAAGGGGCGGCGCTCGCTCCCTGTGCAGAGTTCGGCAAACGCGCTACGCGACATCATTTCCATCCTCCCTGAGGCTGACTGGCAATGCCCTCGCCGGAAGCTTGCTCCAGAGCTCGTGGCCGGTCGATGGCAGGCTGGAGCCAAGGCCCTTATGCGCCGGCAGCCATGCCTACTGTGCTGATTTCGTCATCCGGAACGGGGGAAGGCATCAAGCGCGATGGTTCGCCGCTCGTCCACTCTATGGCCATCGCCCAGGTCGGAGAACCGAAGGAATACGCACCCAGCAGGGGCCGCATCGCCACACCGATCGCGGCCTCGAATGGCCATCCACCAGCCCATCGAATAACGCACAACAAGGCTACGCCATGTCCGGAAAATTCAAGAAGCAACTCTCGTTGATGGACCTGACCTTTATCGGCCTGGGGGCCATCTTCGGCTCCGGCTGGCTGTTCGCCGCCAGCCACGTCTCCGCCATCGCCGGCCCGGCGGGGATCATCTCCTGGTTCCTCGGCGGGTTCGCCGTGCTGCTGCTCGGCATCATCTACTGCGAGCTGGGCGCGGCGCTGCCACGTGCCGGCGGCGTGGTGCGTTATCCGGTGTTCTCCCACGGCCCGCTGCTGGGTTACTTGATGGGGTTCATCACCCTGATCGCCTTCTCCAGCCTGGTGGCGATCGAAGTGGTCGCCTCCCGCCAGTACGCGGCGGCCTGGTTCCCGGGGCTGACCGAGGCCGGTTCCAGTGATCCGACGATCCTCGGCTGGCTCGTGCAGTTCGGCCTGCTGTGTCTGTTCTTCTGGCTCAACTACCGCAGCGTCAAGACCTTCGCCAGGGCCAACAACCTGGTCAGCGTGTTCAAGTTCATCGTGCCCCTGCTGGTCATCGGCGTGCTGTTCGCCTTCTTCAAGCCGGAGAACTTCGTGGTCCAGGGCTTCGCGCCCTTCGGCCTCTCGGGCATCGAGATGGCGGTCTCTGCAGGAGGGATCATCTTCGCCTACCTGGGACTCACGCCGATCATCTCGGTGGCCAGCGAAGTGAAGAATCCGCAACGCACCATCCCAATCGCGCTGATCCTCTCGGTCCTGCTCTCCACCGCCATCTACGTGCTGCTGCAACTGGCCTTCCTCGGCGCCGTGCCCACGGAAATGCTGGCCAACGGCTGGGCCGGGATCTCCAGGGAATTGGCCCTGCCGTACCGGGACATCGCCCTGGTGCTCGGCGTGGGCTGGCTGGCCTACCTGGTGGTGGCCGATGCGGTGGTCTCTCCCAGCGGCTGCGGCAATATCTACATGAACGCCACCCCCCGGGTCGTCTACGGCTGGGCGCAGACCGGCACCTTCTTCAGGATCTTCACCCGCATCGACGAAAAGTCCGGCATCCCGCGCCCGGCGCTCTGGCTGACCTTCGCCCTGTCGGTGTTCTGGACCCTGCCGTTCCCGTCCTGGGAGGCCCTGATCAACGTGGTGTCGGCCGCGCTGGTACTGAGCTACGCCGTGGCACCGGTGACCGTCGCCGCCCTGCGTCGCAACGCCCCCGATATGCCGCGCCCGTTCCGGGTCCGGGGCATGAGCGTGATGGGGCCGTTGTCCTTCGTCATCGCCGCGCTGATCGTCTACTGGTCGGGCTGGAACACCGTGTCCTGGCTGCTGAGCCTGCAGATCCTGATGTTCGTGATCTACCTGCTGTGCCGGCGCTTCGTGCCCACCGAGCACCTGAGCCTGGCCCAGCAGGTGCGCTCGTCCGCCTGGCTGATCGGCTTCTACGTCACCACCCTCCTGCTCTCCTGGCTCGGCAGTTTCGGTGGCCTGGGCGTACTCGACCACCCGTTCGACACCCTCGCCGTGGCTGCCGGTGCGACGGCGATCTACTACTGGGGCGCGGCGACGGGCGTACCGGCCGAGCTGATCATCCTGAGTGGCGAGGATGAAAGCGAGGAGGGCGCCGATACCGACACGGGTCTGCATCCGGCGGCGGTCCACAGCCAGGCCTCGTCCTGACATCCAGCGAGAAGGAGTACGGATATGAGCGAACTCATCAACCTCGACCTCGACCAGGTCCATGCACTGGCGATGCGCGCGCTGACTCGCAACGGCATGGGCGCGGATCACGCCCGGGCCATCGCCGACACCATCACCCAGGGGCAGCGCGACGAGTGCCACTCCCACGGCCTCTATCGTGTGCTGGTGTGCGTGCAATCGCTGCGCTCCGGCAAGGTCGATCCGCTGGCCCGGCCTACGGTGAGCCGGCCGGCGCCCTCCATCGTCAGCGTCGACGCCCACCGGGGTTACTCGCTGCTGGCGTTCCAGACGGGGCTGCCGCTGCTGGTGGAGCAGGCCCGTGAGCTCGGCGTCGCCGCCCTGGTGATCCGCAACTGCTTCCACTTCTCCGCGCTCTGGCCGGAAGTCGAGGCCATCGCCGCCGAGGGGCTGGTCGGCCTGGCCATGACGCCCAGCCACGCCTGGGTGGCGCCGGAGGGCGGCAGCAAGGGTGTGTTCGGCACCAACCCGCTGGCGTTCGCCTGGCCTCGGGAAGGGCGTGAGCCCTTCGTCTTCGATTTCGCCACCAGTGCGATTGCGCGGGGCGATATCGAACTGCACGCCCGCCAGGACAAGCCCATACCCCTGGGCTGGGGTCTGGATGCCAATGGCAGGCCCACCACCAATGCGCGTGCAGCACTGGAAGGGGCCATGCAGACCTTCGGTGGCCACAAGGGCTCGGCGCTCGCCGCCATGATCGAACTGCTGGCCGGCGCGCTGATCGGTGACATGACCAGCGCCGAATCCCTGGCATTCGATGCCGGCGCCGGTGCAACACCCTGCCACGGCGAGCTGCTGTTGGCCTTCGACCCCGCGCGTTTCCTCGGGAATGCGATGGAAGAGGGCCAGCGGCGCGCCGAGCAGCTGTTCGCCGCCATCACCGACCAGGGTGCACGCCTTCCTTCGCAGCGCCGCTTCGCCGCACGCAAGCGCAGCGAGCGTGAGGGCGTCTGGGTAGAACAGGCCCTGCTGGACGACATCGAGCGGTTGATGGCCTAGCGGCCCGCCCGCATCCCGAACCACTCACCTGCACCAAGGAGCAGAACAATGAACGACAGCATCTTCAATGGTTGCATTCCCGCCCTGATGACCCCCTGCACCACCGAGCGCAAGCCGGACTTCGACGCCCTGGTCGCCAAGGGTCGCGAACTGGTCGATATCGGCATGAGCGCGGTGGTGTACTGCGGCTCCATGGGCGACTGGCCGCTGCTTACCGAGGCCCAGCGCCAGGAGGGTGTTGCGCGCCTGGTGAAGGCCGGCGTACCCACCATCGTCGGCACCGGCGCGGTCAGCACCCGCGAGGCGGTTTCCCATGCCGCGCACGCCGCCAAGGTGGGCGCCCACGGCCTCATGGTGATTCCGCGACTGCTTTCCCGCGCCGCCTCGCCCGCGGCGCAGAAGGCGCACTTCTCCGCCGTCCTTCAGGCCGCCCCGGCGCTGCCGGCGGTGATCTACAACAGCCCCTACTACAGCTTCTCCACCCGCGCGGACCTGTTCTTCGAACTGCGTCGGCTGTTCCCCAACCTGATCGGCTTCAAGGAGTTCGGCGGGGCTGCCGACATGCGCTACGCCGCCGAGCACATCACCTCCCGGGACGACGAGGTGATCCTCATGGCCGGCGTGGATACCCAGGTGTTCCACGGCTACGTCAACTGCAACGCCACCGGCACCATCACCGGCATCGGCAACGTGCTGCCGCGCGAAGTGCTGCAACTGGTGGCGCTGAGCCGGCAGGCCGCCAAGGGCGATACCCGCGCGCGCCGCCTCGCCCTGGAGCTGAGCGCGGCGCTGGACGTGCTGTCGTCCTTCGACGAGGGCTGCGACCTGGTGCTCTTCTACAAGTACCTGATGGTGCTCAATGGCGATCGGGAATACAGCCTGCACTACAACGAGACCGACGTGCTCAGCGATTCCCAGCGGCGCTACGCCGAGCAGCAGTACGCGCTGTTCCGCCAATGGTACGCCAACTGGTCGGCGGAGCTGAACATCGCCTGACCCAGCCTGGCTCCCTTGCGGAATAACCCCGTTCCGCAGGGGAGCGCATCTCGCACATCCAGAAAGCACCAGGACACTCGCAGGCAACGCTGGATACCTCGAAAACATCTCGCCCAACTGGCGGGGCTGCCAACGGCGATGAGCAGTTTGCACGGCCTGCCTGCCCTGGCTTCCTTCCGGCTGGAACGCTTCTGAACGGTGGCCGCCGTGGCGGCTTCAGGCCAGGGGCGGCGCCAACGGCTGCCCGCGATCGATCTTGCAGCTGAGGATGATGGAGGTGGTGGTCTTCTCAACGCCGTCGACGCTGCCGATCAGGTCCAGCAATTCGTCGAGGCGTTCGGGTGAGTCGGCGCGCAGCCAGGCCACGTAGTCGAACTCGCCGCTCACCGCGCAGAGCACCTGCACCTCCGCCATGCCGGTCAGGCGGCGCAGCACTTCCCTGCCGCTGCGCGGTTTCACGGTGATGCCCACGTAGGCCTGCAGGCCGCCATCGGCCACGCGCTGGCCCAGGCGCACGCCGTAGCCGGTGATCACCTGGGCCTTCTCCAGGCGCGCCAGGCGCGAGGTCACGGTGGTCCGCGCGATGCCCAGCCGCCGCGCCAGTGTGGCCACGCTCTCCCGTGCGTTGATCTGCAGGGCCGCGATCAACTGGCGGTCGATTTCATCGAGGGCGGCGGGGTGCAGGTCGGACATGGGCGGGCTCGGTGCTGGGTAGTGCTAAGAGGTTAGCGGGTGCGCAAGGCTACCTGAAGCGCACGCCCCGCGCCCACTGGTCGGCACCGCCGTCGCGGCGCTGAGCCCCGGTCCAGACTGAACTCGACATGGCCGGCGACACGCCAGCCCCACTCATTTTCCTCCCGGGAGTCCGCTGCCATGAGCCCCATCGCATCCTGCCGCTGGACGCTGCTCGCCTCGCTCATCTGCCTGCCGGCCGTCGCCGAAACCGTGGTGCCGCTGCAGGGCCAGACGCAGCAACAGGTCCAGCAGGACATCGCCAATTGCCAGGCCCAGGCCGGCAGTACTACGACCACCACCACGCCGCAGACCGGCGGCCGCGTCCGGGGCGCCGCCACGGGTGCCGTAGCGGGTGCCGCAGTCGCACAGTCGCGCAGCAACGATTACGACCGTGTCGGTGACGAGTTGCAGGAAGAGTACCGGCAGGAACGTGCCAAGGATGCCGCGGTGGCCGGTGCCGTGGTAGGCGGTTCGCGCCAGCGCCAGGAGCGCCGGCAGGACCGTCGCACCAACCAGCAGGCCAGCAGCACGGCTTCCTCGGCCTACACCAGCTGCCTGCAGCAGCGCGGCTACCAGGTGACGCCCTGAGCTACCAGCTCAAGGCGAAGCTGTGGCCGTAGGAAGGCTGCACATGGCAGCCGCGATGGGCGCATTCCCGTTCCAGGGTCTCGAACAGCCAGTGGCGCTCATCGGCATCGGCACGGCCGAGCTGGAAGCGGCGGATATGGGTGGGCACCAGTTCCAGGGTGAGCAGGCGCCCGTCGGCGGCCAGGGTGGGGAAGTAGAGCAGGCCCAGTTCGCCATGGAACACGCCATAGTCCTGGATGCCTTCGTAGTCGTTCAGCAGGTCGCCGCAGCCGTAGAGGATCAGATGTTCGCGGTACAGTTCCAGGCCCTTGACGTGGTGCGAGGAGTGACCATGCACCAGGTCGACTCCGGCCTGGTCGATCAGGCCCCGGGCGAAGCGTTGCTGTTCGGGTGAAACCTCGAAACCCCAATTGCCGCCCCAGTGAATGGAGGCGATCACCCGGTCGCCGGGTTGCCTGCAGCTCTGCATTCGCTCGGCCAGGCCGTCCAGGGTCTGCCGCGACAGGTCCGGCAGCCAGGCGACGCCCGAGCGTCGACCAGTCGCCGCCCAACTCGCGGGTACGCCGCAGTCGGGAGTGCAGAGCCCGAACACCAGCAGCCGCGAGCCGTCGCGCAGAGGGAGCGTGGCGGGCATCTCCGCAGCCCGCCGGTCGCGTCCGGCGCCGGTCACCTGCACGCCGCCGCGCGCCAGGGTCGTGAGGGTGTCCAGAAGTCCGGGGCGGCCCCAGTCCAGCACATGGTTGTTGGCCAGCACGCAGCAATCGATTTCCGCCGCGCCGATCGCCGGGAAGTTCGCCGGATTCATCCGGTAGTTGATGCCCTTGGCTTCCGGCTGGCCGCGCCGGGTCACCGCGGTTTCCAGGTTGACCAGCCGCACCTGGGGCTGACGCTGCTGGATTTCCCCCAGGGCGTCGCCCCAGATGTAGGCGTAGTCGACGGGGCGGGGCAGGGGGCCATGGATGCGTTCGGCCAGCCGCACATAGCCGCTGGCGTCCTTGAGGTAGGGCTCATGCAGGCGCGGGTCGCCGGGATGCGGCAATACCGCGTCGATGCCGCGCGCGGTCATCAGGTCGCCGGCGAGAAACAGCTTGAGGCTCTGGGCAGCAGCGGACATTGGCCTCCTCCCGGGTATCAGCAACAGACTAATCCCGGGACCGACCCTTTGGCAGCACCCTCGCCTGGTGGCCGCCGCGCGGTTCGGGAGCCATCGGTTGGTCGTGATTGTTGCGTCCTGCGGAAAGGCTCTTTCAGTGAAGTCGTCTTTTTCGCGAGCCCGGCCTGGAGTCTCATTTACCCATGGGCCGGGAATGCATCGCCAAGCGCTGCCAAGGCCCCTCCAGAGCCGACCAGGAGTTCAGCCATGAATCGCGCAATCACCACCAGTACCGCCTTGCTGCTCGCCATCCTGGCCAGTGGCAGTGTCTCCGCCGCCAAATCCGCCGACGCCGTGCCCTACAGCTACGGCATGCCGCTGGATGTCGCGCGTGTCATCTCCATCGATGAGCCCAACCCGCTCACCTGCGAAACCATCCAGGCGAAGATGACCTACGTCGATGCCAACGGCGACCAGAAGTCCGTGACCTATCTGAAGGAATCCAGCGCCTGCGCCAACAGCTGAGGCAGGCGCCGGTCGCGGTGGCGCGGCACCGACCGCACGAGGCCCGGAAATCCGCCCCTCCGCCTGTTGTCCTTCAGTTGCCCACCACTTCCGCCACGAAGGCCTCGAACGAAGTCGCCGTGGTGTTCCCGGGATTCCGCCCTTCCAGCGACTTCACGCGGCGGTCGTTGATGCCTTCGGCCAGCTCCGCATAGAGCCCGGCCAGGTTGGCGGAGAAGCCGGCGTCCACCAGCATTCCGGCCATCTCGTCGTAGGGCAGTTGCACATAGGGCAGGTCCGGCCGGCCCAGGTGCTCGCCGAGGATGCGCGTGGCCTCGCCATAGCTGAGGTCCCGCTGGCCCAGCAGTTCCCGCACCTGCGTCCCGTGCCAGTCGCGGGAGAACAGGGCCGCGATGGCGGCGTCGGCGATGTCCTTCGAGGCGATCATCGGCACCGGCACCTCCGCGCCCACGCCATCGGCCACCAAGCCGTGCTGTTCGATCATCCAGAACGCCGGCAGCAGATTCTCGAAGAAGGCCCCCGCACGCAAGATCAGCAGGTCGACGCCGGACAACGCCCGTAGCCGCAACTCCTGCTCATGCATGCTGGCGATCGGACCATTGCCCGAGGCCAGGTCGGCGCCCACGCTGCTGATCGCCACCACGCGGCGTACACCGCTGGCGCGGACAGCCCGGACGATGGCCTCGCCCACCGTCGCCTGTTGCGCCATGTAATTTGCCACGGACGGGTCGTAGGGCAGCAGCGTGTAGACCGCGTCGGCACCCCGGAAGGCCTCCGCCAGGTAGGCGGCGTCATGTGGCTCACCGACCCTCACCTCGGCCCCGGCCTTCTCCAGTGCCTCCAGACGTTCAGCGGAGCGGCCCAGTGCACGCACGCGCTCACCCGCCTTCAGCAGTTCTTCGACGATGCGTTTGCCGGTATGCCCGGTGGCGCCCATTACCGTGATCATTTCGTCCTCCTGGTAGCGCTTGTCTGTCTGGCACATGCCTGAGCGCTTGGGGCCAGTGTCGTTTGGAGGGGTTGGACGAACAATGATTGGAAGTCGACTATTCATGATCAATCGTCCAGAGTTATTGGATGCCCCCTGTGCTGGCGACGCGAGGTACACGAGATGGACCCGAACAATCCCTGGCTTTCCCGCGACCCTCTCGGCGAAGCGCTGCACCTGCTGCGCATGAGCGGGACCCTCTACTGCGCCTCGGAATTCACCGCGCCATGGGGGCTGGGCCTTCCGGCCATGGAAGACTGCCTGATGTTCCATGTGGTGACCGCGGGTGAGTGCTGGCTGGAGGTGGGCGGTCACGAGCCCTTGCTGCTACGTGGCGGCGATCTGGCACTGGTGCCCCACGGCCATGGGCACCAGTTGCTCAGCGCTCCCGGCGAAGTCGCGGTGCCGCTGTTCGACCTGCCACGGGAATGCCTGAGTGAACGCTATGAGCTCCTCCGTCATGGCGGCGGCGGCGCGCCGGTCAGCCTGGTTTGCGGTGCGGTGCGCTTCGATCATCCGGTGGCGCGCCAACTGGTGCGGCTACTGCCGTCGGTGCTGCATGTAGAGGCGGCCAGTGCCGAGTATGCCGACTGGCTGCAGGGCACCCTGCGCTTCATGCGGGATGAGGCCCGGGACCTGCGCCCCGGTGGCGAAACGGTGGTCACGCGATTGGCGGACATCCTGGTGATCCAGGCCATCCGTTCCTGGATCGAGCGCGACCCGGTCGCCCAAACAGGTTGGCTCGGCGCCTTGCAGGACCGCCAGATCGGCCGCGCCCTCGGCCTGATCCACCGCGACCCGGCGCGGGACTGGAGCCTGGTCTCCCTGGCCGAGGCGGCAGCCATGTCCCGCTCGGCCTTCGCCGCGCGCTTCACCGCCCTTGTTGGCGAACCCGCCATGCAGTACCTGACCCGCTGGCGGATGAACCTGGCCCTGGGCTGGCTCCAGGAGGGCGAGCTGTCCATCGCGGTGCTCGCCGAACGCCTCGGTTACCAGTCCGAGGCCGCCTTCAGCCGGGCCTTCAAGCGCTGCCACGGGGTTGCGCCGGGGGCGATCAGGCGCGGTGCTCAGCCCTCTCCGGCTTACCGGTAACCATTCTTATTGAAGATTTCTTCTTTCCTTACGTTTCATTTACAAATGCCAATTGTTACCATTTGTTCCTTATTTGATAACAAGGAGCTCGTGGTGGCAAAAAAGCGTATTGCTCCGGCATCTCTGCCGATGCTGGGCCTGCTGGTAATTCCCGCTGTTCAGGCTGAAACCAAGGACGCACTGGCCATTCCGGCAACGTCGGTTACCAGTTCCTATGAGCAACAGAGCTACAAGGCCACCGAGAGCCGCAGCGCGCTGAAGATCGACGCCCCGCTGCGCGACATCCCGCAGACGGTCAACGTGGTGCCCGAGAGCGTGATCAAGGACCAGGGCGCCCAGTCCATGGAAGACGTGCTGAAGAACGTGCCCGGTGTCGGCCTGTCCAACGGCGACGGCCAGCGCGACCAGGTCACCATCCGTGGCTTCAGCGCCATTGGCGACATGTTCATCGACGGCGTCCGCGACGACGCCCTGTACTTCCGCGACCTTTCCAACATCGAGCGGGTCGAGGTAATCAAGGGCCCGGCCGCCGTGCTCTACGGCCGTGGTTCCTCCGGTGGCCTGATCAACAGCGTGAGCAAGAAGCCCGGCTTCGATCCCAAGCAGGAAGTCGGCGTCAGCTTCGACAGCGAAGGCGAGCGCCGTACCCAGTTCGATGCCGGTTGGGCCGATGAGCAGCAGCGCGACAAGGCATTCCGCGTGACCGGCGCCTTCGAGGACAGCGACACCTTCCGTGACGACGGCTACATCGACCGCAAGGCCATCGCGCCATCGGCCTACTTCCGCCTGTCCGACGACCTGGAGCTGAACCTCGGCGCTACCTACCTCTACGACAAGCGCCTGATCGATTTCGGCATCCCCGCCCTCGGTGATCGTCCGGTCCATGTCGACCGCGAGAAGCGCTTCGGTTCCGGCGACCCGGACCAGGACTACGCCCGCAGCGAAGTGTTCTCCTTCACCGCCGGCCTGGACTACCGGATCAATGATGATCTGACCCTGACCAACACCACCCGCTACTACCACTACGATCTGGACCGCAACAACACCCTGGCCGACAGCAGCGCGACCCGCTTCGTCACCGCGCCCAACGGCGAACTGCTGGTGAAACTGAACCGCGGCAACGTGGCGCGCGATGAATACGGCGTGTTCAACCAGACCGACCTGAAGCAGCAGCTCCAACTGGCGGGCATGCAGCACAACCTGCTCTACGGCATGGAGCTGGGTTACCAGGACAAGTACCAGCGCGTGTTCAACCAGAACAACGTGGCCCAGGTGCCGGTATTCCGCGATGCCCTGGTGCCGGTGCCGGACCACGCCAACAGCTTGTCCTCCAAAGGCACCAACTACCAGGAAACCGCCGGTTTCTATGTGCAGGACATGATCGAACTGACTTCCCAGTGGAAAGCCCTGCTCGGCGTGCGTTACGACATCTTCGGCCAGGAGTACGACGACAAGCGTGTGCAGAACGTCGACCTCGACCGCACCGACAAGACCTGGAGCCCACGCGCCGGCCTGGTCTATCAGCCGGACCAGATCCAGTCCTACTACGTTTCCGTCAGTCGCAGTTACCAGCCCTCGGCGGAAGTCTTCGCCCTGAGCCCGGCCGCTGAACACCTTGAGCCGGAAGAGACCACCAACTACGAGGTGGGCGCTAAGTGGGACCTGCTGGACAGCCGTCTCTCGGTGACCGCGGCGGTGTTCCGCCTCGAGCGCACCAACATGAAGACCACCGACCCGGCCAACCCGGCACTGACCATACTGGCCGGCGAGCAGCGCACCGATGGCTTCGAGGCCACCTTCAGCGGCCAGCTCACCGACAAGTGGCAGGTCTACGGCGGCTATGCCTATCTGGACGCGGAAATCACCAAGTCCAACAGCAAGACCAACGGCGTGCCCAACGAAGGCCAGACCCCGACACTGACCCCGCGCAACAGCGCCAACCTCTGGGTCGTGCGTTCCCTGACCCCGGAATGGCGTGTGGGCGCGGGCGCCAACTACGTGGATGACCGCTTCACCGCCCTGGACAACAAGGTGGTGATGCCCAGCTACACCACCTTCGACGCGGCGCTGTTCTATAGCGTGCCGCAATGGGATGCGGCGTTGCGCCTGAAGAACGCCTTCGACCGCGACTACTATGCCTCGGCCCACGGCTCGGTGGACCTGATCACCCCCGGTGCCCCGCGCACCCTCGAGCTCAGCGCCAACTACCGGTTCTGATCACCGCTGCAATGAAAACGCCCGGCCAGTGCCGGGCGTTTTCGTTTCTGGAGCTGGCTCCGGGCTTGTGGGGGCGAATTCATTTGTAGGGGCGAATTCATTCGCCAAGCAGGCCGCAGGTCTGCCCTACAAAGGCCAGGAGGGGCAGCTGCGCTGCCCTTGGCGAATGAATTCGCCCCCACAGGAACCTGATCGCGCCTGGAATCCGCTCAGTTCTCCGGCAACCGCTTCAACGCCTCGCAGCTCGGCGCGTATTGCTTGTCGCAGGCGCTCTGGAGCAGGGCGCGCGCCTGGTAGAGGTCGCGCTGCAGGCCTTCGGCGCCCTGGGCGTACATGCTGCCGAGGACGTGCTGGGCCATGGCATTGCCGGCGGCGGCGGACTGGCCGAGGTACTTGTGCATGGCGCGCTGATCGGCGAAGGCCGGATCGGCGCGGCCGGTGTAGAGGAAAGCCAGGCTGAACGCCGATTGGGAGTGGCCCTTGTCGGCGGCCTGCTTCCACCAGTACTCGGCCTGCTTCAGGTCCTTCTGCGGCTTGCCGACGAAGTACAGGCTGCCGAGTTGGTACTGGCTATCGGGGTCGCCGCGCATGGCTTGCTGGCGAATCCGCTCGAACTCGCTGGCCTGCTGGTCTTGCGGGGCGGTGGTGGCCGGGGCCTGGGGCTGCCCGGCGGGCGGTGCGGCGGGTTGCTGCTGCTCCTGTTGCTGGGCGCAGGCCCCGATCAGGGCGAGCAGGGTGATGCAGGCGAGGCGCGGCAAGGCGCGTTGGATGGGCATGGTCGAATCTCTCCCTGACAGAACAGGAACGAGGGTAGTTGCATCCGCCGACCGCGTCATTCGCGGCTTCGCGCGCTGGTGGTCGGGCTAAGGCCCGCAGCTCGGAGGACGGGCTGGGGCTTCAGCGCTCGACTCATGCGGCAAAGGCGGGTATCAAGGCGGAAGTCATTGCCCTGGAGTCATGAATGAAAACCACCCTGGACGAGCTGCAGGCCTTCACCACCGTGGTCGACACCGGCTCCATCACCGCCGCCGCCGAGCAGCTGGCGCAGACCGCCTCGGGCGTCAGCCGCGCCCTCAGCCGGCTGGAGGACAAGCTCGACGTCACCCTGTTGCGCCGCACCACCCGCCGCCTGGAACTGACGGAGGAGGGCGAGGCCTTTCTGGCCCAGGCACGACGCATCCTCGCCCAGGTGGAAGAAGCCGAGGAACAGATGGCCCTGCGCCGGCAGAAGCCCGCCGGGCGTCTGCGGGTCAACGCCGCCTCGCCCTTCATGCTGCATGTGCTGGTGCCGCTGGTGACAGGCTTTCGCGAGCGCTACCCGGAGATCGAACTGGAGCTGCACAGCAGCGACCAGATCATCGACCTGATCGAGCACCGTACCGACATCGCCATCCGCATCGGCACCCTGCGCGATTCCACCCTGCATGCGCGGCCCTTGGGCAGCAGCCGCATTCGCGTGCTGGCCTGCCCGGATTACCTCAAGCTTCGCGGCACGCCGAAACGGGTGGAGGAACTGAGTGACCACGGCCTGATCGGCTTCACCCAGCCGGAAAGCCTCAACCACTGGCCGCTGCGCCATGCCCAGGGCGACAGCCTGCAGATCACGCCGTCGATCAAGGCCTCCAGCGGCGAAACCCTGCGTCAACTGGCCCTGGCCGGCGCCGGCATCGTCTGCCTCTCCGACTTCATGACCCAGGCCGACCGCGCCGCTGGCCGACTGGTGCAGGTCCTGGCCGCCGACACCCTGGAAGTGCGCCAGCCGATCCACGCCGTGTACTACCGCAACACAGCCCTGGCTTCGCGCATTACCTGCTTCCTCGACTACGTCGCGGGCTGCTTGAAGCAGCAGGCGTGGGCGCAACGCACGAGCTGATCCTGTGGGGGCGAATTCATTCGCGAAATGAGGCAGGCGCCGAGCTGCCTGAATTTTCCCTCACCCCCAACCCCTCTCCCAGAGGGAGAGGGGAGCTTGTCCGTGCCAGCGAAATGTCCCTCGCTCGGGGCCAACCCTGTAGGGGCGAATTCATTCGCCAAGCAGCCCGAAGGGTTGCCTTCCTGTCCGTAATTTCATTCACCATGCCGCCATGAAAGGCGCGGTTTATGCGGGATCATGTCTTTCATGTTGCTTATTTCAAACACTCTGCTTGGCTTCGTGAATTCATTCGTGTAAATTTTCATGAAATTTCAATTTCAAAAATTCACGAGGCTCCCATGTTCAAGCAGTCCGCCCAGCATGTCGGCACCTATTACGCCGGGACCTATCCCGGCGGCCTCCCGCTGCGCCCGACCCAGGTGGGCAGCGAGGACACCGATGTCCTGATCGTCGGCGCCGGCTTCAGCGGGTTGCACACCGGGCTGCGCCTGGCGCTGGCCGGCAAGCGGGTGATCCTGCTGGAAGCCAGCCGCGTGGCCTGGGCAGCCTCCGGGCGCAACGGCGGGCAGGCACTGCTGGGCTGGTCTTGCGATATGCCGCCGCTGGAGAAGGCTCTCGGCCTGGAGCGCACCCGCCGCCTCTGGGACAGCATGCGCTGGGCCGCCGAGGAAATGCGTGAGCTGCCGGGCCGCCATGGCTTCGATGTGGATTACCGCGTCGGCAGCCTGTGGACTGCCGTGCAGGAGCGCCGCGTGAAGCTGCTGGAGGAAGCCCAGGAAGACGCCATCCACAAATGGGGCTACGACCGGATGCGCCTGATCGGCCGCGACGAGTTGCCCGAGTGGATCGCCAGCCCGCGCTACCAGGCCGCGCTCTACGACCCGGAGGCCGCCCACCTCAACCCGCTCAAGCTGGCCCAGGGCCTGGCCGCCGCCATCGAGGCCGCCGGCGGGCGCATCTACGAGCAGAGTCAGGTGCTGGAGTACCGCCAGACCGCGACCGGCTATGTGGCCCGCACCGCCAAGGGTGAAGTGCGTGGCGAGACGCTGGTGCTGGCCTGCAACGCCTATGTCGATGGCCTCGACCGCCAGCTTTCCAGCCGCCTGCTGCCGGTGGGCTCCTACCAGGTGGCCACCGCGCCGCTGGACCCGGAGCTGGCCCACTCCCTGTTGCCGAAGAACAGCTGTGTGATCGACAACCAGTTCGTGCCCGACTACTTCCGCCTCACCCCCGACCACCGCCTGCTGTTCGGCGGCGGCTGCACCTACCTGGGCGGTCTGCCCAAGGACGTGCCGGCGGCGACCCGCCCCTACCTGGAGCGGGTATTCCCGCAGCTCGCGGGCGTGGAGATCGAGTTCGGCTGGGGTGGCCATATCGACGTCAGCATGAAGCGCACGCCGGACATCGGCCGCAGCGGCCAGCGTTACTGGCTGCAGGGCTTCTCCGGCCACGGCGTACTGCCGACCCTGGCCGGCGCCAAGGCGGTGGCCGACGCCATCCTCGGCAATGACGACCTGCTGGATCTCTACCAGGCCATCGGCAATCCACGCTTCCCCGGCGGCTCGCTGCTGGCCGCGCCGCTGGAGGCAGCAGGCAAGGCCTATTACCGACTGCGCGATGTGATCTAAGGTCGCGCCTTTCGAGACCGGCAGCCGGAGGTGACATGGACAAGCAAGACGAAATCGAAGGCCTCGCGATCCTCATCCGCGACCTGCGCAAGCACAAGAACGTGACCCTGGGCGACCTCGCCGGGCGCATCGACCGCTCGGTGGGTTTTCTCTCCCAGGTGGAGCGCGGCATCTCGCGCCCGACCGTGGCCGACCTCACCGCCATCAGCGAAGCCCTGGGCGTGCCCACCACTTACTTCTACAGCCTGAGCAAGCCCCGCGAGACGCCCTGGGTGACCCGCCCCGGCGAGCGCCGCACCCTGTACTACGCCGGCGGCATCACCGACGTGCTGGCTTCGCCCACCATGTCCGGCGGCTTCTCCATGCTGGAGAGCCACCTCGCGCCCGGTGCCACCAGCGGCGAAGGCCACCTGGATGACAGCTCCGAACAGGGCGGCTTCGTCCTCGAAGGCGAGCTGACGCTGTGGTACGGCGACGATGACGCGCCGGTGACCCTCTACCGCAACGACAGCTTCCAGCTGCCGCCCCATGCCCAGTTCCGCTACGCCAATCTTTCCGACAAACCGACGCGAGTTTTGTGGGTTTTCACCTGAAAACCACAACTCGCAGGACCGCAGTGATGACAACAACAAACCAGTACCCCGACCTGCTCAGCGAAGTGCGCGCCTTCCGTGCCCAGTACCCGGACATCCGCTACATCGACCTGATCTGCCTGGACATCCCCGGGCACTTCTACGGCAAGCGTTATCCCGTGGAGATGGTGGAGAAAGTGGCCGCTGGCAGCCCGCTCAAAGTGCCGCAGAACTGCGTGCTGCTGGGCACCCAGGGTGGGCTCTACCCCATCGGCGACTACTGCTTCGCCGACGGTGACCCCGACGCGCCGCGTCGCCTGGTCCCCGGCACCCTCAAGCCGGTGCGCTGGGAGAAGGAGCCCCTGGGGCAGATGTTGATCACCTCCGACGGTACCGAAGCGCCCATCGAGTTCGAGCCCCGCGAGGTGCTGGCGCAGGTGCTGCAGCGCCTGGAAAAACGCGGCATCCACCCGGTGGTGGCCTTCGAGCTGGAGTTCTACCTGTTCGACCGCAAGCTCAAGGACGGCCTGCCGCAGTTCCCCCGCGACCCTCTCTGTGAGGACGAGGACGACCAGCCGAACATGCACATCGAGCGCCTGTCGCGCTTCTCCAGCGTGTTGCATGAAATGGTCGAGGCGGCCAACGAGCAAGGCGTCGCCGCCAACGTCATCACCGCCGAGCTCGGCCCGGGCCAGTTCGAGATCAACTTCGGCCACTGCGACGACGGCCTGAAAGCCGCCGACTGGGCCGCCCTGTTCTGCCGCAGCACCCGAGGCGTGGCGATGAAGCATGGCCACCGCGCCAGCTTCATGAGCAAGCCCTACCTGAACGCGCCAGGCAGCGGGATGCACGTGCACGTCAGCCTCTACGACCGTGACGGCAACAACCTGCTGGCCGCCAACGAGCAGCGCCCGCTGCGCCACGCCGTGGCTGGCTGCCTCGATCTGCTGCCCCACTGCATGCCGATCTTCGCCGCCAACCACAACGCCTTCCGCCGCTATGGCGCCATGGTCAACGCCGCCAGCCGCGCCAGCTGGGGTTTCGAGGACCGCGATGCATGCATCCGCATCCCCGAATCCGACGGCCGCAACCTGCGCATCGAACACCGCCTGGCCGGCGCCGACGCCAACCCCTACCTGGTGCTGGCGGCCATCCTCACCGGCATGGAACACGGCCTGGACGCCGCCCGCGAACCCATCGCCCCGCTGAACGAAGACCGCACCAGCGGCATCGACTTCCCCAAGGACATGCTCACCGCCGTGACCGCCATGCGCCACCACCCGGTGGTGAACGAAGGCCTGGGCAGCGAGTTCGTGATGGTCTATTGCGAGAACAAGCGCCAGGAGTACCTGGACTTCATGAATGAGGTGAGCGCGCGGGAGTACCGGTGGTACATGTGACCGCGTTTTCCCTCTCCCCCAGCCCCTCTCCCTGAAGGGAGAGGGGAGCTCATCCGTGCCGAGAGCAGGACATCGCCACGCTTCACTCCGTACTGGCCGGATACACGCTAACTGTTCAGGCGCGAGTCACCCCTCTCCCTCCGGGAGAGGGGTCGGGGGTGAGGGAAGCCATCGGCAACTCGGCACCACATCCAATCGCGAGTGAATTCGCACAGCCTCACGCTTCCCCGAATGCCGCCATCAGATCCTCCACAAACGCCACCTGCGCCTCGCTCGGCTGCCGTCCGCGGTGCGTCGTGAGGTGGAACTGCACGCGATAACCCGTCGCCTCCGGCAGCAGGGCGCGCAGCTGCCCGGCCGCCACCCAGGGCGCGGCGATATGTTCCGGCAGGTAGCCGATATGCGCCCCGGAAAGCACGAACGCCAGGCTGCACTCCACCTGCTCCGTGCGGGCGCTGCTGGGGCCGCTGGCGAAGGGTTGCCGGGCTTCCTCGAAGCGATAGGGATGCTGCACCAGGTCGCAGCCGGAGAGGTCCTCCAGGCTGACCTCGGCACGCTCGAACAGGGGATGGCCGACCCCACAGAACAGCCGCTGCTGCTCGCTGAACAAGGGCTGGTAGTCCAGCGCCGCCTGGCCACGGGAGAAGTAGCCGATGGCGAGATGGAGCTGGTCCTGCAACAGGCGCCGCTCCAACTCGGCGGGCATGGCGCTGATCAGCTCGAACTGCACCGCCTGGTTGCGCTGGCGGAAGCGCCCGATGGCCGCCCCCAGCCGCTGTAGTACCTGATCGTCCAGCGCTTCGGAGAGGCCGATGCGCAGCTCGCCGAGGAGCAGGTCGGCCATGCCCCGCGCTTCGCCCTTGAAGGTCTCGATGGCGCCGAACAGCTTGCGCGTGGCGGCCAGCACCTGCTCGCCCTTGGGTGTCAGGCGGAAGCCCGCCTTGCCGCGTTCGCAGAGGCGAAACCCCAGGCGCGTCTCCAGCTTGGCCATCTGCGTGCTGATGGTGGACTGACCGATGCCCAGTTCGCCCTGGGCCGCGCTGAAGCCGCCGCTCTCCACCACCGTGATGAAGATGCGCAGCAGTTGCAGGTCGAGGTCGTGAAGCTGGCTGAGCATGGCGGCACCAAACATTGATAGCGGTAGATGCCAAAGTAGAACACTTCATATTTATCCAACGCAAAGCCCGGCGCAGCATGGCTCCACCTGCAATCCCCCAGGAGCCCATCATGCGTTTCCCCTTGCTGCTTGCCGCCCTGTTCGCCTGCTCGTTGCCCGTGCATGCCGAAGACAAGGCGCTGAACCTCTACAGCTGGTCCGCCTACATCCCCGAGAAGGCCCTGCAAGGCTTCAAGGCGCAGAGCGGCATCGAGGTGAAATACGACATCTTCGACAGCGCCGAAGCCCTGGACGCCAAGCTGCTCACCGGCGGCAGCGGCTATGACGTGGTCTTTCCCGCCAGCAGCGGCCTGGCCCGCGCCATCCAGGCGAAAGCCGTGCAGCCGGTGCAGCGGGAACGGCTGAAGAACTTCGCCAACCTCGACCCCGAACTGCTGGCCAAGCTGGCCACCGTCGATCCGGACAACCGCTTCGGCGTGCCCTACACCTGGGGCACCGTGGGCCTGGGGATCAACAAGGACGCGGTGACCAAGCGCATTCCCGATGCGCCGCTGAACAGCCTCGACCTGCTGTTCAAGCCCGAGTACGCCAGTCGCCTGAAGGACTGCGGCATCGCCGTGATCGACTCGCCCCAGGAAGTGATCAGCATCGCCTTGCACTACCTCGGCAAGGACCCCTACAGCACCGACAAGGCCGATCTCAAGGCGGTGCAGGAACTCTTCGCCCAGTTGCAGCCCAATGTCCGCTACGTCGGTGCCGGCAAGCACATCAACGACCTGGCCAAGGGCGAGATTTGCCTGGCGCTGACCTACAACGGCGATGCCGCCATCGCCGCTGACCAGGCCCGCCAGGCAAAAATGCCGTTCGAGGTGATCTACCGCATCCCCCGCGAAGGCACCCTGATCTGGTTCGACACCATGGTCATCCCCGCCGATGCGCCGCATCCCGAGGCCGCCCACGCCTTCATCGACTACATGCTGCGCCCCGAGGCCATCGCCGAACTCACCAACACGCAGTTCTTCGCCAACGCCAACCAGGCGGCCAAGCCGCTGCTGGCGCCCGAGGTGGCCGGCGACCCGGACATCTACCCGAGCAAGGAGGTGCGCGACCGCCTGTTCGGCGAACAGATCCAGTCCCTCAAGGACCAGCGCGCGCGCACCCGCCTCTGGACCAGTTTCCGCACCCAGTATTGAAACCCTCACCCGACCCCTCTCCCTGCAGGGAGAGGGGAGACAATCGACGGAGCCCGAAAAATGGAACACGCCTTCGACAACGACCAGGCCATCACTCGCGACAGCCTCTACGGCACCGCCGCCGAATCCACCTATGCCGGTATCACCAGCTTCATGCGCCGGCGCTACAGCCGCGACCTGCGCGGCGTGGACCTGGTGGTGAGCGGCGTGCCCTTCGACACCGCCACCACCAACCGCCCCGGCAGCCGCTTCGGACCGCGCGCCATCCGCGCCGCTTCCGTGCAGATGGCCTGGGCCCGCCATTACCCCTGGGAGTTCGACCCCTTCGACCACCTGGCGGTGATCGACTACGGTGACTGCGCCTTCGACCACGGCGTGCCGCAGCAAACCCCGGAGCTGATCCAGGCCCACGCCGCGCGCATCCTCGAATCCGGCGCGGCCATGCTCACCCTGGGCGGCGATCACTTCATCAGCTACCCGCTGCTCAAAGCCCACGCGGCCAAGCACGGCCCGCTGTCGCTGATCCACTTCGACGCCCACAGCGACACCTGGCCGGACGAAGAGGTCAAGCGCATCGACCACGGCACCATGTTCTACCACGCTGCCCGCGAGGGCCTGGTGGACCCGGCGCGCTCGGTGCAGGTGGGCCTGCGCACCACCAACGACGACGTGATGGGTTTCCAGGTGCTGGACGCCCGCGAGGTGCACCGCCATACCCCGGAGCAGATCGCCGAGCGCATCCGCGCGCGGGTGGGCGACAACCCGGTCTACCTGACCTTCGACATCGACTGCCTGGACCCAGCCTTCGCTCCTGGCACGGGCACCCCGGTGTGCGGCGGGCTGTCCAGCCATCAGGCGCTGGAGATTCTCCGTGGCCTGCGTGGCATCAACCTGGTGGGGATGGATGTGGTGGAAGTGGCGCCGCCCTATGACAACGCCGAAGTCACCGCGCTGGCCGGCGCGACGCTGGCGATGGAAATGGTCTGCCTGTATGCGGCGCGGCATAAGTTGGGGATGCGCTGAAGGCCTGCGTAGGGTGGAAATCGCTTTTCATTTCCACCATTCGGCGTTCGGCTGGGCCGCGAATGGTGGACCGGTGAAGCGTGGTCCACCCTACGATTATCCGGTGCGAACAAAAAGACGCGGGCCCAGGACGAGCCCGCGTTTTCACGCACGAAACTCAAACAGGCTGAATCAGGTGGCGTAACCCAATACGCCCCTCGCGAAACAGCCGCGCATCCATCAACTTCGGTTCCCGCACGATGGGGCGGAAATCCATTCGCTCAAGGATGTCCCGCTCCAGGTCCACGCCCGGGGCGATCTCGATCAGCTCCAGCCCTTGCGTGGTCAGGCGGAACACGCAGCGCTCGGTGACATAGAGCACCGGCTTGCCCGACTCGGCCGCCAGGCGCCCGGAGAAGGTGCGGTGTTCTACCTCACGGACGAACTTGCGTACTTCACCATCCTGGACGATACGCAGGGCGCCGTCCTCGATGCGGATGTCCTGCTCGCCCGCGCTGAAGGTGCCGACGAAGACCACCGCCTTGGCGTTCTGACTGATGTTGATGAAACCGCCGGCGCCGGCCAGGCGGCTGCCGAAGCGGGACACGTTGAGATTGCCCTCGGCGTCGGCCTGGGCGAGACCCAGGAAGGCGATATCCAGCCCGCCGCCGTCGTAGAAGTCGAACTGATAAGGCTGGTCGATCAGTGCGCTGTGGTTGCTCGCCGCGCCGAAGTCCAGGCCGGAGGCAGGCACGCCGCCGATCACGCCGGGTTCGGCGGTCAGCGTCAGCAGGTCGATCACCCCTTCCTCGGCGGCCACCGCCGCCACCCCTTCGGGCATGCCGATACCGAGGTTCACCACCGCCCCCGGTGGCAGCTCCAGGGCGGCGCGGCGGGCGATCAGCTTGCGCAGGTCCAGCGGCATCGGCGCCAGGCTATCGACCGGCACCCGCACCTCGGCGGCGAAGGCCGGGTTGTAGGCCGTGGCGAAGGTCTGCTGGTGGTTTTCCGGCTGCGCCACCACCACGCAGTCGACGAGGATGCCGGGCACCTTCACCTGGCGCGGATTGAGCGAACCGCGCGATACCACCCGCTCCACCTGGGCGATCACCAGGCCACCGGAATTGCGCGCGGCCATGGCGATGGCCAGGCTCTCGATGGTCAGCGCCTCGCGCTCCATGGTCAGGTTGCCGTCCTCGTCGGCGCTGGTGGCGCGGATCACCCCGACATGGATGGGGAAGGCCTTGTAGAACAGGTAGTCCTCGCCCTCGATGGGCATGCGCCGCACCAGCTCCTCGGTGGTCCGCGCATTCAGCTTGCCGCCGCCGAACTCGGGGTCGACGAAGGTCCCCAGCCCCACTCGGGACAACTGCCCTGGCTTGCCCGCGGCGATATCGCGGAACAGCTGCGAGATCACCCCTTGGGGCAGGTTGTAGGCCTCGATGCGGTTCTCCACGGCGAGCTTCTGCAGCCCCGGCACCAGGCCCCAGTGGCCACCGATCACCCGCCGCACCAGGCCCTCGTGGGCCAGATGGTTGAGCCCCCGGCCCTTGCCGTCGCCTTGCCCGGCCGCATACACCAGGGTCAGGCCGCGCGGAGCTTGTTCGGCCTGGAACCGCTGCTCCAGGGCGATGGCGATCTCCTCGGCGAAACCGATGCCGACGAAGCCGCCGGTGGCCAGGTTGGCGTTGTCCGGAATCCGCGCCACGGCTTGGGTGGCGCTCATCACTTTGCTCATGGTTGTCCTCGAGCGATGCAAACAGGGTGTGAAGACTGTAGGGGCGAATTCATTCGCCATGCAGGACAGCGTCCTGCCCTGGGGCCTTGCAGGGGGCCGCTGCGCGACCCTTGGCGAATGAATTCGCCCCTACAAGAAGTAGCCGGGTCCTGCATCAGAAACTGCCGAACGCGGTCCCCAGCACGATCACCAGCACCAGCGGCACCACCGGGAACAGGGCGCTGGTCATGAATACGTATTTATAGGAGTCACGGTGGGTCAGTTTGCAGATCGCCAGCAGGGTGATCACCGCGCCGTTGTGCGGCAGGGTGTCGAGGCTGCCGGAGGCGAGGGCGGCGACCCGGTGCAGCAGTTCGGGGCTGATGCCGGCGGCGTTGGCCATTTCCAGGTACTGCGCGCCCAAGGCCTTGAGGGCGATGGACATGCCACCGGAGGCCGAGCCGGTGATGCCGGCCAGGGCGCTGACGGTCAGGGCCTCGGACACCAGGGGGTTGCCCGGCGCCACGTTCAGCAGGGAATCGCGGATCACCACGAAGCCGGCCAGCGAGGCGATCACGCTGCCGTAGCCCACTTCGGAGGCAGTGTTGAGCACCGGCAGCATGGCGCCGAAGGTGCCGTCATTGACGCTCTTCTTCAGGTTGGTCCAGCGCCGCCAGTGCAGCACCACCAGCAGCAGGATCGCTGCGGTCAGGGCGATGATGATGGCCCAGATGCCGATCAGCGACTTGGCGTCCTGCAGGCCGCCGAACTCCGGTTTGGCCAGGTAGCTGGTGTCGACGCCGGGCAGGTAGACCTTGGCCATCAGGAAATTCAGCACGATGACCACCAGGATCGGCAGCAGCGCCAGCCAGAATCCGGTGCTCGGCTGGGTGGCCTGCCCGTGCGGGTCGTCGGCGTGGTCGCCGTAGCCTTCGCCTGCGGCGATCAGCTTGCGTGCCTCGCTGCCGAGCCACCAGGAACCGAGGGCGAAGATCACCACACCGGCCAGCAGGCCGAGGCCCGGCGCCGCGAAGGTGTCGGTACCGAAGAAAGGGATCGGGATGGCGTTGGTGATGGCCGGGGTGCCGGGCAGGGCGGTCATGGTGAAGGTGAAGGAGCCCAGGGCGATGGCGCCCGGCAGGATGCGCTTGGGAATCCCCGCTTCGCGGAACAGCGCCGCGCCGATGGGATAGACCGCGAAGGCCACCACGAACAGCGAGACCCCGCCGTAGGTGAGGATGCCGCAGGCGAGCACTATGGCCAGCACGGCGCGGGAGCTGCCGATGGTGCTGACGATACCGTGGGCGATGGCCCGCGCCGAGCCGGAGTCGTCCATCAGCTTGCCGAAGATGGCGCCGAGCATGAACAGCGGGAAGAACTGGATCAGGTAGCCGCCCAGGGCCTTCATGAAGACCTGGGTGTAGGTCGGCAGCAGCATGGCCGCATCGCCGGCGCAGAGCACCGCAAGCAGGGCCAGCAAGGGCGCGAGGAGCAGCACGTTGATGCCGCGGTAGGCGAGGTACATCAGCAGAGCGAGGGAAAGCAGGATACCTAGGGTGCCCATGGGGACTTCCTTCTTGTTGTTGTCTGCCGCCGCGTCGGGGCGGCGTGTGGAAGCGGTAGAGCGAAAGGTGTGCCAAACGAGTAGGAGAAGGCGTGGAATGGCTCTGAGACGGGCTTTTACGGGGATGGCGAGGCTTTATGGATGGAAAGGGTTTGTCCAACTTTATGGACGATGTCCAGTTTTCTGGTCGGGCTGGGGAAGAAGGTGTCCAAAAATTTGGACGACCAGGCGCGCTCAGTCTGTAGGGGCGAATTCATTCGCCAAGCAGGCCGAAGGTCTGCCCATCAACCTTGCAGTGGGCAGCTGCGCTGCCCTTGGCGAATGAATTCGCCCCTACAGGGAACCTCCCGCCCGCGCCGTCGGGATCAGAGGCCGTGGGTCTGCAACTTGTTGTACAGGCTGGCCCGGGCGATGCCGAGGCGCTCGGCGGCCTGGGTGCGATTGCCGTTGCAGGCGGCCAGGGCGGCGAGGATGGCCTGGCGTTCGGCGGCGGCCAGGCTGTCGGCCAGGGGGCGGACCTCTCCCGTGCAGGGCGCCGAAATTGGAGCAGGCGCGGTCGCGGGGGCGGCGGCCGGCAACGGGTCCACCAGCAGGGTCCGCAGGGCGTCGGCGGCGAGCGGGCCGGTGTCGCTCAACATCTGCGCCCGCTCCAGCAGGTTGCGCAGCTCGCGCACATTGCCCGGCCAGGGCTGGGCCTGGAGCAGCGCCAGGGCGTCCGTGGCCAGTTCCAGGGGCGCCTGGCCGGAGCGGCTGGCGATATCGTCCAGCAGGTGCTCGATCAGCCCCGGCAGATCCTCGCGCCGTTCCCGCAGGGGTGGCAGGCGCAAGGCCAGGACATTGAGGCGGTAGTAGAGGTCTTCGCGGAACTGCCCGGCGGCCACCTTGGCTTCCAGGTCCACGTGGGTGGCGGCGATCACTCGCACGTTCAGCGCCTTCACCTGGTTGGAACCGAGCGGCTCCACTTCCTGCTCCTGCAACACACGGAGCAGCTTGGCCTGCAGGGGCAGCGGCAGGTCGCCGATCTCGTCGAGGAACAGGGTGCCGCCGTCGGCCAGCTCGAACTTGCCGGCGCGGGCGCGCTTGTCGGCGCCGGTGAAGGCGCCGGGAGCGGTGCCGAACAGCTCGGCCTCCACCAGGGATTCCGGGATGGCCGCCACGTTCACCGCCACGAAGGGCCCGTTGGCCCGCAACGACAGGTTGTGGATGCCCTGGGCCAGCAGTTCCTTACCGGTGCCGGTCTCGCCGCGCAGCAGTACCGTGGCGTCCAGCTGCGCGGCGCGGCGGGCCTGGCGCTTCACCTCGCTGGCGGCGGCGCTGGCGCCGATGAAGCCGGCGATGGTGTAGCGGGCGCGGCGGGCCTTGGCCAGTTCGCGATGGGCGGCGGCCAGTTGGGTCTGCAGCTGGTTGTACTTGGCCATGACCGGCTGCAGGTGGCGCGCGCGGTCGAACAGCACGAAGCCCAGGGCGCCCACCAGGGTGCCGTCTTCATCGCGCAGGGGGATGCGGGTGACCACGAAATGCTCGTCGCCGAAGGCCATCAGGTCGAGCATGCTCGGCTGGCCGTTCTGCACCACTTCGCGCAGGCGGCTGGCCGGCAACACGGCCTCGATTTCCTTGCCGAGCACGCTGCGCGGATCCCTGATGCCGATCTTTTCGGCGTACTTGTCGTTGATCCAGACGATCCGCGCCTGGCGATTCACCGCGATGGTGCCTTCGCACTGGGCGTTCAGGTGGTCGAACAGCAGCGGCATGGCCACTTCGCGGAAACGCTCGGGGGACACGCCGATGACCAGGCCGTGCTGGTCGATGTCTTCGCTGGCAATGGGCATGGCGGGGGCATCCGGCTGAAACATCAGGCGGCGATTATGGCGGTGTGTCCCGACGGACGCCTAGCCTGGCCAAGCGGCAGGAGCGGCACGGCCCTGTAGGTGGGTGCGGGCCACGCTGGTCTGAGCGAAGCGAAGCCCAACGATCCGGGCATCGATCCCGCCTGTTGGGCCTCGCAGGCTCGGCGCCAACCTACGATGGGCGCAGATTCGTGGGATGGGTGGAGCTTGCGATACCCATCGAGCGGAGCGTCCGGCATTGATGGGTATCGCTCCGCTCCACCACATCCTACGGAACGCGGTTTGCACTGTGCCGGGCCTCAATCCACCATCTTGATCAGCAGGATGCCGGCGGTGACCACGCAGGCGGCGAAGATGCGGCGGATGCCGAAGGGTTCCTTGAACACCAGGCTGGCGATGATGGCGGCGATGATCACGCTGCTTTCGCGCAGGGCGGCGACCTTGGCCACGTTGTCCAGGGTCATGGCGAACAGCACCAGGCCGTAGGCCACGCAGTAGTTGAAGCCGCCGAACAGGCCGATGCGCCAGTTTTCGCGGGCGAAGCGCAGCACCAGCGGGCCACGGCGCATCCAGGCGATCAGCGGGATGGTCATGCTCTGCATCAGCGTCAGGTAGACCACGAACTGCAGCACGCTGTCGGCGCGGCGCACCCCCTGGGCATCGATCAGGGTGTAGAGCGCCACCCCGGCGCCGGCCAGCGCCGCACAGCCCAGGGCCTTGAGGGCGTGGGATTCGAGGCGGGTGGAGAGCAGGCTGAGGATGCCGGCGGAAATCAGCACGATGCCCAGCAGCATGGCGCCGGAGAGATGTTCGCCGAACACCAGCCCGGCGCACAGCGCCACCAGCAGCGGCGGCAGGCCCCGTACCACCGGGTAGACCTGGCCGAAATCGCCATGGTGGTAGGCGCGGATCAGCAACAGGCGATAGAGGGTGTTCACCAGCACCGAGAGGCCGATCAGCCCCCACACCACCAGGGGCGGCGGGCCCACCAGGGGCAGCAGGGCGATGCTGAAGCAGAAGGCCACGCCGTCCACCAGCGCCATGGAGGCGAGACGATCGCTGCCGGCCTTGATCACCGCATTCCAGCTGGCGTGCATCAGGGCCGAGAGCAGGACCACCAGGGTGGCGAGATCGTTATCCGACAACACGTGAAAATCCTCGCCACTGGGGGCTGTAAGCGTGGTGGATAGGGTGCTGCCGGGCTATCCATCATTCAAATCGTTTATCGTTATCCGTTGAATAAGTCCCACTGATGGGGTGGCCATGAATCTCTTCCAGCTCCGTGCTTTCGATGCGGTGGTCCGCGAGGGCAGTTTCACCCGCGCCGCTGAGCGCCTGTGTATCAGCCAGCCGGCGGTGACCGGGCATATCAAGGCGCTGGAGGAGCACTACCAGGTGCGCTTGTTGCGGCGTTCCGCGCGCCAGGTGGAACCCACCGAACTGGGCCGGCGCCTGGCCGCCATCAGCCACCAGCTGTTCGCCCTGGCGGAACAGGCCGAGGACCTGCTGGACGCCAGCCGTGCCCTGGAATCCGGCCGTCTCGACCTCGCCGCCGACAGCCCGCACCTGGTGATGCCGCTGCTGGCGCGGATGCGTGAGCGCCATCCGGGCGTGACCATCAACCTGCGCCTGGGCAACACCCAGGAAACCCTGACGGCACTCAACGGCGAGCGGGTGGACCTCGCGCTGATCAGTGACATGACCGAGCGCCCCGGCCTGCGCCTGCAAGCCATTGGCGAGGCGCGGCTGTGCTTGCTGGTGCCGGCGGCGCACCCCTGGGTTGGGGCGCGCAAGGATGTGGGATTGCAGGAGCTGCACGGTGAGGTGCTGTTGCAGCGAGAGCCTGCGTCCCTCACCCGCCGCACCTTCGAGAAGGCCTGCGGCGAGCAGGGCCTGGAATTGCGCGCGGCGCTTGAACTGAACAGCCGCGAGGCGGTGATCGAGGCGGTGGCGGCGGGGCTCGGGGTGAGCATCGTGTATTCGCTGGAAGCGCCGCGTGATCCACGGGTGGTGGCATTGCCGCTGAAGGGCGAAGGGCTGGTCAGCCGGCACTATCTGGCGTGTCTGGAGAGCTATGCGGAGTTGCGGGTGGTGAGGGCGTTCTTCGAGGTGGCCGAAGAGATGTAGGCCGGGCGAAGTGACTGTAGGGGCGAATTCATTCGCCAAGGACAGCGCAGCTGTCCCGTAGGGTGGATGACGCTCTTTTCATCCACCAGCGATGTCCCGTCGAGCCTCGCATGGTGGACCGGTGAAGCGTGGTCCACCCTACACATGCGCCAAGTCCCAGCGTCCCTTCAGGCCTGCTCCGGCCACACCCTCTCCCCACCCCCCGGCTGCTCCTTCCACGCCTGCAACGAGCGCGTCGGCAGATCGAAATACTCCCGCGTGCGCGCATAGCCATGGCCGCCCATGCGGCCGATGGCATCCAGGCCGAGCTGGTCGATGTAGAGGGTCTCCGGGTCGATCAGGTCTTCGCGTACATGGGCCATCAGTACTTCGCCGAGGATGATCTCCCGCGACTGGCCGATGGACAGGCCCATCATCCGCCGGCATTCCAGGGCCACCGGTGCCTCACCGATGCGCGGGCAGCCCACGCGGCTGCCGGGGATGGCGGTGAGGCCGGCGGCGAGCAGTTCGTCGAAGCCCGGCTCGAAGGGCACGGCGCAGACGTTCATGGCTTCCACCAGGGCGTCGTTGACGATGTTCACGGTGAATTCCTGGTTCAGCAGGGCGTTGCGCGTGGTGTCCTTGGGGCTGAGGTCGGCGTGGTTCTCCACCCCCAGGGCGAGGATCGGCGGGTCGGCGGAGAGGGCGTTGAAGAAGCTGAAAGGCGCTGCGTTGGCGCGGCCCTCGGCGTCCACCGTGGTGACCAGGGCGATGGGCCGGGGCACCACGCTGCCGATGAGGATCTTGTATTTCTCGCGGGGGCCCAGTCGGGCGAAGTCGAAGCTCAGCATGGCATGTTCCCTTGTCATTTCTCGGTCGGGCTGGCGAGGGCGCAGAGCGGGCGTTCTGCACTCCAGGCATCGGCGAAGGGGATGGCCGGCTGGAACAGGCCGCGCCAGTCGGGGTGGCCGAAGGCACGGTCGGCGTGGCTCTGCATCAGCCTGTGGAACTGGCGCTGGGCCTGTTGCTGCAGTGCCGGGTAGTCCACGCCTTTCACCTGTCCGTCCTGCATCACGCAGCGGCCGTCGATCCAACTGGCGACGCAGTCGTCGCCACGGCCGGCGAGGATCAGGTTCTTCAGCGGGTCGAACAGCGGCCCCAGGTGCAGGCCGTCGAGGCTGAATACCGTGATGTCCGCCTTCGCCCCCGGCGCCAGGCGGCCCAGGTCGTCGCGGCCGAGGGCCTTGGCGCCGCCGAGGGTGGCGGCGTTGTAGAAGTCGAGGGCGCTGGTGCCGCTATTGCCGCCTGCCTTGATGCGGGCGATGTTCAGGCCCTGGCGCATGTTGTCCAGCAGGTCCGCTGGCCAGGTGTCGGTGCCCAGGGCGAAGTTGATGCCCTGGGCGCGGTAGCGGCCGAAGGCATCCAGCGCCTCGCCGTCGCGGGCGAAGACCACCGGGCAGTGGACCAGGCTGGAGCCGCTGTCGGCCAGGCGCGCGAGGTCGTCGTCGCCGTCGATGTAAATGCCGTGGGGCAGCACCGCCCGTGGGCCGAGCAGGTCGAGGTGCTCCAGCCAGGCCAGCGGCGCCTGGCCGCGCAGCTGCTTCACCAGCGCCACTTCGCCCAGGCCCTGGCAGCAGTGCAGGCGCACCGGGGCGGCCAGTTCGCGGGACAGGGCGGCGGTGCGCTGCAGCAGGGCCGGGGTACAGGTCTGGATGCGGTCGGGCAGCAGGGCACCACGGATCAGGCCGCCGTGGCTGCCGTCGAAATCGCGGAAGAAGCGCTCGGCGGCCTCCAGCCCGGCCAGGCCGCGCGCTTCGTCCCAGTACTCGTCAAGGCTGCCGTCGGCCCGCAGGTACTGCATGCCGCTCATGTAGCAGGGCCCGAGGTAGGTGCGCAGGCCCAGTTCGGCGGCTACGCCGGCCACGGCGGCGAATTCCTCGTAGGTCTCCGCCCACTCGCGGTAATACATGGAGGTGATCGGCATGGCCGTGGTGATGCCGTTGCGGATCAGCTGGGTGAAGGCGTAGCGGTACTTGAAGACTTCCTCCTCGAAGCTGTAACTCTCTTTTGGCCCCCGGGCGAGGTACTCCGCCGACCACATGCGACCCATGGCGCGTTCGTCGCCGTTGTCCAGGCAGAGCACGGTGGAGTCGAGGTCACCGAGGGCGTCCAGGTCGATGAGGCCGGGGCCGAGCAGGGCGTTGCCGTAGTCGATCCACTGGTCCACCGGGCCGGGAAAACCCCGGCCGACGAAGAGCACGCGCGAGCCCTCGATCACGACTTCGCCGTCGCGCCAGAGCACATGGCGCTGGCCGTCGAAGCCGACCACACAGCCGGCCTTGAGGCCGATGCGCGGCGCGCTCACAGGCGGCTCTCCAGCAGTCGGCCCCGCTCGGCGATCAGCTTGCCGGCGCGATAGACCTGACGCTGCGGGCGCGCGACCACGGCTTCGCCGAGGCTTTGTGCGTCCATCAGCAGGAAGTCCGCCGGACCGCCGATGGTCAGGCCATGGCCCTGGATTCCGAGGGCCCTGGCGCCGTTCAGGCTGGCGGCGTCGAAGGCGGCGGCCAGTTCCTCGTCCTTGTTCAGGTCGAAGCGGAAGGCCAGCAGCATCGAGCGTTCCAGCATGTCGCCATTGCCCATGGGCGACCAGGCGTCGCGGATGCCGTCCGAGCCCAGGCAGAGGTTCACCCCCGCTTCGTGCAGGGCGAGGAAAGGCGGCACGGGGCAGTCGGCGGGGGCCGAACTCATCAGCGAGATGTTCAGTGCGACGAGGCGTTCGGCCAGCGGTTTCACCTGGCTCCAGGGCGCCATGCCCAGGCAGTAGGCGTGGCTGATCATCACCCGGCCCTGGCGATTGAAGCGCTCGGTGTAGTCGGCGATGCGGGCGATCTGCCAGAGACCCAGCTCGCCCTTGTCGTGCAGGTGGATATCCACGCCCCGGTCGAACTCGGCGGCGAGCTTGAAGACGATATCGAGCTGGGCGATGGGGTCGTTATCGATGCCGCAGGGGTCGAGGCCGCCGACGTTTTCCACGCCCAGGCCGAGCGCCTCGCGCATCAGCTCGGCGGTGCCGGGGCGGCTGACCAGCCCGGTCTGTGGGAAGACCACCAGTTCCAGGTCGATCAGGTCGCGGTAGCGCTCGCGCAGGACCTGCATGGCTTCGACGTGGCGCAGGCCGAATTCGGGGTCGATATCCACATGGCAGCGCATGGTCAGCGAACCACGGGCGATGCAGTTTTCCAGCAGGGCGCCGGCGCGTTCGGCGATGGGCGCGGTCACCTCACGCAGCACGCGGCGCTCGTTGGCGATGTAGTCCTTCAGCGTCGGGCCGGCGCTGTTGGGGCGCCAGGGTTGGCCCCAGAGGGTCTTGTCCAGGTGGATGTGGCTTTCCACCAGGGCGCAGGTCATCAGCTGGCCGGCGCCGTCGATCTCGCCGGCGGCCAGCGGAGTGTCACTGGCCGGGCGGCGCTCGGCGAAGGTGCCGTGCTGGATAAGGAAGTCTTCGGCCACGCCGCCGAAGGGGCGGACATTGCGCAGCCAGTTGGTTTCAGCCATGGGAACCTCTGAATCGATTGGGAAGGTCCCGGTAGGGCGGGCTTCAGCCCACCATCAGATTCTCCAGGGAGCATCGTCGGTGGGCTGAAGCCCACCCTACGGGAGTGTCGAGCGGCCTTGCATCAGCCTTTGAGCTTGGACCAGATGCGGTCCTGCAGCTCCCGGGCCTGGTTGCTGCACGCCTTCTCCGGGCGCAGGCGCTCGGCGAACTCGTCGGGCATGTTGATGGCGTCCATCACCTTCCACTTCTTGTCCAGCAGGGCGTCGCTATCGATGCCGTTGGCGTAGGCGATGGCGTTGGACACGGCGGCGGCGTTCTCCGGCTTCATCATCCAGTCGATGAACACCTTGGCGTTGCCCGGGTGCGGCGCGCTTTTCGGCACGGCGAAGTTGTCCTGGAACATGGCCACGCCTTCACGCGGGTAGACGTACTTGATGGTGCTCTTCTGCAGGGTGGCGCGGGCGGTGGAGCCGTTCCAGTTCTGCATCATGATCACTTCGCCCGAGGCCATGCGGTCCACGGTGTTGTCGGAGCTGTACATCTTCAGGAAGGGCTTCTGCTTCTGCAGCAGTTCGAGGATGCGCTTGGCGTCCTGCGGGTTTTCGGTGCATTCGTCCACGCCCAGGTAATGGCTGGCGGCGTTGATCACGCTGCTGGGGGTATCCAGCGCGGCGACCTGGCCCTGCAGCTCGGGGCGCGGTTCGAAGAACTCTTTCCAGGAGTCATCCAGCTTGCCGCCCGGTACCCGTGCGCTGTCGTACGAGAAGCCGGTGGTGCCCCAGAGGTAGGGCGCCGAGTACTTGCGGCCGGGGTCGAAGTCCGGGTTGCGGAAGGCTGGCTTCACGTGGGCGAAGTTCGGCAGGCTGGGGGAGTCGATTTCCTGCAGCAGGTTCTGCTCGATCAGGGTGCGCATGATCGAGTGCGACGGCACGATGACGTCGTAGCTGGCGCCGCCGGCCTGCAGCTTGGCCAGCAGGGTCTCGTTGCTGTCGTAGCCGTCCATGGTGACCTTGATGCCGGTCTCCTTCTCGAACTTGGCCAGCAGTTCCACCGGGTAGTAGTCGGTCCAGTTGTAGAAGAACAATTCCTTTGGCTCGTCCGCCTGGGCGGCGGTGGCGGCGAAACAGCTGAGGGCGAATCCGGCTACCCCATGACGCAATGCTTTCAACTTCATTGTTTTTCTCCGGGTTGAATAACAGGGTTGGGCAGTGGTGGAACAAGCTTCAGGCGGTGGGCTTGCCTCGCTGGCCGAGCCAGTAGGAGAGCACCACCAGGACGATGGAGATCACCAGCATCAGGGTGGAGATGGCGTTGATCTCGGGGGTCACCCCAGCCTTGATGGCCGAGAAGATGTAGACCGGCAGCGTGGTCGAGCCGGGGCCGGCGACGAAGAAGGTCATGATGAAGTCGTCCAGGCTGACCACGAACGCCAGCACCGCGCCGGACAGCACCGCCGGGAACAGCAGCGGCAGGGTGACGCGGCGGAAGGTGTGGAAGGGGTTGGCGTAGAGGTCGTTGGCCGCTTCCAGCAGGCTCTTGTCCAGGTCGTTCAGGCGTGCACGGATCGGCAGGTAGGCGAAGGGGATGCAGAAGCCGATGTGGGCGACGATCACCGTCATCAGGCCGAGCTTGATGCCGAGCGACATGAACAGCAGCAGGGTGGCTACGGCCGTCACGATCTCCGGGAGGATCAGCGGCAGGTTGATCCCGCCTTCCACCATCTTCTGCCCATAGAACGGCTTGTAGGTGGCCAGCGCCGCCAGCAGGGCGATGGCGGTGGCGCAGACGGTGGCGATGCCGGCAACGATGATCGAGTTCAGCGCCGCCGCCTGGATCGAGGGGTTGGCGAGGATGCGCCCGTACCAGGCGAAGGAGAACTCGGTCCACACCGTAGCGGTGCGGTTGGCGTTGAAGCTGTAGGCGATCAGCACCAGGATCGGCAGGTACAGGTAGGCCAGGACCAGCAGGCTGGTTTCGCGGGTCAGCGGCAGCTTCTTCAGGTGGTTGGCGATCATCAGCGGGCTCCCTGGCGGACGGCCTTGGCGGCCTTTTTGGCGTAGAGGGCGTAGAGCACCAGGGCCAGCAGCATCAGCCCGAGCAGGAGGAAGGACAGCGAGCTGCCCAGCGGCCAGTTGCGCGCGGTGCCGAACTGCTGCTGGATCAGGTTGCCGATCATCAGTGTCTTGCCGCCGCCGAGGATGGCAGGGGTGATGAAGGCGCCGAGGCTCGGCACGAACACCAGCAGCGAACCGGCCACCACGCCCGGCATGGACAGCGGCAGGATCACCCGGCGCAGCGCCTTCCAGCGGTTGGCGCCGAGGTCATAGGCGGCTTCCACCAGGCGCCAGTCGAGCTTCTCCAGGGTGGAGTAGATCGGCAGGATCATGAACGGCAGGAAGCTGTAGACCAGCCCCACCACCACGGCGAAATCGTTGTACAGCAGGGTGATGCCGCCGGCCTGGGGGAACAGGGCATTGAGGCTCTGGGCCAGCCAGCCGTGCTCGCGCAGGATGATCAGCCAGGCGTAGTTGCGGATCAGCAGGTTGGTCCAGAAGGGGATGGTGATCAGCAGCACCATGATGTTGCGCGAGCGCTCGCTGAGGCTGGTCATCCACAGGGCCACGGGGAAGCCGAAGAGGAAGCACAGCAGGGTGTTGCCGCCGGCCTGCAGCACCGAGCGCAGCAGGGCCTGGGCGTAGACCCAGTTGAGTTCCAGGTTGCCGTCGAAATCCTCCTGGAAGAACAGCTGCACGTAGCTCTGCCATTGCCAGTCGGCGCTCCAGTCGACACCGCCGTAGAGGTTGCGTGGCAGCAGGCTGATGTAACCCATGATGCCGAGCGGAATGGCGATCAGGCAGAGCAGGGTGAGCAGCACCGGCGACAGCAGCAACAGCCGGTTGAGGCTGGGGGAGGTGGCGCTGACGCTCATCTCAGGCCTCCATCAGCAGGCAGGCGTGGGGCGGCAGGTGCACCGCCACGCTCGAACCCACGGCACGGGCGCTGGTGGCGCCCTCGTTGCTTTCCCGCAGCATCACCTTCACGTCATTGGCCAGGCGGCACTGGTAGAGCGTGGCGGTGCCGACGTAGAGCACGGCCTCGACCACACCGCGCAGGTGATGTGGCTCGGACGGGTCCACCAGTTTCGAACGCTCGGGGCGGAAGGCCAGTTGGGCCCTGCCGGCGCGGGCGTCGGTATCGACAGAGCAGGGGATTTCCACCGGGATGCCGTCGGGGCGGAACAGGTTGCCGTTCTGCGTGCACTGGCGCAGCTGGCCGGGGAGGAAGTTGATATCGCCGATGAAGTGGGCGACGAACTTGTGCTGCGGGCGTTCGTAGATCTGGTTGGGGGTGCCGATCTGCAGGATCTTGCCGCTGGACATCACCGCGATGCGGTCGGAAAGGGTCAGGGCCTCTTCCTGGTCGTGGGTGACGAAGATGAAGGTGATGCCGGCCTCCTGCTGCACGCGTTTCAGCTCCACCTGCATTTCCTTGCGCAGCTTGAGGTCCAGCGCCGACAGCGGTTCATCCAGCAGCAGCACGTCGGGTTTCGGCGCCAGGGCGCGGGCCAGGGCGACCCGTTGCTGCTGGCCGCCGGAGAGTTCGGCGGGGCGGCGACGCGCCAGGTGTTCCATCTGCACCAGGGCCAGCATCTCCTTGACCCGCACGGGAATGGCGCCGCGCTCCAGGCCCTGCATCTCCAGGCCGAAGGCGATATTCTCGGCCACGCTCATGTGCGGGAAGAGCGCGTAGCTCTGGAACACGGTGTTGACCCGGCGCCGGTAGGGCGGCAGTTCGTCCACGCGTTGGCCGCCGATTTGGATGGAGCCGGAAGTGATCTGCTCGAAACCGGCGATGGAGCGCAGCAGGGTGGTCTTGCCGCATCCCGAGGGGCCGAGGAGGGTGAAGAACTCGTTGTGACGGATGCTCACCGAGACGTCGTCGAGTGCCGGCGCCACTTCGGGGTCATCGGTGTAGCGCTTGCTGACGCGTTGCACCTCGATGGAGGACGTTTGCTTCATAATGGTGCATTCCTCTTGTTTTTGTATGCAAAAATTGAATGCAATCTAGAAATACTCGGATTATGCTGACAACGCAACCGGGTTTTTCCGCCCACTCGTTTCCGGCGGAATCAGGTTGCGAACGCATTTAGGGAGTCACGAATGGCAGACAAGAAGCTGGAAACCACGGTGGATCGCGTCTACCAGGGGGTTTACCAGGCCATCAGCAACCGCTCGCTGCGGCCCGGCATGAAACTGGGCGAGTCGTCGCTGGCGGAGCTGTTCAACGTCAGCCGCACCTCGGTGCGCGCCGCGCTGAAGCAGCTTGAGGCCGATGGCCTGGTCTCCACCGAACCGAACAAGGGGGCCTGGGTGTCCCTGCCCAGCGATGAGGAAATCCGCTCTCTGTTCGAAACCCGGCGGCTGATCGAGATCGGCGTCGTCACCGAGCTCTGCCGGCGGCGGGACAGCGCGGCCATGCAGGACCTGCGCGAGCACTTGCTGCTGGAGGAAGAAGCCCGGCGCAACCATGATCACCAGCGCTTGATCCACCTGCTCGGCGAATTCCACATCAAGCTGGCCCAGGCGCTGAACAACCCGGTGCTGCTGGACTGGTTCCGCAAGCTCATCTCCCGCGCTTCGCTCTTTGCGGCGGCGCTGGACGACGAGCGCCACGACGCCTGCCGCGACGACGAACACCTGCGCCTGATCGAGTTCATCGAGGCCGGCAACCAGAACGCCGCCATCGAGCTGACCTGTTTCCACCTCGCCGCCATCGAGACCGCCATCGTCGAATCGGCCGGCAAGCTCAAGGCCAGTTACCACCCGCTGAAGCACCTGATCGAGACCTGACCTCGGCCATGAAAATCCAGCTGATCAACCCGAACACCAGCGCCGCCATGACCGCCAGCCTGGCTGAAGCGGCGCGGCCCCTGCTGCGCCCCGGCAACCAGTTGCTGGCGGTGACCAATAGCGCCGGGCCGGCCTCCATCGAAGGCCACTACGACGAGGCCCTCAGCGTGCCCGGGTTGCTCCAGGCGATCCGAGACGGTGAGCGGGAAGGGGCCCAAGGCCACGTGATCGCCTGCTTCGGCGACCCCGGCCTGCTGGCGGCGCGGGAGATCGCCCGGCACCCGGTGATCGGCATCGCCGAGGCGGCCATGCATCTCGCCACCTGGGTCGCCACCGGCTTCAGCATCGTCACCACCCTGGGCCGCACCAAGGTTATCGCCCGTCATCTGGTGGAGCGCTACGGCTTCCACCAGCATTGCCGCGGCATCCACGCCGTGGAGATTCCGGTGCTGGCACTGGACGAGGACCCGCAGGGCCTGCATCGCATCATGCGCGCAGCCTGCCTGGAGGCATTGGAACGCGACGCGTCCGGCGCCATCGTCCTCGGCTGCGCGGGCATGAGCCACCTTGCCAATGGGTTGCAGGAAGAACTGGGCGTGCCGGTGATCGACGGCGTCAGCGCCGCGTTGAAGATGGTGGAAATGCTGGGGGAGCTGCGCCTGTCCACCAGCAAGCGCGGCGACCTGGATTTTCCCCTGTCCAAGCCTTATGCGGGGTTTCTGCGAGGCTTCGCGGTCGGGGCCTGATGCGCGCCTAATCCTCGGGGCAGTTCAATCCTGTAGGGGCGAATTCATTCGCCAAGCAGGCCGCAGGCCTGCCCCGGGATGTGTCAGGGGGCAGCTGCGCCGCCCTTGGCGAATGAATTCGCCCCTACAAAGTGTTCTGCCTATGGCTGCAGCGTTTGGCCCTTCCCCTCGAACAACTCCGCCACATCCGCTACCCGCACCCAACTCCGCCCCTGCCACTCCATCAGGCTGTACTCCTTCCCCTGCCACGCCACCCGGCGTTGCCTGGGGAGTTGCGGATTGGCCGCCGAACGCAGGCCGGTCACCACCTCGCCGGTGAACCACTGCCGCAAGGCGCGGTGTTCGGGGTGGTAGAAATTCACCCGCAGCAGCTCGCAGACGGCGCTTTCGCTGAACAGCAACTCCTGCTCGACGTCACCCTGGTGGTTCTCCAGGCGCTCGTGGCGCCATTGGTCCGGGTCCAGCTTGCGGGTCAGGCGGTCATCGATGTGGCAGTTGGTCAGTGGGCCCAGGTCGCGGGCCACCACCCAGGCCTGATCGTCGATCAGCAGGGCGCGCAGCGCGCGGTGATGGCGGTGGAAGACGGTGGGAACGTAATAGTCGTGGGACATGTGCAGACTCCTTCCTGGTATCGGGGAGCCGCCACCTGATCCTTGGTGTTTAAGGGTGGCGGACCGTACGAGGTGTGGAATACCGGCGCATCGGAAAACCGGTGGGCTTGCGCCCCCCTCGCACGGTCCGCCATAGACGGCCAGCGTCATCGAATAAGACTTCCATTCGCTGACCCTGCTTATGGCGCTTGTGCTTTTTCCGAGCCTCGAGATTCCACTCCCGGTCACACCCGCGGGCATGACGGTGGGAGACGCTACAGAGCGGCCCTGTAGGCCAGCAATGACCAGCCGCAGTAGGAATTCTCGGAAGAAGAGGGGCGCTGAATCACCTCATTGCCAGTGCTAAAATCTCCGGCCTCGCTATGTACGGATCTATATAGCGTCAAGCCGTAATACCAAGGAGATAGGCATGTTGTTCGTAGTGATGCTGGGAGGGCGACACCCGCGCGCCAAGATCGAAGTGCACGACGTGGTGTTCGCCGTTGCGGATGACCTTGAAGGCACGTATTCGCAATTGCGTGACGGCTGGTTCGGCAGCCCCACCGGTATGCACATCGATTCCTGGATGGCGGTGGACGGCGTCGAGGGCTACCGGGTGACCTTCTCCGACCAGGCCCCCGCCGCCGGCGACCCGCGCCTTTTCTTCATCAACCTCGGCGGTTACGAAATCGGCATCTTCGGCGAGGCCCACCACTACCTGCTGGTGGTCGCCCGTGACAAGGCCGAAGCCAAGGCCAAGGGCAAACGCCAGTTCGCCACCCTGCACTGGGACAAGCCCCACACCGACAACCTTATTGATGTGGACGACTGCATCCCGCTGGATTGCCTGGCCGGGCGCTATGTGCACCTGGTGGAAGGAACGAACGCGGGGATCGAGCACGGCAGCGATTACATCGTGCTCTCGTGACCATCGGCGCGGAAACGCAACAGCCGCGCAATGCGCGGCTGCTGAGCAAAACCTGGCCGATCGTCAGCCCGACACGGCCTCGATGCCGGGGTGCGCATAGGGCGGCAGGACAGGGGCCGGCAAGGTCGCGCGCCCGTCCAGGGAGTGGACGGTCAGCCCGGCGGAGAGCGGGAAGTGCAGGCTGTGGGTGAGCAGCCCTGTACGCTCCCGGGCGGGCAGATGACAGAGCGCCAGCGCCGTCTCGGCCAGGTACTCCACCCGCTCGGTGGGGTACTCGGCCGGGATGTAGCGGGCGGCACCCGGCGTGAGGATCGCGGTGCTCGGCGCAACCAGGTTGACCGCAATGTTGTCGGCCTCCAGCTCGGCGGCCAGCCCCTGGGTGAAGCGCGCCAGGGCCGCCTTGGCCGCGGCATAGACGCTGATGCCACCCAGCCGGGCGAAGTCGTCGTAGGGCTTGAGGGGCGGCAGGGCGGTGACCGAGCCGAGGTTGACTATCCAGCCGGCGCCGCGTTGGCGCATCAGGGGGATGGCGGCCTTGCTGAGTGCAAAGGGAATGCGCAGGTAGTGGTCCAGCGTGCGTTCGTAGACATCCAGCGGCATGTCCTCCACGCGGCTGTAGTCCGCCACTCCGGCATTGTTCACCAGGATGTCCAGCCCGCCTGCCAGCTGCGCGGCGCGTGCCGGCAGCGCATCGCGCTCGGCCGCGTTGCATAGGTCAACGGCGAGCGGGATGGCGCGGCCACCAGCCGCTTCGATCAGGGCCACGGTTTCGGCCAGCGTTCCGTTCATGCTCGCCGAGTGCTCCAGGCTGCGCGCCGCGACCACCACTGTGGCGCCTGCGGCGGCAAGACGCTGGGCAATGGCGCGGCCGATGCCGCGGCTGGCGCCGGTCACCAGTGCGACCTTGCCGGCGAGTTCGGGCTTGCGGGGATGGGGCATGGTTCATCTCCTCTGGGTTGGATGAACCGATTGTGTGAGCGCCGGATCCCGGCAACCGTCGCCTTCTCACTCAAGGTGCGCTACCGGATCGCTCAATGAGCGTTCCGGTAATGGCTCGGCGGATGGCCCGTGAGCCGAACCATGGCACGGCGCATCGCGGCGGCATTGCTGAACCCCAGATAACCGGCCACACGCTCGATGGGCCACTCGGTATTGCGCAGGTAATGCTTCGCCGCTTCCAGTAAACAGGCCTCGCGCAGGGTGCGGTAGCCGGTGCCTTCGGCGTGCAGTCGCCGGCGCAGCGTGGCCACGCTGAGGGACAGCGCGGCGCCGAGTTCCTGCTGGGTCGGCAGCGGCGCCTGCCGCGCCAGGGCGGCATCGATGAAACTGCGCACCTGCTGGGCCAGCGGAACCTGCGAGGCGGGCTCGCCGGCGGCCAGGCGGAACGGGAAGTCCACCAGGAAGGCCTCGAGCTCCGCAGGCCGGCGCCGCACCGGACGTGCCAGCAGTGCGGCGTCGAAGACGAAGCCGTAGGTCGGCTGACCGACCTCCACGGGGCAGTCGAACAGGCTGAGGAAGGGAATGGCGTCTTCGCGGTTCGGATGGCCGAGAAAGTTGCGCTGCGGACGGATGGGCTCGCCGATCAGCCAGGCGAACAGGCGCTGATAGAACAGCAGCCCGGTGACATCCACCAGGCAGGCCGCCGGGCTGTGCCGGCGGCGTAGCGAGTCCATGCGAAAAATCGCGGTACCGGCGTCGGTGGATAGGCCCAGCGCCCCCGCTCGCGGGTGCAGCATCGCGCAGAAGTCGGCGGCGCATTGGATGGCATCGGCCAGGGTCTGGCAGCTCAGCAGGCAACGGCAGAGCAGGTCCGCTTCGCGCTTGCGCATCGGTGCGTGGCCTTCGCCTTGTGCGACCTGGGCTTCCAGGCGCTCGATAGCCGAGCGGTACAGCGTGGCGAAGGCACCGGCCGATAGGTGGCCAGCCGCGTCGGCCATGGCCGCGCTGTCGGCACCGCTTCGGCGCAACTCATCCAGCAGTCGGGTGCCGAGGCCCTCGGAGGGTGAAATTTCGGGGGGACGGGATCGCGGCATACAGGCCAGCCTGAGCGTTCTGGTGGCGTTGGGTGATCGGCCGGGTAACGGCCCGGCCGAACCTGAGCATGCAGGATAGCCATCGAATAAGGCAAAGGGCCCGATCGATGATTCACCTTCTTGACGAACTCACCCTCGATGCCAGCGACGTGAAATCCGTGCTGGTTCTGCTCGACGAGGAATTGCTGCCGGGCCGTGCGGAGCCCGTTCCGCACTTGCTCAATCGTTGGGTCTCGCCACCGGTGGTGGTGCCCGGTGTGCCCACCACGCTCTGGCTGCTCTGGCAGGTACCCGATGTGCCGGCCTATTACCGGATGCGCGGCAACCCCGGTTCGACGCCGGCGGTCTGGCCGAAGCTGGATCGTCTCTGCAGCCAGCGGCGACGCCACATCCTGACTGACGCAGAGACCGTGCTGCCGCTGCCCAGGGAGTTCGATCATGCAGGCTGAACTCGCTCAGGTTTACCTCACTGCCGATGCCGACGTGCCCGCCTTCGAGCAGGCCCTGGCGCTCTGGTGCCAGTCCCATTCCGGTGCCTTCGGCGGCCGCAACCTGCCGGGCTGCTGGGGCGCGGGGGACTTCAGCGTCGAACTGCGCGGGGCAGATTCGGCCAGCCTGGAAGCCTTGCCCGGCGTGGCGCGGGTGGACTGGCTCAGCCACGCACCCATAGGCGCAGGCAAGCGCGCACCGGGCCTGTCCGGCGGTGTCCTGCGCACCTTGCTGTTGCGGGTGCGCGCGGATGTCCCGGCCAGCCAGGTGGAGAGCCTGGAGCGCGAACTGCTGGCCATGCCCGACTACATGGCGGGCATCCGCAACTGGCAACTCGGCCGCGTCACCTCCGGCAGCAGCTGGACCCACGTCTGGCAGCAGGAATTCGCCGAGGTGGGCGACCTGCATGGCGAGTACCTGCTGCATCCCTACCACTGGGGCTGGGTCGACCGCTGGTTCGATCCGGCTTTCCCCGAGTGGACGGTCGAAGCCATCTGCCATGCGTACTGCCCGCTGCCGACGAGCATCCTGGCGGCGGACTGAGCGAGCGCTGCAATCCACAGGCGACAGCGCCTATCCAACGGAGAAAGAACATGCGTGCAGTGGTAATGGAGCGCCTTGGCGGCGCCGAGGTTCTGCAACTGGCCGAGCTGGAACGCCCTCGGCCGGCGCCGGGTGAAGTGCTGGTACGGGTCGTCTGCGCCGGGGTCAACCCGGCCGACTGGAAATGCCGGGAAGGTTACCTGGGTGGCTTCCTCGAATACCGCTTCCCCTTCGTCCTCGGTTTCGACCTGGCCGGCACCGTGAGTGCCGTGGGCGAAGGTGTGGACGACCTGCCCCTGGGCACGAGGGTTTTCGCCCAGAGTGATGTTGGCGCCGGCAAATGGGGCTCCTATGCCGAGTACGCCTGCGTCTCCCGCGCGTCCGTGGTCAGGATGCCGGACAACCTCGACTTCGCCGCCGCTGCGGCTGTCCCGACTCCGGCCCTGGCGGCCTGGGCCGGGTTGTTCGATGAAGGCGGCCTGCTCCCCGGGATGAAGGTGCTGATCCACGGTGGCGGCAGCGCCGTGGGCGGTTTCGCCATCCAGTTCGCGCGCTGCGCCGGGGCGCAAATCGCCGCCACCTGCAGCGAGGACAACCTGGCACATGTGCGGCGAATGGGGGCCGAGTGCGCCATCGACTATCGCGCCGGGGATATCCACACGGCCCTACGCCAGTGGGCGCCCGAAGGCGTCGACCTGGTGCTCGACTGCATCGGCGCTGGCACCCTGCCCAGCGGGCTCGACCTGCTGCGTGCCGGTGGAATCCTGGTGGCGATTCTCACCCTGGTGCCGGGCGATGCGGGGCCGGACCACGGCGACGCCGCTCGACGCGGCCTGCGCACGGCAGTCGCCTACAGCCGCATGCCCAGCGGTGAGTCGCTGGGGCGGATCGCTGCCCTGCTGGCGGCCGGACGTGTGCATCCGCCACGGCTGGAGGTGCTGCCGCTGGCTGAGGTGGCGACGGCACATGAGCGTTTGCAGGAAGGCCGGTCGCGAACCAAGCAAGTGCTGCAGATTGCCGACTGAGCAGGATGCGGCCCGCTGAGTCGTCTCGCTGGGGCCATAAGGACGTGCTGAAAAGACAAAAGCCGCGCAGTGCGCGGCTTTCAAGTTGGTGGGCCCACACGGACTCGAACCGTGGACCAAAGGATTATGAGTCCTCTGCTCTAACCGACTGAGCTATAGGCCCCAGAAGGCGGGCGGATTATACAGGCGCCTTTTGCTGGGCGCCAAGCGCGGGGAGGGGGCTGAGGAACTTTCGCATGAAGTTCTCGGCAGGCAGTGCGGGACTGACGATAAAGCCTTGAATCTGCTCGCATCCTTCGGCGGCGAGGAAATTTTCCTGGGCCTTGGTCTCGACGCCTTCGGCGATCACGGTGAGCTGCATGCTGCGGCCGAGGGCGATGATGGCGCGACTGATGGCCGCGTCGTTGGGATCGTCGGGCAGGCCGCGGACGAAGGACTTGTCGATCTTCAGCACGTCCAGGGGCAGGCGCTTGAGGTAGCTCAGGGACGAGTAGCCGGTGCCGAAGTCGTCGATGGCCAGTTGCACGCCCAGGGCCTTGAGGCTGTGCAGCACGCCGAGGGCTTCCTCGGCCTGGCTCATGATGAAGCCTTCGGTAATTTCCAGTTGCAGGCGCTGAGGCTCCAGCCCAAGTCCCTGGAGCAATTGCTGCAGGCGTTCCACCAGTAGCGGCTGGCGCAGCTGGGCGCCGGCGAGGTTGATCGAGAGCGGACCGAAGGGCGCATGGGCGTCCTGCCACTGTTGCATCTGATGGCAGGCATGCTGCAGCACCCAGTCCCCCAGCGGCAGTATCAGGCCGCTTTCCTCTGCCAAGGGGATGAAGCGTTCCGGAGGGATTTCGCCGAGCTGCGGGTGGTGCCAGCGCACCAGCGCCTCGGCGCCGACCAGAGTCTGGTGTTGCAGGCTGAACTTCGGCTGGTAGCTAAGGGATAGTTCGTTGCGCTCCAGGGCGCGGCGCAATTCGGTTTCCAGGGCCATGCGCTCGGTGGCCTGGCTGGTCAGGTCGCGGGTGTACAGTTCGATGCGGTTTCGGCCGCGGGCCTTGGCGCGGTACATGGCGGCGTCGGCGTTCTTCACCAGGGTGGCGACGTCCAGGCCATGTTCCGGGAACAGGCTGATGCCGATGCTGGCGCTCATGAAGAATTCGTGCTGGCCGGCGGGGAAGGGGCCTTCGAAGCAGCGCAGCAGCTTGTTGGCCACGGCCTGGGCATCTCCGGCGTTGTGCAGCCCCGGCAGCAGGATGATGAATTCGTCGCCGCCCAGGCGAGCCACGGTGTCGATGTCGCGCAGTTGCTGGCGCAGGCGGCCGGCAATGCTCTTCAGTAGCAGGTCGCCCACCGGGTGGCCGAGGCTGTCGTTGATGTGCTTGAAACGGTCCAGGTCGATGAACAGGACGGCGCCGTGGTGGTTGTCTTTGGTGGCGTCGCTCAGGGCCAGCTGCAGGCGGCTCTCGAACAGCAGGCGGTTGGGCAGGCCGGTAAGCGGATCGTGGTGGGCCTGGTAGTCGAGGCGGGCCTGGGCATGTTTGAGCGGCGAGATATCGGCGAACACGCCGACGTAATGGGTGACCTGCTGGCGGCGGTTGCGCACGGCGTTGATGGTGAGCCATTCGGGGTAGGGTTCGCCGTTCTTGCGGCGGTTCCAGATTTCCCCCTGCCAGTGGCCTTCGCGTTCCAGTTGGTGCCACATGGCCGCATAGAAGGCGCTGTCGTGCTGGCCGGAGGCGAGCAGGCGCGGTGACTGGCCGAGGGCTTCGCTCTCGCTGTAGCCGGTGATTTCGCTGAAGGCACGGTTGACCGCGGTGATGCGCTGTTCGGTGTCGGTGATCATCACGCCTTCGGCGGTGCTTTCGAAGACGGTGGCGGCCTGGAGCAGCTTCTCCTGCATCTGCTGGCGCTCGGTGACGTCACGGGCGATGGTCAGCATGCAGGCGTCGTCGCCGATGGGGATTGGTTGGGCGGACAGTTCGCAGAGGCGGATCTGTCCGGATCTGGTGCGCACGGCGGTGGTGAAGTGCTGGATGCTGCCCTGCTCGTGGATAACCCGGATCATGTGCTCACGGTCGACGGGGTTGGCCCAGAGGCCGAGTTCCAGGGTGGAGCGGTCGCTGATGTCCTGCGGGCTGTAGCCGGTTATCCGACTGAAGCCTTCGTTGGCCTCCACCAACAGCCCGTCGCTGATGCGGGTGATGAGCAGGCCGTCCGGGGAGGCGTGGAAGGCGCGGGCGAACTTTTCCTCGGAGACCTGGAGCTGTTGCTGGGTTTCCTTGACCTGGGTGATGTCGCGGACCACCACCACCAGGGCCGGGGTGTCGTCGAGATCGATGGTCTGGGCGGAGATCAGGCCGGTGAAGGTCTCGCCATTGGAGCGGCGGAAGGGCATTTCCAGGTTGTGCAGCGGATTGCCTTGCTGCAGCCGCTGGAGGAGCTTCGGGCCGATGCCGGGAATGCCCCAGATGTCGAGTTCGGTGGCGGTCCTGCCGAGAGCGTCGTTGGCCTTGAGGCCGATCTGCTGCTCGAAGGTGTGGTTGACCGCGAGCAGGCTGCCATCGGTGCGGCGGGCGATGGCGATGATGTCCGGGCAGTTGTGGAACACCGAGGCGAATTTCTGTTCGGACAGGCGCAGGGCCTGCTCGGTCTGCTTGGCCTCGGTGATGTCGATCATCAGGCCGCGCATCATCTGGGTTTCACCATGGGGGATGAGGGTGATGATGTCGCGCACCCAGAGAATCCGGCCGTCGGCCGCGATCATCCGGTAATCGAGGCTGTGGTCACGGCCGGCGAGGGTCTCCGCTTCGCAGAAGGCATTGGCCCAGGCGGAGTCGTCGGGGTGCAGGGTACGCCGCCAGAAGCCAGGCTCGAGCCAGGTGGCGATGGGATAGCCGAGCAGCCGTTCGGCGTGGGGCGAGACGTAGGTGTAGCGGTAGTCCTCCACGCGCATTTCCCAGGCGATGGCGTTGAGGCTTTCCACCAGGCCGCGGTAGTGCTGTTCGCTGCTGCGCAGTTCGTCCTGCAAGGCGGCGCGGCTGGCCATTTCGCTGCTGAGCCGGCGGTTGACGCTGAGGACGAAGGCGAGCAAGCCGCCGAGCAGCAGCAGGCCGGGCAGCACGAAGAGCAGGAGGTGTGCCCAGTCGGTGCGTGGATAGAGCGCGTCGCCCACCCAGCGTTCCTGGATAGTGGCCGCCTCGTCCGCCGTGATATCGGCGAAGACCTTGTCGAGGATGCCGGCCAGGAGCGGGTGGTTCTTCGGCGTGGCCATGGCCAACTGATAGCGGTAGGGCGTCTCGCCACTGATGCTGATGCCATCGATCTTGAGTTGGCGCAGGCTCCAGACGCTGGAGGCGAGGTCGCCAACGAAGGCGTCCACCTGGCCGGTGGCCAGGGCCTGCAGGGCGGCGGCCACCGAGGGGTAGCCCTGAAGGCTGAGGTCGGGATGCTGCCGGCGGAGCAGTTCGTGGGGGGCGTAGTCGGCTACGACGCCGACGCGCAGGCCGTATAGGTCCTCCAGGCCGGCGGGCCGCGGACCCGTGGTCTGAGAAAGGATGACGATGGGGAAATCGAGGTAGGGGCGGCTGAAGAACAGGTATTCCTGGCGTTCCGGAGTGGACATGATGCCGGGGAGCAGGTCCAGGTTGCCATCCCGTGCCTGCTGCAACACCTGGCTCCAGCTGCTGGGTTCGATGGGGGTGAGTTTCACGCCGAGGCGCTGGCGGATCTGCTCGACGTAGTCGGCGGCCAGCCCCTGGTGGCGGCCATCGGTATCACGGAACTCGAAGGGAGGCCAGGAGGCGTCGATGCCCAGGCGCAACTCCCCGTGTCCGTCGAGCCAGGCCTGTTCCTGCGGGGTGAGCGTCAGGGCACCGGCCGGGAAGGTCCAGAGTGCCAGCCACAGCATCAGTACGGCCCGCGCTCGCGCCATTGGCGGCCTCGTTCCTTGAAGGGATGTCAGACAGCAGTGTAGACGTGGCCGCTTGCCAGCTGGAAGTGGCGGGCCGCTTTCTCGGAGGCAAAAGAAAACCCCCGGACTGGCCGGGGGTTCTCGTGTCGCTTACTCGTCGAGGAAGGAGCGCAGGTGCTCGCTTCGCGACGGGTGGCGCAGCTTGCGCAGTGCCTTGGCTTCGATCTGGCGGATACGCTCGCGGGTTACATCGAACTGCTTGCCGACTTCCTCGAGGGTGTGGTCGGTGTTCATGTCGATGCCGAAACGCATGCGCAGGACCTTGGCTTCACGGGCGGTGAGGCCGGCCAGGACTTCGCGGGTGGCTTCCTTGAGGCTTTCCACGGTGGCGACGTCGATCGGGGACTGCATGGTGCTGTCCTCGATGAAGTCGCCCAGGTGCGAGTCCTCGTCGTCGCCGATCGGGGTTTCCATGGAGATCGGTTCCTTGGCGATCTTCAACACCTTGCGGATCTTGTCCTCAGGCATTTCCATGCGCTCGCCAAGCTCTTCCGGAGTGGGCTCGCGACCCATTTCCTGCAGCATCTGGCGGGAGATGCGGTTGAGCTTGTTGATGGTCTCGATCATGTGCACCGGGATACGTATGGTGCGCGCCTGGTCGGCGATCGAGCGAGTGATCGCCTGGCGGATCCACCAGGTGGCGTAGGTCGAGAACTTGTAGCCGCGACGGTATTCGAACTTGTCCACCGCCTTCATCAGGCCGATGTTGCCTTCCTGGATCAGGTCGAGGAACTGCAGGCCGCGGTTGGTGTACTTCTTGGCGATGGAGATCACGAGACGCAGGTTGGCCTCGACCATCTCCTTCTTCGCCCGGCGGGCCTTGGCCTCACCGATGGACATGCGGCGGTTGACGTCCTTGATCTCGTTGACGGTCAGTTCGACTTCCTGCTCGAGATCCACCAGCTTCTGCTGGTTGCGCTTGACGTCGTCCACCAGCTTGCCGATGGCTTCGGCGTACTTGGCCTTGCCCTTGGCCAGACCGTCGGCCCAGCCGAGGTCGACTTCGTTGCCCGGGAACAGGCGCAGGAAGTCGGCGCGCGGCATGCGGGCGTCACGCACGCAGAGCTGCATGATGGCGCGTTCCTGGGCGCGGACGCGGTCCAGGGCGCTGCGGACTTTTTCCACCAGGGCGTCGAATTGCTTCGGCACCAGCTTGATCGGCATGAAGAGTTCGGCCAGGGCCAGCAGCTCTTCGGTAGCCTGCTTGCTGTCGCGGCCGTGCTTCTTCAGGGCCTTCTTGGCTTTCTCGAGCTGATCGGAGACGGCGGTGAAGCGGCGCAGGGCTTCTTCCGGATCCGGACCGCCATCGCCTTCTTCCTCGGCGTCGTCACCTTCGCCTTCTTCGTCTTCCTCTTCGTCCTTGTCCTTGGCCGACGCGGTGTCGTCCTTCAGTTCGACCGGCTCGACTTCCTCGGCCGGCAGCGTGCCGTCATCCGGGTCGATGTAGCCGCTGAGAACGTCGGACAGGCGGCCACCTTCACTGGTGACGCGCTGGTATTCGGCGAGGATGCCGTCGACGGTGCCGGGGAAGTGGGCGATAGCGCTCATCACTTCGCGGATGCCTTCCTCGATGCGCTTGGCGATTTCGATTTCGCCTTCGCGGGTCAGCAGTTCCACGGTGCCCATTTCGCGCATGTACATGCGCACGGGGTCGGTGGTACGGCCGATGTCGGTCTCCACCGCGGCCAGGGCGGCGGCGGCTTCTTCAGCGGCGGCTTCGTCGGTGTCGGCTTCGGCCAGCAACAGGGCATCCGCATCCGGGGCACTCTCGAATACGTTGATCCCCATGTCGTTGATCATGCGGATGATGTCTTCCACCTGTTCCGGATCGGAAATATCCTCCGGCAGGTGGTCGTTGACCTCCGCGTAAGTCAGGTATCCCTGCTCACGGCCACGGGCGATCAACTCTTTGAGGCGAGACTGCTGTTGCGCTTTTCCGGACATAGCACCCTATCCACTTAAGGTCTTGGCGGGCTGAAAACAAGCCGAGGATTATACCTGATCCGGGGCCTCACGCGCCAGTTGGGGTCGGAGTCAGGGGAGACGTGTTGCGGCTGAGAAGGTCGCGCAGCTGATCTTTCTCCTCTGCGCTGAGTTCGCTTTGCCGTGCTTTCCGCAGCAGATTTTCCAGGCGGCGTTCCCGCTGGCGAGCCGACAACCTAGTTATAGTGTCAAAAAACTGTTGTTCAAGGTTGTCTGCGGAAATCAGCCATTCCTTTTCCGCCAGGGCCCGCAGTAGACGGCCCTGTTCGGTGCCATGCCAGCGCGCGATCAGCTGCAGCGAACGCAATTTCGGATTCTTCTGCACGGCTTCCACCAGTGAAACCATGAGCTGGGCGTAGGTGTCGTCTTCGGCAGCGAAATGGCTGGCATCTTCCACCTTCTGTGCCAGGGAGGGGTGGTGCAGCAGGGTGCGCAAGGCGGTCAGGGTGGGGGATTCCACCTTCACTTCCGTGCGTGGTGGGCGCTTGAAGTCGTCGCGGCCCTTGCCCCATTTTTTGCCGTCCTTCTTCCAGTCGTCCTTTTTCCAGTCTTCCTTGCGCCGTTCGCCTTTCTGCCAGTTGCCCTGCGGTGCGGCGGGTTGCTCGAAGTACTGCGAATGGTCTGGTTCGTGCTGCTGGTTGTCATAGCCGGCGAAGGATTCGTAGTAGGAATCGTCCGGGTGGCCATGGCTGTCGCTGCTGACAGTGGTTGGGGCGCTGCGGGCGAACTGGCCGAGGGCATCGCCGTTCAGTCCGGTGATTTCGCCCAGACGCTGGCGCATCAGGACCTTGAGGTTGGCGCCGGGGATGCGCTCGATCAGCGGCGCCGCCAGGGTCGCCAGGTGCGCCTTGCCTTCCAGGGAGGTGGGGTCGGCTTCCTGGGTCAATTGCTGGAAGAAGTAGTCGGCCAGGGGCTGGGCATGCTGGTTGATGCGTGCGCGGAAGGCGTCGGTGCCTTCCTTGCGTACCAGGCTGTCCGGGTCTTCGCCTTCCGGCAGGAAGAGGAAGCGTGCGCGGCGACCGTCCTCCAGGCTCGGCAGGGTGGCTTCCAGGGCGCGCCAGGCGGCCTTGCGCCCGGCCTGGTCGCCGTCGAAGCAGAACAGGATGCTCGGCACCAGGCGGAACAGGCGGCGGATGTGCTCTTCGCTGGTGGCGGTGCCCAGGGTGGCGACGGCGTTGCGCAGGCCCTGCTGGGCGAGGGCGATAACGTCCATGTAGCCTTCGACGACCATGATCTCGTCGAGGTTGCGGTTGTGCTTGCGTGCCTCGAAAAGCCCGTAGAGCTCCTGGCCCTTGTGGAATACCGGGGTTTCCGGGGAGTTCAGGTACTTGGGCTTGTCGTCACCAAGCACCCGGCCGCCGAAGGCGATGATGCGTCCGCGGCTGTCGCGGATGGGGAACATCACTCGGTCGCGGAAGCGGTCGTAACGCTTGCCGGTATCGGCGTTCTCGATCAGCAGCCCGGCGTCGATCATGTGCTTCTGCTGAAGGCTGTCACCGCCCATGTGCTTGAGCAGGTTGTCCCAGCCGGGCGGGGCGAAGCCCAGGGCGAAGTCGCGGGCGATCTCGCCGGTCAGGCCGCGGCCCTTCAGGTATTCGACCGCGGCCTTGCGGGTCGGGTGCTGCTTGAGCGCATGGCGGTAATAGTCCGATGCGGCCGTCAGCAGGGGGTAGAGCGGAGAATCAGTGGGTTGCCGCGGCCCCTTGCTGCGCCCGCCGTCTTCCCGCGGGACTTCCAGGCCGGAGCGCTTGGCCAGCTCTTCGACTGCCTGGGGGAAGTCCAGGTGGTCGTGGTCCATGATGAAGCCGAGAGCATTGCCGCCAGCGCCGCAGCCGAAGCAGTAATAGAACTGCTTGTCCGGGCTGACGCTGAAGGACGGCGTCTTCTCGTTATGGAAGGGGCAGCGTGCGCTGTAGTTCTTGCCGGCCTTCTTCAGCTGCACGCGCGCGCCGACCACTTCGACTATGTCGGTGCGGTTCAGCAGGTCGTCGATGAAGCCTTGGGGGATCAGGCCGGCCATAGGGTGCTCGGGACGCGGTAAGGTTCAAAGCATACTCGCGCCCGGTCGGTGGCGACAGGCGGGAGTCGGATGCTGGAAAGCAAAAAACTCCGCCATTCGCCAAAGCGAAGCGGAGTTTCTCGTGTGCCCGGTATGCACTCGCCCGGCCGGGGCCGGGCGATGCTTGAGCGTGCGGCGGAGCCTGTTAACTCAGTACAGGCGCTCGCGGCGGCGCTGCTCGCGCTGCACTTTCTTGGCGTGACGCTTGACCGCGGCGGCGGCTTTGCGCTTGCGCTCAGCAGTGGGCTTCTCGTAGAACTCACGGCTGCGGACTTCGGCCAGTACGCCGGCTTTCTCGCAGGAGCGCTTGAAACGACGCAGGGCTACGTCGAAGGGTTCGTTCTCTTTAACTTTGACGGCTGGCATCCAGGTCGTACCTTCATCAATTACCGAATGGTCGACGCATTCCGGCAAAAGCTGGCTCGGTGGCGCGTCGGATTTCAAGGGCTGCGGATATTAACGCCTCAGGGCGCGGAATGCAAAGCCTTCAGTCGAAAACCGCTGGTCGGCAGAAGGGGCGGCGATTATGATTCGCGCCTTCTTATTTTGCCAAGCCAGAAAGGCTCGTACCCATGCTAGTGCTGGGGTTGGAAACCTCCTGCGACGAAACCGGCGTCGCCCTTTATGACAGCGAACGCGGCCTGCTGGCCGACGCGCTGTTCAGTCAGATCGACCTGCATCGGGTCTATGGCGGCGTCGTGCCCGAATTGGCATCCCGTGACCACGTCAAGCGCCTGTTGCCACTGCTGCGCGAAGTGCTGGAAACGGCCGGTCGCAAGCCCGAGGACATCGACGGCATTGCCTACACCGCGGGCCCCGGCCTGGTGGGCGCATTGCTGGTGGGGGCGTCCTGCGCCCAGGCCCTGGCCTTTGCCTGGGGCGTCCCGGCGCTCGGCGTCCACCATATGGAAGGCCACCTGCTGGCTCCGATGCTGGAAGAGCAGCCACCGCAGTTCCCGTTCGTCGCCCTGCTGGTGTCCGGCGGCCACACCCAACTGGTGCGGGTGGATGGCATCGGCCGCTATGCGCTGCTCGGCGAGTCGGTGGATGACGCCGCCGGCGAAGCCTTCGACAAGACCGCCAAGCTGATCGGCCTCGGTTACCCCGGTGGCCCTGAAATAGCCCGCCTGGCCCAGAACGGAACCCCGGGGCGCTTCACCTTCCCGCGGCCGATGACCGACCGTCCTGGCCTGGACTTCAGCTTCAGCGGGCTCAAGACCTTCGCCCTCAACACCTGGCAGCAGTGCCGCGATGCTGGGGACGACGGCGAGCAAACCCGTTGCGACATCGCCCTGGCCTTCGAGCAGGCGGTGGTGGAGACTCTCACCATCAAGTGCAAGCGGGCCCTCAAGCAGACCGGCATGAAGCGCCTGGTGATCGCAGGCGGCGTCAGCGCCAACCAGTCGCTGCGCCAGTCGCTCGGCAAGATGCTCGGCGACCTCAAGGGTGAGGTGTTCTACGCGCGCCCGCGCTTCTGTACCGACAACGGCGCGATGATCGCCTACGCCGGTTGCCAGCGCTTGCTGGCGGGGCAGCAGGAAGGTCCGGCGATTGCCGTGCAGGCGCGTTGGTCGATGGAGCATCTACCAGCTGTCTGACGGCTGGTTGCGCCGTTTTCTCTCAAGTATTCAGAAATGCCGTTCGCGTCCGGCGAAAAGGTCGCGTAGATTGCCGCGATGGCGCCAGACGATGAGTCCGGTCAGCACGGTCATCGGCAGGAGCGCGCCGGGTTGTTGCCAGGCGAGCAGCGGCAGGGTCAGCGGGGTGGCGATCAGTGCCGCCAGGGAGCTGGTGCGGGTCAGGTAGAAGGTCAGCAGCCAGGCGCAGATGGCCAGCAGCGCGGCCGGGGGATACAGCCCCAGCAGCATGCCGGCGGCGGTGGCGACACCCTTGCCGCCGCGGAAACGGAAGTAGATGGGATACAGGTGCCCGAGCACCGCGGCCAGGCCGACCCAGGCCTGCTGCTGGATGTCGAGGCCGCAAAGGTGGGCGACCAGCACGGGCAACAGGCCTTTCAGCAGGTCGCCGAGCAGGGTCAGGATCGCCAGTTTCTTTCCCGCCACCCGCAGCATGTTGGTGGCGCCAGGGTTACCGGAGCCCTGGGCACGCGGGTCGCCCGTGCCGAACAGCCGGCTGAGCAGAATGGCGAAGGACAACGATCCGAGCAGGTAGGCGAGAGTCGCCAGCAGCCAAAACATGGTATCCATTCCGGGGCGAGGAAGTCCCGATTCTAGCGGGGCAGCACTGACGTGGACACGGTTTTCATCGAGGGTCTGGAGGTTGACACCGTAATCGGTGCCTATGACTGGGAGCGCAGCATTCGCCAGTGCCTGCGCCTGGACCTGCAGCTGGGCTGGGACAACCGTCCGGCGGCCGAAGGCGACGACCTCGAGAAGGCCCTCGACTATGCGGCAGTTTCCCAGCGCATCCAGTCCTTTGCCGCCGAAGCGCAGTTCCTGCTCGTGGAAACCTTCGCCGAGCGGCTGGTGGCGGCGCTGATGGCCGAGTTCCATATTCCCTGGGTCCGTCTGAAGTTGCACAAGCCTGGCGCAGTACCAGCGGCCAGCAGCGTTGGCGTGGAGATCGAGCGCGGATGTCGCTGACCCCTATCTATCTCGGCCTCGGCAGCAACATCGAGCGCGAGCGCAACCTGACTGCCGGGCTTGAAGCGCTGGCCGGCTTCCTCCATGACATCAAGTGCTCGCCGGTGTTCGAGAGCCTTCCCGTGGGTATCAAGAGCGGCAATTTCTTCAATTTTGTGGTCTCCGCCCGCACCGACCTGTCGCTCCACGAGCTGGATCGCCGGCTGAAGGTGATCGAGGCGGACAACGGCCGTTATGCGCCGGGGCGCAAGGGTCTGCCCCTGGACATCGACGTGCTGCTCTATGGCGATCGGACGGGCAATTTCGATGGCCTGGTGCTGCCGCGTCCCGAAGTGCTGAAAAACGCCTTCGTGCTCTGGCCCCTGGCGCTGCTCGCGCCCGAGGTGAGGCACCCTGGCGAAGGTCGCACGTTCGCCGACCTTTGGCAGAGCGCCGCCATCCAGCAGGCGCTCTGGCCGGCATCCTTCTCCTGGCGCGGCGTCGAGCTGACGCCGCCTGAACTGCTTCAGGCCTTTCCGCCGCTCTCCCTGTAAGCCTTCAGTGCCTTGAGGCGCTCGCCCTTGAGCGCCTCGCCCAGTTCGGCGCCCTTGAATCCCTTCTCCAGCAGCGGCTGCACCGCCACGGCGCGGGCGACCGTGGCCGCGCCCAGCAGGTAGGCGGCCTGGGGATAGTCGCGCTGTTCAAGGCCGGTGCGGCCCCGGGCGTCCATTTCGCAGGCGGCGACGAACTCCTCGAAGCGCTGCGGACGGCGGTAAACGTCGAAGCTCTGCAGCAACTCAAGCAGGGTCGAGGCGCGCAGTTCCAGGGCACGGTGGGCGTGGGTGTGGTACTCGCCCACCAGCAGCGCCAGTTCCTGGCAGTCGCGAGGTGCCTTGCAGCGCTCGTTGACCGCCTTGATCGGCTTCAGCCCGCGCTTTTCATGGGCGATGTGCTGCGGCCATTCCGCCTCCGGGGTCAGGCCCTTGCCCAGGTCGTGCAGCAGGCAGGCCCAGCGTACCGTCAGCGGCTGCTGGTGTTCCGCGCACTGGCGCAGCACGGCCAGCACATGCACACCGGAATCCACTTCGGGGTGGTGCTGCGCAGGTTGTGGCACGCCGAACAGGCGATCAAGCTCGGGCAGCCAGGCGGCGAGGGCGCCGCAATCGCGCAGCACCTGGATGAACACGTCCGGCCGCGGTTCCATCAGTGCGCGTGAGATCTCCTTCCAGCTGCGCTCGGGCGTCAGGGCGTCCAGTTCGCCGGACTCGGCGATCTGCCGCATCAGCTCCAGGGTTTGCTGGGCCACCCTGAATCCCACGGGGGCGTAGCGGGCGGCGAAGCGCGCCACTCGCAGCACGCGCAAGGGGTCTTCGGCAAAGGCGGGGGATACGTGGCGGAGCAGCCGCGCTTCGAGGTCCTTCTGGCCGCCGTAAGGGTCGATCAGGTTGCCATGGTCATCTTCGGCCATGGCGTTGACCGTGAGGTCGCGGCGGATGAGGTCCTGTTCCAGGGTTACGTCCGGGCTGGCGTAGAAGGTGAAGCCGCCGTAGCCGCGACCGCTCTTGCGCTCGGTTCGCGCCAGGGCGTATTCCTCGCCGGTCTGCGGGTGGAGGAACACCGGAAAGTCCGCGCCCACCGGGCGGTAGCCCTGTTCGAGCATTTCTTCGGCAGTGGCGCCCACTACCACCCAGTCGTTTTCGGTCACCGGGTGTCCCAACAGGCGGTCGCGCACCGCGCCACCAACTTTGTATATCTGCATTGAAGGCCTCCGTGGCAGCGGAGGATATCAGCCTAGCGGGCTGCCGGGACTTGCTCGATCAACGCACGGACCGCGTTTTCCAGTAGTTCGGTACTGTCCCAGGACGGGCTGAGGCCGGTGCTGGCCAGTCCCTCCCACAGCACTTGCCCCGTCTGGTCCGTCAGGCGCAGGCGCAAGGAGCCGGATTCATCGCGCAGGCGATGGATGGCTTGGTAGGGGCCGAGGGGGCTGGGCGGTGCCTGGTCGACCTTGAACTCCAGTGGCGCATCGCTGATTGCCAGCCAGTAATAGACCCGCAGCTGGGCATTGGCAGAGGCGCGGTAGCCGCGGTTTTCCAGGCCCTGGCGGAGTAATGGGGCGAGCTGGGCGTAGCGTTCCTGGTAAGGCGGCTCGCCATCCACCGCCCGTTCCGGCGAGGCCAGTTCGAAGCGGCTGCGCCCGGCCAGTTCGGGCGCGGCCGGTTGCAGGATTCGAACCAGCGGTACATGGGTGGAGCAGGTTGCCAGGGCCAGGCACAGCAGCAGTACGAGGAACAGTCGCATCTGAGGGCGGCTCCCATTGAGGATGAAACGCATGCTCGGCGCGTGCCGGGCATGCGGTCAACCGATCAAATGGGCGGAATGATCAGGTCCAGGCGTGGGTATTCCCCGTCCTCAGTGCGCTCCCCCTTTGGGGGGACGTGGTGGCTCCCGGTGATCTGTTCGCCGTGGCGGGTTTCCAGGTGGATGTCGAAACCCCACAGGCGATGCAGGTGCTTGAGCACTTCGTCGGTGGAGTCGCCCAAGGGTTTGCGGTCGTGTTGCTGGTGGCGCAGGGTCAGCGAGCGGTCGCCCCGGCGGTCGACACTCCAGATCTGCACGTTGGGTTCGCGGTTACCGAGGTTGTACTGGGAGGCCAGGGTCTCGCGGATCAGGCGGTAGCCTTGCTCATCGTGGATCGCCGGCACCAGCAGCTCGTCCTTCTGGTCGTCGTCGAGGATGCTGAACAGCTTGAGATCACGGATCACCTTGGGGGAGAGGAACTGCAGGATGAAGCTTTCGTCCTTGAAGCTCTTCATGGCGAACTTGAGGGTGGACAACCAGTCGCTGCCGGCGATGTCCGGGAACCAGTGCTTGTCCTCCTCTGTGGGGTCTTCGCAGATACGGCGGATGTCGCGGTACATGGCGAAGCCCAGGGTGTAGGGGTTGATCCCGCTGTAATAGGGGCTGTCGAAGCCCGGCTGGTAGACCACGCTGGTGTGCGACTGCAGGAACTCCATCATGAAGCCATCGGTGACCAGGCCTTCGTCGTAGAGGTCATTGAGGATGGTGTAGTGCCAGAAGGTGGCCCAGCCCTCGTTCATCACCTGGGTCTGGCGTTGCGGGTAGAAGTACTGGGCAATCTTGCGCACGATGCGCACCACTTCCCGTTGCCAGGGCTCCAGCAGCGGTGCGTGTTTCTCGATGAAGTAGAGGATGTTTTCCTGGGGTTCGGCGGGGAAGCGCTGGTTGTCCTTGTCCCCGCCCTTGCCGGCGCCCTTGGGAATGGTGCGCCAGAGGTCGTTGATCTGCTTCTGCAGGTGCTCCTCGCGTTCCTTCTGCCGGCGTCGCTCTTCCTCGGCCGAAATAGGGTAGGGGCGCTTGTAGCGGTCGACTCCGTAGTTCATCAGGGCATGGCAGGAGTCCAGCAGGTCTTCCACTGCATCTATGCCGTGGCGTTCTTCGCACTGGTTGATGTACTGCTTGGCGAACACCAGGTAGTCGATGATGGAACTGGCGTCGGTCCAGGTGCGGAACAGGTAGTTACCCTTGAAGAAGCTGTTGTGGCCGTAGCAGGCGTGGGCGATGACCAAGGCCTGCATGGTGATGGTGTTTTCCTCCATCAGGTAGGCGATGCAGGGATCGGAGTTGATCACGATCTCGTATGCCAGGCCCATCTGGCCACGGGAGTAGCCCTTCTCGGTGGCGAGGAAATGCTTGCCGTAGGACCAGTGGTGGTAGCCGATGGGCATGCCGACGGAGGCGTAGGCATCCATCATCTGCTCCGCGCTGATCACCTCGATCTGGTTCGGGTAGGTGTCCAGCGCATAGCGTTCGGCGATCCGGCTGATTTCGCGGTCATAGGCGCGGATCAGGTCGAAGGTCCATTCCGACCCCGTGGAAATTGGCTTGCGTTCCTTCTTGCTGGCAGTCATTTCACGCCTCCCTCAGGTCACGAGCCGGCGCTGGAAGAGCTCCCGGAACACCGGGTAGATATCCGCCGTCGAGACGATCTGTTGCTGGGCGAAGGTGTCATCGAACGCCTCGCAGACCTGTTCGTACTCATACCATAGCGCCTGGTGCTCGCGCGGGGTGATCTCGACGTAGGTGTAGTACTGCACGAACGGCATGATCTGCTTGATCAGGATATCCCGGCAGATGGGGGAATCGTCGTTCCAGTTGTCGCCATCCGAGGCCTGGGCGGCATAGATGTTCCATTCGTTGATCGGATAGCGCTCGGCCATGATCTCCTGCATCAGCTTGAGTGCGCTGGAGACGATGGTGCCGCCGGTTTCCCGGGAATAGAAGAATTCCTCCTCGTCCACCTCGCGAGCGCTGGTGTGGTGGCGGATGAACACGACCTCGATCTTGTCGTAGTTCCGCTTGAGGAAGAGGTACAGGAGGATGAAGAAGCGCTTGGCGATGTCCTTGGTCGCCTGGGTCATGGAGCCGGACACGTCCATCAGGCAGAACATCACCGCCTTGGAGGAGGGGTTGGGCTGCTTGACCAGCAGGTTGTACTTGAGGTCGAAGGTGTCGAGGAACGGAACACGTTCGATTCTGGCGCGAAGTTTCGCTATTTCGGCCTCAAGTTCCTGGATGTCGCCAAAATTGTCCGGCTCTTCCCGTTTCAGCCGTTCCAGTTCCGCCTGGGCGTCCTTGAGCTTGCTGCGGCTGCTGCCGGACAGGGCGATGCGCCGGGCGTGGGCCGAGCGCAGGGTGCGGACGATGTTGATGCGTGACGGGCTGCCTTCGTTGCTGATGCCGGCGCGCACCGTCTTGAAGGTATCCGCCCCGGTGAGGTGGCGCTTGACCAGGTTGGGCAACTCGAGGTCCTCGAACATGAAGTCGAGGAATTCCTCCTGGGTGATCTGGAAGACGAAGTCGTCCATCCCTTCGCCCTGGTTGCTGGCCTTGCCGCCGCCGCGCCCGCCTCCGCCACCGGAGGGGCGGGGAATGCGGTCACCGGCGGTGAATTCCTTGTTGCCGGGGTGGACTATGGTCTGCCGCCCGCCGCGGCCGTGGTGAAGGATGGGCTCGTCGATATCGCGGCCGGGAATGCTGATCTGTTCACCGTGTTCCATGTCGGTGATGGAACGGCGGCTCACGGCCTCCTCCACGGCCTTCTTGATGTGCTCACGGTAACGCCGCAAGAAGCGCTGGCGGTTCACCGTGCTCTTGTTCTTGCCGTTCAGACGCCTGTCGATGACGTAGCTCATAGACCCCTCCGGGGAGTTTCAGGCTGCAATGCGAGGAGGACGCCGTACGCGACGGCGCCTCCTGCAGGCTTGTTCCAGGCTTGCAGCTTGAGACTGTTTTACTGCGACTTGCGTACCCGCAGGTACCATTCGGACAGCAGGCGTACCTGTTTCTCCGTATAGCCGCGCTCGACCATGCGTTTGACGAAGTCGTTGTGTTTCTGCTGCTCCTCCTTGCTGCCCTTGGCATTGAAGCTGATGACCGGCAGAAGGTCCTCGGTGTTGGAGAACATCTTCTTCTCGATGACCACGCGCAGCTTCTCGTAGCTGAGCCAGCTCGGGTTCTTGCCGTTGTTGTTGGCCCGGGCGCGCAGCACGAAGTTGACGATCTCGTTGCGGAAGTCCTTCGGGTTGCTGATGCCGGCCGGTTTCTCGATCTTTTCCAGTTCCTCGTTCAGGGCCACGCGATTGAGGATCTCGCCGGTTTCCGGGTCGCGGTATTCCTGATCCTGGATCCAGAAGTCCGCGTACAGCACGTAACGGTCGAAGATGTTCTGGCCGTACTCGCTGTAGGACTCGAGGTAGGCGGTCTGGATTTCCTTGCCGATGAACTCGATATAGCGCGGCGCCAGGTACTCCTTGATGTAGCGCAGGTAGCGCTCGCGGGTTTCGGCGGGGAACTGTTCCTGCTCGATCTGCTGCTCCAGGACGTAGAGCAGGTGCACCGGGTTGGCCGCAATCTCGTGGGGGTCGAAGTTGAAGACCTTGGAGAGGATCTTGAACGCGAAGCGGGTCGACAGGCCGTTCATGCCTTCGTCCACGCCCGCGGAGTCGCGGTATTCCTGGATCGACTTGGCCTTGGGATCGGTGTCCTTGAGGTTCTCGCCGTCGTAGACGCGCATCTTCGAGTAGATGTTGGAGTTCTCCGGCTCCTTCAGGCGCGACAGTGCGGAGAACTGGGCGAGCATCCGCAGGGTGTCCGGCGCGCAGTGGGCATGGGCCAGGGAGCTGTTGGCCAGCAGTTTGTCGTAGATCTTGATCTCGTCGGCCACCCGCAGGCAGTAGGGCACCTTGACGATGTAGATACGGTCGATGAAGGCTTCATTGTTCTTGTTGTTGCGGAAGCTGTGCCATTCCGATTCGTTGGAGTGGGCCAGGATGATGCCGCTGAAGGGCAGGCCGCCCAGGCCCTCGGTGCTGTTGTAGTTGCCTTCCTGGGTTGCGGTCAGCAACGGGTGCAGCACCTTGATCGGCGCCTTGAACATCTCGACGAATTCCATCAGGCCCTGGTTGGCCCGGCACAGCGCGCCCGAATAGCTGTAGGCGTCGGCGTCGTTCTGCGGGAATTCCTCCAGCTTGCGGATATCCACCTTGCCCACCAGGGAGGAGATGTCCTGGTTGTTCTCATCGCCCGGTTCGGTCTTGGCGATGGCGATCTGGTTGAGGATCGAGGGGTAGAGCTTGACCACGCGGAACTTGCTGATGTCGCCGCCGAATTCGTTCAGGCGCTTGGTGGCCCAGGGCGAGATCACCGTGCGCAGGTAACGCCGCGGGATACCGTACTCTTCCTCGAGGATGGCGCCATCCTCGTCAGGGTTGAACAGGCCGAGTGGCGACTCGAACACCGGGGAGCCCTTGATGGCATAGAAGGGCACGTGCTCCATCAGTTGCTTGAGCTTTTCCGCCAGGGACGACTTGCCGCCGCCCACCGGGCCCAGCAGGTAAAGGATCTGTTTCTTCTCTTCCAGGCCTTGGGCGGCATGGCGGAAGAAGGCGACTATCTGGTCGATGCACTCTTCCATGCCATGGAAGTCGGCGAAGGCCGGATAGCGGCGAATCACCTTGTTGGAGAAGATCCGTGACAGCCGCGGATCGAGCGAGGTATCGAGCAGCTCCGGATCGCCAATGGCCAGGAGCATACGTTCCGCCGCACTGGCATAGGCACTACGGTCCTGCTTGCACAGCTCAAGGTATTCCTGCAGGGAATACTCTTCCTGGCGGCTCGCTTCGAATCGTTGTTGGAAGTGGCTGAAAATGCTCATGACGTCACCTCGCTGGAAACTGGAAGCCGGCGCGGGGTCGGTTGTGCGGGTGCGGGCTGTCAGCCGAGAAGGTCGGCCGATGTAAATCCCCCAGAACACCTTAATGGTCGCTGCCGATGGCCCGGAACCGGTGTGCCGGCTCTCCCCTTTTTTGGATGGCCTGAGCTAAGAGTAGTTCGTAATCGGCAAGGTCAAGCATGACGGAACCATAACAGGGGATTACCGTCCGTCGGGGAGTTGGCGCTAAGCCAGTGATGGCGCGGGGTTGCGCCTCACCGAAAAATTTTTTACTCGCCGCTGCCCTGGGCCACTTCGGCGGGGTAGAGGCTGCGCCAGAGTTCGAATCCGCCGTCCAGGCTGTAGACCTCGGAGAAGCCCTGGTGGGCGAGGTAGGCGGCTGCGCCCTGGCTGGAGTTGCCGTGGTAGCAGGCGACGATCAGGGGTTTGTCGAAGTCGGCGCGGGCGATGAAATCGGCCAGCGAGTGATTGTCCAGGTGGTGCGAGCCGCTGATGTGGCCGATGGCGAAGCTCTCCGGGTCGCGGATGTCGACCACTACGGCACCCTGTTCGCGCAGGGTCTGGGCCTGCTCGGGGGCGATGCGTTGGAATTCACTCATGGCGGTTCTCCTCGCAGCTGCAACTGATGCGCGCGCCGCTGTCGATGTTCAGTAGGGTCATGGCGCCGCCCCAGACGCAGCCGGTGTCGAGGGCGAACAGGTCGGGTTCGTTGCACTTGCCTTCCAGGGCCGCCCAGTGGCCGAAGATGATCTTCTGCCCGCGGGTCTTGCGGTCGGGGTAGCTGAACCAGGGGGCGAAGCCGGGGGGCGCCGTTTCCAGGCCTTCCTTGGACTTGAGGTCAAGGGTGCCGTCAGCCCGGCAGAAGCGCATGCGGGTGAGGTAGTTGGTGATGACCCGCAGGCGTGTGACGCCATGCAGGTCCTTGTCCCATTTGGCCGGATCATTGCCGTACATGCCGTCGAGAAACAGCGGCAGACGGGCGTCGTCCTGCAGGGCCTCCTCGACTTCAGCTGCGCGCTTGAGGGCTTTTCTCAGGGACCACTGCGGCGGAATGCCCGCGTGGACCAGGGCCACATCGCGTTTCTCGTCGTAATGCAGCAGCTTCTGCCGGCGCAGCCAGTCCAGCAGTTCGGCGCAGTCCGGCGCGTCGAGGATCTCGCGCAGGGTGTCGGCCTTGCGCAGTCGCTCGATGTTGTGCGCCACGGCCAGCAGGTGCAGGTCATGGTTGCCGAGCACGCAGATCACGGACTCTCGGATGGAATAGAGAAAGCGCAGGGTTTCCAGGGATTTGGGCCCGCGATTGACCAGGTCGCCCACCAGCCAGAGCTGGTCCCGCGCCGGGTCGAAACGGACCTGCTCCAACAGGCATTTCAGCGGGTCCAGGCAGCCCTGGAGATCGCCGACTGCATAAGCCGTCATACCGCGCTCCTCAGTGCAGCGAGCCGGGAACGGCGAGGCGGAAGGGGGCGATGATGGCGTCGAAGCGTTTGCCGTCGTCGGCGACCATCTGGTAGCTGCCCTGCATGCTGCCGACTTGCGTCGCCATCACGGTGCCGCTGGTATAGGTGTGGCTGGCGCCCGGGGCGATCAAGGGCTGCTGGCCGACCACCCCGGCACCGCGGACTTCCTGCACATGGCCGTCACCATCGGTGATCACCCAATGGCGGCTGAGCAGCTTGGCCGGCAGCTCGCCATTGTTCTGGATGGTCACGGTGTAGGCGAAGGCAAAACGATTCTCGTCCGGCTGCGACTGTTCCGGGAGGAAGCGGGTGGCGACGCTGACGTCGACCTGATAGCGGGTATCGGACACGCGAAAGCTCTCGAATAGCTGGATTGGAGTCTAGGGCCTGGTGCCTGCCACGGCCAGTTGATCGGCCAGGCGGACGAAGGCGGCCAGGTCGAGCTGCTCCGGTCGCAGCCCGCCATCCACGCCCGCCGCCTCGATCGCGGCGGAGTCCAGCAGGCCCTTGAGGGTGTTGCGCAGGGTCTTGCGACGCTGGTTGAAGGCTTCGCGCACCACGCGCTCCAGCAGGGCGACATCCTTGGCCGGGTGCGGCAGCACTTCGTGGGGCACCAGGCGGACAATGGCGGAGTCCACCTTGGGGGGCGGATTGAAGGCGCCAGGGCCGACGTTGAACAGATGCTCCACGCGGCAGTGGTACTGGACCATGATCGACAGGCGTCCCCAGTCGCCACCGCCGGGCTCGGCGGCCAGGCGCTCCACGACTTCCTTCTGCAGCATGAAGTGCATATCGCGGATCAGGTCAGCGTGGTCCAGCAGATGGAAGATCAGCGGCGTGGAGATGTTGTACGGCAGGTTGCCCACCACCCGCAGGCTGTGCGGTTCGGCGTCGAGCTGGCGGAAATCGAATTTCAGTGCGTCGCCCTGGTTGAGGCGGAAGTTCGGCAGCTGGCCGAACTTATGCTGGAGGATCGGGATCAGGTCGAGGTCCAGCTCGACCACGTCGAGCTGGGCGCCGCTGCCCAGCAGCCCTTCGGTGAGGGCGCCCTGGCCCGGGCCGATCTCCAGCAGGCGTTCGCCCGCGCGGGCGTGGATGCTGCGCAGGATGCGGTGGATGACGCCGGCATCATGCAGGAAGTTCTGACCGAAACGCTTGCGCGCGCGGTGTTGGTAGTGTTCGGACATCGAAGGCTCCAATTGGAGCAGCTAGAAGCCTGGGGCTTGAAGCTGGAAGCTGGGAAAGGCGCGCAGTTTACCCCATTGCACCGGCAAGGCCGAAATGCGGCATCCTCCCGGGCTTCCAGCTATTGGCTATCAGCTTTCAGCCCCGGCGCGGCTGGCCGCCATCTGGTAGGCGGTTTCCAGGGCGACTTCCAGGCTGCCGCAGTCGATGCGGCCGGTGCCGGCCAGGTCGAGGGCGGTACCGTGATCCACCGAGGTACGGATGATCGGCAGGCCGAGGGTGACGTTCACCGCTGCACCGAAGCCCTTGTACTTGAGCACCGGCAGGCCCTGGTCGTGGTACATGGCGAGCACCGCATCGCAGTGCTCCAGATGCTTGGGCGTGAACAGGGTGTCGGCCGGCAGCGGGCCGATCAGGTCCAGGCCTTCCGCGCGCAGGCCTTCCAGGGTTGGCTCGATGATTTCCAGTTCCTCCCGCCCCAGGTGGCCGCCTTCCCCCGCATGGGGGTTGAGCCCGCAGACCAGGATGCGCGGCCGGGCGATTCCGAACTTGTTCACCAGATCCGCATGCAGGATGCGGCTCACCCGCTGCAGGCGTTCGGGGGTGATGGCGGCGGCGACGTCCTTGAGCGGCAGGTGGGTGGTCACCAGGGCCACGCGCAGGCCGCGAGTGGCCAGCATCATCACCACCTGGCGGGTGGCCGTCAGGTCGGCGAGGAACTCGGTGTGGCCGGAGAAGGCGATGCCGGCTTCATTGATCACGCCCTTGTGCACAGGTGCGGTGATCATCCCGGCGAAGAGCCCGTCGAGGCAGCCCTGGCCGGCGCGGGTAAGGGTCTCCAGCACATAGTCGGCATTCTGTGGGGAGAGTTGCCCCGGCTGCGCGGTCGCCCGCAGCGGGGTGTCCCAGACGTAGAGACTGCCGGCAGGAGCCGGGGTATCGGGAAGATTGACGGGCTCGACTTCGATCAGGCGGATCGACAGGCCCAGTTCGGCGGCGCGCTGTTCGAGCAGCTGGCGACTGGCGATGGCGATCAGGGCATGGGGCTGGGCGGAGCGGGAGAGCAGCAGGCAGAGGTCGGGGCCGATGCCGGCGGGTTCACCTGGGGTGAGGGCGAAGCGGAGAGAGGTCATGGCGAGTCCTGTGCAGGGGGCCGATACGCTGGCGGCGATTGTACCGCCAGCGCGTGGCCGAGACTCGCTCGGGTTTTACAGCTTGGTCTCGACGTAGGCCTCGTCGCGAATCTGGCGCAGCCAGGCCTGCAGTTCCTCGTCGTACTTGCGGTTGCGCAACACGTTCAGGGCCTGCTGTTCGCGGAACTTCTCGCTGCTATCGGTGGCCCGGCGGCCCAGCACTTCCAGCACGTGCCAGCCGTATTGGCTCCTGAACGGCTTGGAAAGCTTGCCGGCCGGGGTCTGGGCCATGACTTCGCGGAACTCCGGCACCAGGGCATTGGGGTCGATCCAGTTCAGGTCGCCGCCGTTGAGGGCCGAGCCCGGGTCTTCCGAGAAGCTCTTGGCCAGCTCGCCGAAGTCTTCACCGGACTGGATGCGCTCATAGAGGCGTTCAGCCAGGCGCTGGGTTTCCGCGTCGCTGCGGATTTCGCTGGGCTTGAGCAGGATGTGGCGCACGTGCACTTCGTCACGAACCATTGCCTCGCCACCGCGCTTGTCCAGCAGCTTGAGGATGATGAAGCCGCCTGGGGTGCGGACCGGCTCGGTCACCTCGCCCACGGACAGGGCGCCAATCATGCTGTCGAAGGGCGGAGGCAGCTGGGCGGCCTTGCGCCAGCCGATCTCGCCGCCTTCCAGGGCGGTCTCGCCGGCGGAGCGGGAAATCGCCAGCTGGGCGAAGTCGGCGCCCTGGCGGAGCTGTTGGTACAGCTCCTGGGACTGGCGCTCGGCGGCCTGGATGGTGCTGGGCGAGGAGCCTTCCGGCACCGGGATCAGGATGTTGGCCAGGCGGAACTCTTCGGACAGCTGGATCTTGCCCATGTCGGAGGCGAGGAAATTCTGCACTTCCTGGTCGGTGACCTGGATGCGCTCGGCCACGCGGCGCTGGCGCACGCGGCTGATGATCATCTCGCGGCGGACCTGTTCGCGGGCATCATCGAAGGACAGGCCATCACGGGAGAGCGCGGCGCGGAACTGGTCGATGGTCATGCCATTGCGTTGGGCGATGGCTTCGATGGCCTGGTTCAGCTCTTCATCAGCGATGCGGATGCCGGAACGGTCGCCGATCTGCAGCTGGATGTTCTCGATGATCAGGCGTTCCAGTACCTGCTGGCTGAGCACGTGCTCGGGCGGCAGGGAGGCGCCACGCTTGGCGATGGTCTGCTGCACTTCGCGCAGGCGCTGGTCCAGCTGGCTCTGCATGATCACGTCGTTGTCGACAATGGCGACCACTCGGTCGATGGAGCGCACCTCGGCGTGCGCAACGCCGCCGAGGAGCAGGGCACCCAATAGCAGCGGGCGCAGGTAATCAGAGAGCTTGGTCTTCACGTTCACGGTAACCTTGAATACCTTTTTCCAGGAAGCCTTCGGCCTTGTTGCCGACGATGCCGCCGAGGCCTTTCAGGACGATTTGCAGGAAGATCCCGTGGTCGCCGCTGTCGTTGGAAGGGGTGGGGTTCTGGTCGAATTCGTCGTAGTCGACCCAGTAGCGGTTGATCAGGCGCAGCTTCCAGCAGCAGCTGTCGTACTCGAAGCCACCGAAGGCTTCCAGGGTGCGATCACGATTGTAATCGTACTGCCAGCGGGCGATGGCGCTCCACTGCGGGACCACCGGCCAGATGACCGAGAAGTCGTGCTGGCTGATCTTGTAGTAGTCCTTGATGAAGTTCGGGTTGGGCGAGCCGTCAGCCAGCGTCGGCGTGCCGAAGTCGCCGCCGCCCACGACCCATTTACCGGTGGACTGGTCATAGGCGATGGTGTCGTTGCGGTAGCGGTAGCCGACGTTGACCACCTTGTTCGGATTGTCTTCAGGCTGGTAGTGGAACATCGCACTGCCGGAGCGGGTGCGATGGGCATCCGGGTCCCAGTTGAAGTCCGAGGTGATGCGCCAGTCGCGATTGAAACGGTACAGGTATTCCAGCGCATAGGGCGAGGTCGAGGCCTGGGCGTCGGCGCGGGTATTGAAGTCGATACCCGGCAGCTGCACCTTGCGGTCCTGGAAGTAGAAGGCCTGGCCGATGCTGAAGCGCTGGCGCTCGAAACCGTTGGACTCGACCCAGCGGTTGGTCACCCCGAGGGAAACCTGATTGGCGTCGCCGATGCGGTCGCGGCCGGAGAAGCGATTGTCGCGGAACAGCGAGGCGTAGTTGAAGGTGTACTCGCCGGTGTCGAACAGCGGGATATCGGTCTGGTCTTCTTCCGGCACATAGAGGTAGTACAGGCGCGGTTCCAGGGTCTGGGTGTAGTCCCTGCCGAAGAACTGGGTCTTGCGGTCGAAGTACAGGCCACTGTCGACGCTGTAGATCGGTATCTGGCGATCCTGGCTGCCATGGAAGGTCTCGTCGACCAGCAGGGTGTTCTTGCCGCGCTGGTCCAGGTCCAGCTCGTACTGGGTATAGGTGTACTTGACCTGCGGCTTGAGGAAGCCCCAAGTCCAGTTCATCGGCAGGCTGACGCTCGGTTCGAGGTGGGTGCGGTCGCCATTGGCGCGGGCAAGACCTACGACGTTGTTGTCGTTCCATGGCGAGGCCAGGCCATCGATGTCGAAGAAGTTGCCTTCACGCAGGTTGCGGTCAAAGCGCACGAACTCGGTGCTGTAGGCGAAGTTCAGACCGCCCGGCTGGACGGGCAGGACGCCATCCAGGGTGATCTGCGGCAATCGATCGTACGGCGTGATATCGGAGATGGTTGCCAGCTCGTAGGCATGGGCATTCAGTTTCGCCGTATAGGAGTCGCCACGGTAGGTCAGGGTGCCGCGCTGATTGACATAGGTCGGCGTGGTGATGCCCAGGTCGGTGTCCAGGTCATCGAAGTAGTACGGGTCGCTGATGTCGGTGTAGTCGACTTCCGCCAGCAGGCGGGAGTCCAGGCCGCCGGTGTGCTTCCAGCTGTACAGCCAGCGCTTCCTCTCGTACTCGGACATGAGCTTGCGCTCGTCTTCCTGGTCGTCGAGGTAGGCGGCGCCCAACTGACCCTGGCTGCTGTGGGTCAGGTAACGGAATTCGCCTTCGGTCAGCAGACCGCGCTTGGCCATGTAGCGTGGATACAGGGTGGCGTCGTAGTTCGGCGCCAGGTTGAAGTAGTAGGGTGTAACCAGCAGGAAGCCGGTGTCGCTGCTGCTGCCGATGGTCGGCGGCAGGAAGCCGGATTGGCGACGGTCGTCGATCGGGAAATAGATGTACGGGGTATAGAACACCGGAATGTCCTTGACCCGCAGGGTGACGTTGGTCGCGGTGCCGAAGCCGGTGGCCGGGTTCAGCTTGATGTTGTTGCCCTTCAGGTGCCAGGCGTTGTCACCCGGCTCGCAGCGGGTGTAGGTGCCGTCCTTCAGACGGATGACGGCGTCTTCCTGGCGCTTGGCGTAGAGCGCGTTGCCGCGGGTGTGGGACTGGTGCAGCACGTACTCGGCGTTGTCGATCTTGGCTTCGCCGTTGTCCAGCTGCAGTTCGGCGTGGTCGCCGACTACCAGGGCGCCCTTGTCGCGCAGCTTGACGTTGCCCACCAGCTCACCGCGGTTTTCCGCCTGGTGGAGGTTGGCTTCGTCAGCTTCCACCTGCATGCTGCCCTGGCGCAGGACCACATCACCGGCGAGGGTCGCGATCTGTTTCTCCTGCTCGTAGCGCGAGGCCTTGGCGGAGATATAGGTGGGCGCATCCTCCATCGGCGTGTCGTCGTTCATGCCGGGACGCGGCGGTTCGACGTATGCGCCGGCGCAATAGGGGCCGGTCTCGGCCAACTGGGCGGGCGTGAGCTGGTCGCGCGGGACCCAGTCGAGGTGGCTGAAGTCGGCGCTGCGGGAAGACAGGCCCTTGCCTTCGGCTTCGGTAACCAGAGTGGCCTTGCTGCCCTCGGCGGCGGCCTGGCCTTCGGCGGCCTGGGGTGCGGCGCCGATCGTCGAGCTCACGGCACTGCTACCATGCACCGGGCGCGGTGGCAGATTTTCGGTGCTGGCCTTGGGGGCGCAGGCCCAGCCGCCCGTGGCGGAGGGCTGGCAATCGAACTGTTCTGCGGCAACGACGAACGAGCTGGCTATGGGCTGGAGGGCCAACAGGCTGCCGGTCACCAGTAGGGGAAACTTTCTACGAAACGCGGGAGATCTTACTGCCATCTTGTTAGTCCGGGCTTCCTGCGCGCCTTGGGCCCGCTGGGGCCGCACGCCTCTCGATGGGCTGAAAAAGATGCTGGATAATAAAGCATGACCCGCACAACGGCTAGCGCCGCCGGAGACCACCCCAATGCACCATGAAGACCTGCGCCTTCAGCAGCTGAGCCAATGGCTGGACCAGCAACTGCCCACCCTGTTCGCTGCCGAAGGCTGGGGCCCCGTGCCCGTGGCCAGGTTGGTCCCGGCCAGCAGCGATGCCAGCTTCCGCCGCTATTTCCGCTGGGAAGGCGACGGCCATACGCTGATCCTGATGGACGCCCCGCCGCCTCGAGAGGACTGCCGCCCTTTCGTCAAGGTTGCCGGCATGCTCGCCGAAGCAGGCGTGCACGCACCGCGCATCCTGGCCGCCGACGTGGAGCAGGGCTTCCTGATCCTCGACGACCTGGGCCGCCAGACCTACCTCGATGTGATCAACGCCGACAACGCCGATCAGCTGTTCGACGACGCCCTGCAAGCGCTGCTGACCTTCCAGAAGCGCAGTCTGGATGTTCCCATGCCCAGCTACGACGACGCCCTGTTGCGTCGTGAACTGCAACTCTTCCCGGAGTGGTACCTGCAACGCCACCTCGGCATCGAACTGGAAGGTGAGCGCCTGGCCGCCTGGCAGCGTATTTCCGACCTGCTGATCGGCAGCGCCCTGGACCAGCCCAAGGTCCTGGTGCACCGGGACTACATGCCGCGCAATCTGATGCTGAGCAGCCCGAACCCCGGCGTGCTGGATTTCCAGGATGCCGTGTACGGCCCCGTCACCTACGACGTCACCTGCCTGTTCAAGGATGCCTTTCTCAGCTGGCCGGAAGAACGCGTCGCCGGCTGGCTGGAGCGTTACTGGAACCAGGCGCGGGAGGCGGGCGTCCCCGTCCAGGCCGATTTCGCCGAGTTCCACCGTGCCAGCGACCTGATGGGGGTGCAGCGTCACCTCAAGGTCATTGGCATCTTCGCGCGTATCTGCCACCGCGATGGCAAGCCCAAGTACCTGGATGACGTGCCGCGCTTCTTCTCTTATATAGAAGCGGTGGTCGCGCGCAGGCCGGAACTGGCCGAGCTGGGCACCTTGCTGGCCGGTATGCCGCTGCTGGAGGTCGTGCCCGAATGAAGGCCATGATCCTTGCCGCGGGCAAGGGCGAGCGCATGCGCCCCCTGACCCTGCATACCCCCAAGCCACTGGTGCGCGCCGCCGGCACGCCGCTGATCGAGTTCCACCTCCGCGCCCTGGCGGAGGCGGGATTTCGCGAGCTGGTGATCAACCATGCCTGGCTCGGTCAGCAGATCGAAGAGCACCTGGGCGACGGAGCGCGTTTCGGCCTGTCCATCCGTTACTCTGCCGAAGGCGAGCCGCTGGAAACCGGCGGCGGCATCTTCCGGGCCCTGCCACTGCTGGGGGATGAGCCTTTCCTGGTGGTCAATGGCGATGTCTGGACCGACTTCGACTTCCGCCACCTGCGTCGCCCTTTGGGGGGACTGGCCCACCTGGTGCTGGTGGATAACCCGGCGCACCATCCGCGTGGCGACTTCCGTCTGGTCGGCGGCCAGGTCAGCGACGCGGTCGAGGATGAGCCCAGTCTCACCTACAGTGGTCTCGCCGTGCTCCACCCTCGGCTCTTCGAGGGTTGCCAGGCGGGCGCCTTCAAGCTCGCCCCGCTGTTGCGCCAGGCCATGGCCCGCGGTGAGGTGAGCGGCGAGCACTTCAGTGGCCGCTGGGTGGACGTGGGCACCCACGAGCGCCTGGCGGAAGTCGAGCGCCTGCTGATGGCGGAGGCCTGAGTTGGTCTGGCCGGCTACCCTGATAGGCGCTGCAGCCGGATTCGCCTTGGCGAGCATCCCGGGTGCCTTGCTCGGCGGCCTGCTGGGCCACGTGCTCGACCGGCGCCTGCAGCTGGACTCCTGGAGTGCGCTGCGAGCGCGCTTGGGCGGTAACCCGGCCATCGATCCGCAGGACCTGCTGTTTATCCTGCTCGGTCGCCTGGCCAAGAGCGACGGGCGGGTGCGGGAGGCCCATATCCAGCAGGCCCGTTCCGAGATGAAGCGGCAGGGGCTGGACGAGGCGGGTACTCGTCGTGCCATCGCCGCCTTCAATCGCGGCAAGAACGGCGGTGATGACCTGCATGGCTCCCTGAGCAAGCTGAAGGATGAGCGCATGACCGTGGAGCGCCTGCTGCGCAGTTGCTGGCAGATGGCCGCGTCCGATGGACGCATCGGCAAGCACGAGCGCGAGCTGATCCTGCAATGGGGGCGTTGGCTGGGCTTCTCCGTTCAGCAGGTGGAGGCACTCGGCGCCGGCTATGACACGCCCCAGGGGCTGCCTCCCCGGCGCGGCAACAGCTACAAGGACGCCCTCAATCTGCTGGGCGTGACTGCGGACTGCGAACCGGCGGTCATCAAGCGTGCCTACCGTCGTCTGCTCAGCCAGAGCCATCCGGACAAGCTGGCCGGTTCGGGCGCCAGCCCCGCCCTGGTCCGTGCCGCCACCGAGCGCACTCGCGAGCTGCACAGTGCCTACAGCCTGATTCGCGAGCGCCACGGTTTCCGCTGAGCCCCTGCGCACCGCCTGTTGTTCATCCCCGGCTCGCGGGAGCCCGGTCAGGTTCCCGGGGGGATTCAGCTATCGGGCATGTTCCCTTTCCGCTCACCAGCCTGCACATGCAGGCTCAGCCAGCCGCGAACGCGACGGACCAGTTGTTCCTGCTCCGTGGCACGGTCCCCCGCCAGGCTGTTCATGGCGATCTGGATATAGGCCGGGTGCTTTTGCCGCTTGCTCGCCTGCAGGCGAAGCAGCGCGGCGTCGTGCGCGGTGGGCTGGTCCTTGTAGTAGAAGTCGCCGGTGGCGAGCTTCAGTAGCGGCAGCGACTCCTCCAACGCCGGCTCGTAGCCGACCGGTTGTTCGGCGGCTACCAGCAGGAGGTTGCGTACATCCGCCGGCTCCTGGCTCGTCAGGTATTGCGCCGCCCAATAGGCGCCGGTGCCGTGGCCGAGCAGCACGATGGACTTCGGCTTTTGCTGGCGGGCGAAAGCCAGTGCCGCCTCGATTCGCGCGAAGACGCGGCCCGACTGAGTTTTCTCGATGGCCTCGCGGGACAGCGGTGGTGGCGCGGGGTCGGTATTGGGTTCGGCGCTGCCGGCCTGCTCGGTACTGGCCGGGCCATCTTCTTCCACTTGCTCCGGGCTCGCCGCGGGTTCCGCCTTGCTCGCCGGCTCGGTCTTCAGCGGGCGCGGCGGCAGCGGGTCACCGCTGGGGTCGGGCAGGGTCAGGCTGAGGGTGCTCCAGCCGGCGTTTGGCAGGCTCCGCCGCAGCGGCCCTACGGCCTCCGGCCAGTCGGCGCTCTCGCCCGCGCCGGGCAGGAGGATCACCAGGCCACTGGACTCGCCGCTGTAGGCCGGCTGCCACAGGGCGAGAACGCTTTCCCCGCCAGCCTGCAACTGTTGTTGCTCCCGGGCGGGCAGGCGCCGTTCCAGGCCACTGGCGTCCTGCTGGCTGCGCTCGGTCAGGGGCGCGCGTTCTGCCACGGGCGCCGGTTCCTTGGTCGGGACGGCGCTCTCCTCCGCCGCGAGCAGGCCGGTGGCCGGCAGCAGGGCGAGGCAGAGGGCCGTGAGAGGCGGGCGAAAGGCGCGAGGCATCCGGGCGTTCCTGGTCGAGCTGGGAAACAGGAGCCTAATGGCTCGATCGACATTTGTCAGGCTGAGCTTTCGCATGGTTCGTCAAGGCTGGAGTAAGGTATGTCAGCTGTTCTCCTCGTGGTGGTTGGCCGTCGATGATCCGTGCGTTCTTTTCCTTGCTGTGCGTCTGTTGCCTGGCGATGTCCGTATCGGCGGCGCCGACCCAGCTGCCCCTGGACGAGGGCCAGCGACAATGGCTCGAGAGCCATGGCCAGCTCCGCGTCGGGGCTGTATTGCAGGCGCCCTATGTCCAGCTCGATCGCCGCCTGCAGCAGCTCTCGGGCGCCAACGTGGAGTTGATGACGTGGCTGGCGAAGGCCATGGGAGTGGAGCTGGCCTGGCGCACCTATGACAGCCAGGACGAGCTGGAGCAGGCGCTGCGTGCTGGCCAGATCGACCTCGCCCCTGGCCTAGGTCAGACGCCTGCCGGCCTGCGCCTCTGGCTCTTTTCCGACCCTTACATGCGCGTTTCCCAGCTGCTGGTGGGCGAACGTGACGGCAGCGCCGCTGTGGACCTGGAGCAGCTCGATGCCACTTCGCCCGTCGCTTTGCGCCAACCCAGTGCGGTCGCCGACTACCTGCGCTCCACCTACTCCAACCTTGAACTCAGGCCGATGGCCAGCGAACGCCAGGCTCTCCAGGCGCTGTTCGCCGAGCAGGTGCGCTATGCGGTACTGGACGAAGCCCAGCTCAGCCGACTGTCCCGCGAGCAGGAATTCGCCGGCGTGGCGGTGGTGGGGGATATCGGTTTCCCGCAGCTGCTGCGGGTGGCCACGCGGCGGGACTGGCCGGAGCTGGCGGCGATCGTCGATATCGCCCTGCGCAGCCTGCCGGCCAAGGACCTCGACCAGCTCCATGAACGCTGGCTGCAGCCCAAGTATCCGCGCCTGGGCGAGTCCGCCGGTTTCTGGCAGAACCTCAGTCTGCTGCTGGGCGTGCTGTTGCTGAGCGCGGCCCTGATCATCGCCTGGCTCCGTCGCCAGGGTCGCGGACTGGAGCGGCAACTGCTGGACGCCCGCCATGCCCTGCAATTGCGCGAAGCGGCCGAAGAAGCCCTGCGCCTCACCCAGTTCTCCATCGACCACAGCACCCTGGGGATCCTCTGGGTGAACTGGGACAGCCACGTGCGCTATGCCAACCGCGCCGCCGAACAGATGCTCGGCTACCTGGCGGGTAGCCTGGCGGACCGGCCCCTGGCTGATTTCGAGCCCGAACTGACCATGGACCGCTGGCTCAACCTCTGGCGCCGTGCCCGCAACAACGACGAGGGCCCGCTCAGCTTCGAAACCCGCTGCCTGCGCCCGGACGGCAGCTGGCTGCCAGCCGATGTGTCCCTGAGCTTCCTGCGCTTCGGCACTTCCGAGTACCTGGTGGTGTTCCTCTCCGATGCCACCGAGCGCCGCCGCGCCCGCGAGGCCCTGGAAGAGAGCGAGGCTCGCCTCAAGGGCATCGCCTCCAACGTGCCCGGCCTGGTGTTCCGCCTGGAGCGGCCCAGGGCCGGTGCGCCCTCGGCCTTCGCCTTCATCGGGGAGGGCAGCGAAGGCCTGGTGGGCTACAGCGCCAGTGAGTTGCTGAACACCGGACGCGGCATTCGCGGCCTGGTCCATCCGGATGACCGCGACGCTTACTGGCAAAGCCAGGCGCAAGCGCTGGATGCCGACCGCGACTGGCACTGGCAGGGCCGCATTCTCACTCGCGAGGGGCAACTGCGTTGGGCCGACATCAAGGCCGGCGCGCGGACCTTCGACGATGGCCGGGCAATCTGGGACGGGGTGGTCTGGGATATCACCGAGAACAAGCAGATCGAGCTGGAGCTGGCCGAGTCCCGTGCCCAGCTGCGTGAGCTGTCCGCGCACCTTGAGAGTGTGCGCGAGGAGGAGAAGGCGCGCATCGCCCGCGAAGTGCACGACGAACTGGGCCAGGTGCTCACCGTGCTCAAGCTGGAAACCTCCATGTGCGAGCTGGCTTATGCGGGCCTGGACGCCGGCCTGCGGGAGCGCCTGGAGAGCATGAAACGTCTCATTGCCCAGCTCTTCCAGCTGGTGCGCGATGTGGCCACGGCGCTGCGCCCGCCCATCCTCGACGCCGGTATCGCCTCGGCCATCGAGTGGCAGGCGCGACGTTTCGAAGCACGCACGCAGATTCCCTGCCTGGTGGAAGTGCCGGAGCAACTGCCGCGGCTGTCCGATGCCAAGGCGGTGGGCCTGTTCCGTGTCCTGCAGGAGGCCTTGACCAACGTCATGCGCCACGCCGATGCGCACACGGTAGAGGTGCGCCTGAGCGTCGAAGCAGGCATGCTGTGCCTGCGCGTGAGCGATGACGGGCGTGGCTTCGACCTGCAGGAAGGCCTGCGCGGCGGCTCCTTCGGCCTGGTCGGCATGCGCGAGCGGGTGCTCATGCTCGGCGGCACGCTGGAAGTGGACAGCCAGCCGGGGGAGGGCACCACTCTTTCTGTGCAGGTCGCCCTGGATAAGGAGGCAGTAGCGTGATTCGAGTCCTGGTCGCCGAGGACCACACCATCGTCCGCGAGGGCATCAAGCAGCTCATAGGTCTGGCGAAGGATCTCTGCGTCGCCGGCGAAGCCGCCAATGGCGAGCAGTTGCTCGAGGCCTTGCGCAGCACGCCCTGCGAAGTGGTGCTGCTGGATATCTCCATGCCCGGGGTCAATGGCCTGGAAGCCATCCCGCGCATCCGCGCCCTGAACAATCCTCCGGCGGTGCTGGTGCTGTCGATGCACGATGAAGCGCAGATGGCCGCAAGGGCGCTGAAGATCGGCGCCGCCGGCTACGCCACCAAGGACAGCGACCCGGCATTGCTACTCACCGCCATCCGCAAGGTGGCTTCCGGCGGCCGCTACATCGACCCGGAGCTGGCCGACCGCATGGTCTTCGAGGTCGGCCTGACCGACTCGCGTCCCGCGCACACCTCGCTGTCCGAACGGGAGTTCTCGGTGTTCGAGCGCCTGGTGAGAGGGGAGGGGGTCAACGAAATCGCCCAGCAGCTGGCGGTCAGCAGCAAAACGGTGAGCACCCACAAGGCGCGGCTGATGCAGAAGCTGGGGCTGCATTCGGTGGCGGACCTGGTGAAGTACGCCGTGGAACACAAGCTGCTGTGAATGTCCGACAATGGCGATCTGATTTGTAGGGCGATCCCTACAAGAAATCCTCTCTAAGCCTTATAGCAATCTCTCATACCGCCCGATTTGCGTGGCTTGCCGCCTTCTCTAGGCTTTCTCCTACGGCAGACACAAAAACAAAGGTGCGGTTATGGCCGAGACAAAAGGCAGCGACATCCTGGTCAGCTTTCGCGGCGTACAGAAGAGCTACGACGGCGAGACCCTGATCGTCAAAGACCTCAACCTGGACATTCGCAAAGGCGAATTCCTTACCCTGCTCGGGCCGTCCGGCTCCGGCAAGACCACCAGCCTGATGATGCTCGCCGGGTTCGAGACGCCCACCAACGGCGAAATCCTGCTGGCCGGTCGTTCCATCAACAACGTGCCACCGCACAAGCGCGACATCGGCATGGTGTTCCAGAACTACGCCCTGTTCCCGCACATGACGGTGGCCGAGAACCTGGCCTTCCCGCTCTCGGTGCGCGGCATGAGCAAGACCGACGCCAGCGAACGGGTCAAGCGCGCGCTGTCCATGGTCCAGTTGGACGCTTTCCGCAACCGCTACCCCGGCCAGCTTTCCGGTGGCCAGCAGCAGCGTGTGGCCCTGGCCCGCGCGCTGGTCTTCGAGCCGCAGCTGGTGCTGATGGACGAGCCCCTGGGCGCCCTGGACAAGCAGCTGCGTGAACACATGCAGATGGAGATCAAGCACATCCATCAGCGTCTGGGCGTCACCGTGGTCTATGTGACCCACGACCAGGGCGAAGCCCTGACCATGTCCGACCGCGTGGCGGTGTTCCACCAGGGCGAGATCCAGCAGATCGCGCCGCCGCGCGAGCTCTACGAGCTGCCGCGCAACACCTTCGTGGCCAACTTCATCGGCGAGAACAACCGCCTCAATGGCCAGCTGGAAAGCCGCGAGGGTGACAAGTGCGTGGTGCGCCTGTCCCGCGGAGAGAAGGTCGAGGCGCTGGCGATCAATGTCGGCAAGCCGGGCGAGCCGGTGACCCTGTCGATCCGCCCCGAGCGCGTACGCCTGAACGGCCACAGCGAGAGCTGCGTGAACCGCTTCTCCGGGCGCGTCGCCGAGTTCATCTACCTGGGCGACCACGTGCGCATCCGCATGGAGGTCTGCGGCAAGCCCGATTTCTTCGTCAAGCAACCTATTGCTGAGCTCGACCCCGCACTGGCGGTAGGCGATGTGGTGCCGCTCGGCTGGCAAGTGGAGCACGTCCGCGCACTGGACCCGCTGTTGGCGGAATGACGCGACGGCACCAAGGCATTTGCAACCCTGCACTGTGGAGAAAACAACAATGTCGAAATCCCTGAAACTCACCGCCATCGCCCTCGGGTTGGCCTGCGCCGCCCAGGCCATGGCCGCTGACCTGACCGTGGTGTCCTTTGGCGGCGCCAACAAGAATGCCCAGGTGAAGGCCTTCTACGAGCCCTACCAGAAGGCCTCCGGCAACAAGATCATCGCCGGCGAGTACAACGGCGAGATGGCCAAGGTGAAAGCCATGGTCGACACCAACAGCGTGTCCTGGAACCTGGTGGAAGTGGAGTCGCCCGAACTCTCCCGCGGTTGTGACGAAGGTCTGTTCGAAGAGCTCGATCCGGCTCTGTTCGGCAAGCAGGAAGACTTCGTTCCCGGTGCCATCCAGTCCTGCGGCGTCGGCTTCTTCGTGTGGTCCACCGTGCTGGCCTACAACGCCGACAAGCTGAAGTCCGCCCCCACCAGCTGGGCCGATTTCTGGGATGTGAAGAAATTCCCGGGCAAGCGCGGCCTGCGCAAGGGCGCCAAGTACACCCTGGAATTCGCCCTGATGGCCGACGGCGTCGCGCCCAAGGACGTCTACAGCGTGCTCGCCACCAAGGAAGGCCAGGACCGTGCCTTCAAGAAGCTCGACGAGATCAAGCCGAGCATCCAGTGGTGGGAAGCCGGCGCCCAGCCGCCGCAGTTCCTCGCCTCCGGTGACGTGGTCATGAGCTCCGCCTACAACGGCCGCATCGCCGCCGTGCAGAAGGAGAGCAATCTCAAGGTCGTGTGGAACGGCGGTATCTACGACTTCGACTCCTGGGCCATTCCGAAGGGCGCCAAGGATGCCGACAAGGCCAAGGAATTCATCGCTTACTCGGTCAAGCCCGAGCAGCAGAAGACCTACTCCGAGAACATCGCCTACGGCCCGGCCAACACCCAGGCCGTGCCGCTGCTGGACAAGGGCCTGCTGAAGGACATGCCGACCACGCCTGAGAACATCAAGGACCAGGTCGCCATGGACGTCACCTTCTGGGCTGACTACGGCGAGCAGCTGGAACAGCGCTTCAACTCCTGGGCGGCCAAGTAAGGCCGCCGCTCCCCCCTTCTCCCGTCGGGAGAAGGGGGTGAGGACCAAGGGTCCTCGCCTCGCCCCACGGGGCTGAAAGTCCAACCCTGTTCCAACGGAGTTCGCCATGGCCACTGCAGTACCCCTTGACGAGGTCGCCGGCCCCAGCCTCAAGCAGCGCCTCGCCCGAGCCGAGCGGATGAACCGCCTGAAGTCCCAGGCGTTGATCCTGCCGCTGCTGATCTTCCTCCTGCTGACCTTCCTGGTGCCGATCGGCGCGCTGCTCTACAAGAGCGTGAACAACCCGGAAGTGGTCGGTTCCATGCCGCGCACGGTCGAGGCCATTGCCGGCTGGGACGGCAAGGCGCTGCCCGCCGAGCCCGTGTACAAGGCCCTGGCCGAAGACCTCGCCGAGGCGCGCAAGAACCAGACCATCGGCGACCTTTCCAAGCGCCTGAACATGGAGCTGGCCGGCTACCGCAGCCTGATGGCCAAGACCGCCCGCTCCCTGCCGTTCAAGACCGAGCCGGCCTCCTACAAGGAAGCGCTGGAAGGCCTGGACGAGCGCTGGGGAGACCCGGCCTACTGGCAGACCATCCGCCGCAACGACAGCCACCTGACCCCCTATTACCTGCTGGCCGCCCTCGACCATCGCATCGACGACCTGGGCGAACTGGCCCCGGCCACCCCGGACCAGGCGATCTACCTGGACATCTTCGCCCGCACCTTCTGGATGGGCGCGGTGATCACCGTGATCTGCCTGCTGCTGGCCTATCCGCTGGCCTATCTGCTGGCCAACCTGCCGACCCGCCAGAGCAACCTGCTGATGATCCTGGTACTGCTGCCCTTCTGGACCTCGATCCTGGTGCGGGTGGCGGCCTGGATCGTGCTGCTGCAATCCGGCGGCCTGATCAACGGCGCGCTGATCAAGCTCGGGCTGATCGACCAGCCGCTGCAACTGGTGTTCAACCGCACCGGCGTCTACATCGCCATGGTGCACATCATGCTGCCGTTCATGATCCTGCCGATCTACAGCGTGATGAAGGGCATCTCCCCCAGCTACATGCGGGCGGCGATCTCCCTCGGCTGCCACCCCTTCGCCAGCTTCTGGAAGGTGTACTTCCCTCAGACCGTGGCCGGCGTCGGCGCCGGGTGCCTGCTGGTGTTCATCCTGTCCATCGGCTACTACATCACCCCGGCGCTGCTGGGCAGCCCGAACGACCAGATGGTCAGCTACTTCGTCGCCTTCTTCACCAACACCACCATCAACTGGGGCATGGCCACGGCCCTGGGCGGCATGCTGCTGTTCGCCACCCTGGTGCTCTATGTGGTCTACACCTGGCTGGTAGGCGCCGGCCGCCTGCGCCTGGGCTGAGGAGAACAAGAAAATGCTGAGTCCCTACATGTCCCCGGTCGAACGCCTGTGGTTCTACACGCTGCGCGGCCTCTGCGGCCTGGTGCTGCTGTTCCTGATCCTGCCGGTGCTGGTGATCATCCCGCTGTCGTTCAACTCCGGCACCTTCCTGGTCTACCCGCTGCAAGGATTCTCCTTGCGCTGGTACGCCGATTTCTTCAATTCGGCGGAGTGGATGCGTTCGCTGACCAACAGCATGATCGTCGCTCCGGCGGCCACCGTGCTGGCAATGGTCTTCGGCACCCTGGCCTCCATCGGCCTGACCCGTGGCGAGTTCCGCGGCAAGGCGCTGGTGATGAGCCTCTTGATCTCGCCGATGGTGGTGCCGGTGGTGATCATCGGTGTCGCCGCCTACCTGTTCTTCGCGCCGCTGGGTCTTGGCAACAGCTACATCTCGCTGATCCTGGTGCATGCGGTGCTGGGCGTGCCCTTCGTGATCATCACCGTGTCGGCCACCCTGCAGGGCTTCAACTACAACCTGGTGCGCGCCGCCGCCAGCCTGGGGGCGCCGCCGCTGACCGCCTTCTTCAAGGTGACCCTGCCGCTGATCGCCCCGGGAGTGATCTCCGGAGCCCTGTTCGCCTTCGCCACGTCCTTCGACGAAGTGGTGGTGACCCTGTTCCTCGCCGGCCCCGAGCAGGCCACCCTGCCGCGCCAGATGTTCAGCGGTATCCGCGAGAACCTCAGCCCCACCATCGCCGCCGCCGCGACCCTGCTGATCGGCTTCTCCGTCGCCCTGCTGCTGGTGCTGGAGTGGCTGCGCGGCCGCAGCGAGCGCATGCGCACGTCCATGCCGGAGTAAGTCTCCAACCTTCCGCCCGCCCGCTCCCCGTGCGGGCGGGTTCTTTTTCCTCAGTCATCGGTCTAATCCCCGCGCGCGATCCATCCCGGCTACAATCCGCGCCACCGTGATTCCGCCCTGAGGTCAACCATGCAGCCCTTTGCCATCGCTCCGTCGATCCTTTCCGCCGATTTCGCCCGCCTGGGCGAGGAAGTGGAGAACGTTCTCGCGGCCGGCGCCGACATCGTTCACTTCGACGTGATGGACAACCACTATGTGCCCAACCTGACCATCGGCCCGATGGTCTGCTCGGCGCTGCGCAAGTACGGCATCACCGCGCCCATCGACGCGCACCTGATGGTCAAGCCGGTGGATCGCATCATCGGTGACTTCATCGAGGCCGGTGCCAGCTACATCACCTTCCACCCGGAAGCCTCCGAGCACATCGACCGCTCCCTGCAGCTGATCCGCGACGGCGGCGCCAAGGCCGGTCTGGTGTTCAACCCGGCCACCCCGCTGGACGTACTGAAGTACGTGATGGACAAGGTCGACATGATCCTGCTGATGAGCGTCAACCCCGGTTTCGGTGGGCAGAAGTTCATCCCCGGCACCCTCGACAAGCTGCGCGAGGCCCGTGCCCTGATCGACGCCTCAGGCCGCGACATCCGCCTGGAGATCGACGGTGGCGTCAATCTGAAGAACATCCGCGAGATCGCCGCCGCCGGTGCCGACACCTTCGTCGCTGGCTCGGCCATCTTCAACGCGCCGGACTACGCGGAAGTCATCGCCGCCATGCGTGCCGAGCTGGCCCAGGCCTGATATGAGTGCCTTGCAGCGGCTGTTCGACGGGCACCTGCCGCGCCTGGTGATGTTCGACCTGGATGGCACCCTGGTGGATTCGGTGCCGGACCTGGCGGCCGCCGTCGATCGCATGCTGATCGCCCTCGGGCGCCCGGCGGCGGGTGTCGAGCGGGTCCGTGAATGGGTCGGCAATGGCGCCCGGGTGCTTGTGCGCCGAGCGCTGGCAAGCGATATCGACCACTCCGCGGTGCATGACAGCGACGCCGAGCGCGGCCTGGAACTGTTCATGGAGGCCTACGCCGAGAGCCACGCGCTGACCACCGTCTACCCGGGGGTGGCGGAAACCCTGAAGTGGCTGAAGAAGCAGGGTGTGGAGCTGGCGCTGGTCACCAACAAACCGGAGCGCTTTGTCGCTCCCCTGTTGGACGAGATGAAGCTGGGCCGCTATTTCACGCTGATCATCGGCGGCGACACCCTGCCTCAGCAGAAGCCCGACCCGGCCGCGCTGCTCCATGTGATGCACATGACCGGGGTCAGCCGTAGCGACGCGCTGTTTGTCGGCGACTCGCGCAACGACGTGCTCGCCGCCAAGGCTGCCGGGGTGAAATGCGTGGCCCTGAGCTACGGTTACAACCACGGCCGGCCCATCGACGAAGAGGAACCGGCCCTGGTGGTGGATGACCTGCGTGAGCTGCTCCCCGGCGGTTGCGCCGCTCACGGCACTGCGCTAATGTCGCCGGACTCCTCCGTCAATCCGCCTCAACGAGACAGAAACGTGGTGGTTCCCTACAAGCATTGGCTCGAACGAGCCGGAATGAAGATCATCAAGGCCGTCGCCCGTTGGCGCTGGCGCGCCTAATTCATTCTGGCCGGATACTCCGGCGCGCTTGCACACCGACGTCTTCATCTCCAGGAGCCCCCGAGGGGCTCCCCGCCCACGAGGCTGATCATGACCCGCGAAGAATTCCTGCGTTTGGCCGCCGAAGGCTACAACCGCATCCCGCTTGCATTCGAAACCCTGGCGGATTTCGACACCCCCCTGTCCCTCTACCTGAAGCTCGCCGATACCCCGTACTCCTATCTGCTGGAGTCCGTGCAGGGCGGTGAGAAGTGGGGCCGTTACTCCATCATCGGCCTGCAGAGCCGCACCGTGCTGCGTGCCCATGGCCCCGCGGTCAGCGTCAGCGTCGATGACGTCGAGGTGGAAAGCCACGATTGCGAAGACCCGCTGGCCTTCGTCGAGGACTTCAAGGAGCGCTACCAGGTGGCGCCCATCGCCGGCCTGCCGCGCTTCAATGGCGGCCTGGTGGGCTACTTCGGCTACGACTGCGTGCGTTATGTCGAGAAGCGCCTGGCCAACTGCCCGAACCCGGACCCGCTGGGGACCCCGGACATCCTGCTGATGGTCTCCGACGCGGTGATCGTGTTCGACAACCTGGCGGGCAAGCTGCACGCCATCGTCCTGGTCGACCCGAGCCAGCCCGATGCCTTCGAGCAGGGCCAGGCCCGCCTGGCCCTGCTGCGTCAGAAGCTGCGCCAGACGGTGGTGCCGCGCCTCGGTGTCGACCCGAGCCTGCCGGTGGGTGGCGAGCCGGACTTCCGCTCCAGTTTCACCCGCGAGGACTACGAGCAGGCGGTGCGGGAGATCAAGGAATACATCCTGGCTGGCGATTGCATGCAGGTGGTGATCTCCCAGCGCATGTCGATCCCCTTCAAGGCCGCGCCCATCGATCTCTACCGCGCGCTGCGCTGCTTCAACCCCACCCCCTACATGTACTTCTTCAACTTCGGCGACTTCCACGTGGTGGGCAGTTCGCCGGAGGTGCTGGTACGGGTCGAGGACGGTCTGGTCACCGTGCGCCCCATCGCCGGCACCCGCCCGCGCGGTGCCACCGAGGAAGCCGATCGGGCGCTGGAAGAGGACCTGCTCTCCGACGCCAAGGAACTGGCCGAACACCTGATGCTGATCGACCTCGGCCGCAACGATGTCGGCCGCGTCTCCAGCACCGGCTCGGTCAAGGTCACCGAGAAGATGGTGATCGAGCGCTACTCCAACGTGATGCACATCGTTTCCAACGTCACCGGCCAGCTCAAGGAAGGCGTCTCCGCCATGGCGGCGCTGCGTGCCATCCTGCCGGCCGGCACCCTCTCCGGCGCGCCGAAGATCCGCGCCATGGAGATCATCGACCAGCTCGAACCGGTCAAGCGTGGCGTCTACGGCGGCGCCGTGGGCTACCTGGCCTGGAACGGCAACATGGACACGGCCATCGCAATCCGCACGGCGGTCATCAAGGACGGCGAACTGCATGTACAGGCCGGCGCCGGCATCGTCGCCGACTCGGTCCCGGCACTGGAGTGGGAAGAGACGCTGAACAAGCGCCGCGCCATGTTCCGTGCCGTGGCCCTCGCCGAACAGACCGCCAAGACCGACGCTTGAGGATTGCACCATGCTGCTGATGATCGATAACTACGACTCTTTTACCTACAACGTGGTGCAGTACCTCGGCGAGCTGGGCGCGGATGTGCACGTGATCCGCAACGACGAGCTGTCCGTCGCCGAGATCGAGGCGCTGAACCCGGAACGCATCGTGGTTTCCCCCGGCCCCTGCACGCCCAATGAAGCCGGCGTGTCGCTGGAGGTGATCCGCCACTTCGCGGGCAAGCTGCCGATTCTCGGCGTCTGCCTGGGTCACCAGAGCATCGGCCAGGCCTTCGGTGGCGACGTGGTGCGTGCGCGCCAGGCCATGCATGGCAAGACCAGCCCGGTATTCCACAAGGACCAGGGCGTGTTCGAAGGCCTGAACCACCCGCTCACCGTCACCCGCTACCACTCCCTGGTGGTGAAGCTGGACACCCTGCCCGACGAACTGGAAGTCACCGCCTGGACCCAGCATGAAGACGGTTCGGTGGACGAGATCATGGGGCTGCGCCACAAGACGCTGAATATCGAGGGTGTGCAGTTCCATCCGGAGTCCATCCTTACCGAACAGGGCCACGAACTGCTGGCCAACTTCCTCAAGCAGACCGGCGGAGTGCGCTGATGGACATCAAGGAAGCCCTGAACCGGGTGGTCAACCAGCTGGACCTGACCACCGAAGAGATGCAGGACGTCATGCGCCTGATCATGACCGGCCAGTGCACCGACGCGCAGATCGGCGCATTCCTCATGGGCATGCGCATGAAGAGCGAGACGATCGAAGAGATCGTCGGTGCCGTCGCGGTCATGCGTGAGCTGGCCACCCGAGTGGAGCTCTCCAGCCTCGACCATGTGGTCGACGTAGTGGGCACCGGCGGCGATGGCGCCAACATCTTCAACGTCTCTTCCGCCGCCACCTTTGTGGTCGCCGCGGCGGGCGGCAAGGTGGCCAAGCACGGCAACCGCGCGGTGTCCGGCAAGACCGGCAGCGCCGACGTACTGGAAGCCGCCGGCATTTACCTTGACCTCAAGCCCGAACAGGTGGCCCGCTGCATCGAGAGCATCGGCGTTGGCTTCATGTTCGCCCAGGTCCATCACAAGGCCATGAAGTACGCTGCCGGCCCGCGCCGCGAACTGGGCCTGCGTACCCTGTTCAACATGCTCGGTCCGCTGACGAACCCGGCGGGTGTCAAGCACCAGGTGGTCGGCGTGTTCAGCCAGGCGCTGTGCCGCCCGCTGGCTGAGGTGCTCAAGCGCCTGGGCAGCGAGCACATCCTGGTCGTGCATTCGAAGGACGGCCTGGATGAGGTGAGCCTGGCTGCGCCCACCCATGTCGCCGAACTGAAGAACGGCGAAGTGACCGAGTACCAGATCCAGCCCGAGGACTTCGGCATCAAGAGCCAGAGCCTGATCGGCCTCACCGTGGGCAGCCCCCAGGAATCCCTGGAGCTGATCCGCGACGCCCTCGGCAAGCGCAAGACCGAAAACGGCCAGAAGGCCGCCGACATGATCGTGCTGAACGCCGGCGCGGCGCTCTATGCCGCCGACCTCGCTTCCAGCCTGAAAGAAGGTGTGCGCCTGGCGCAGGACGCCCTGCACACTGGCCTAGCCCGCGAGAAACTGGACGAGCTGGCCTCCTTTACCGCGGTGTTCCGAGTGGAGAATGAAGCGTGAGCATCCCTACCGTTCTTGAGAAGATCCTGGCGCGCAAGGCCGAGGAAGTGGCCGAGCGCCGTGCGCGGGTGTCCCTGGCCGAGGTCGAGGCGCTGGCCCGCGCCGCCGACGCTCCCCGCGGCTTCGCCCGGGCGCTGCTGGAGCGTGCCGAGCGGCACGAGCCGGCGGTGATCGCCGAGGTGAAAAAGGCTTCGCCGAGCAAGGGCGTGCTGCGTGAGAATTTCGTGCCGGCACAGATCGCCCGCAGCTACGAGGCCGGCGGTGCGGCCTGCCTGTCGGTGCTGACCGACGTGGACTTCTTCCAGGGTAGCGATGCCTACCTGCAGGAGGCCCGCGCCGCCTGCTCGTTGCCGGTGATTCGCAAGGACTTCCTGATCGACCCCTACCAGGTAGTCGAGGCCCGAGCCCTTGGCGCCGACTGCATCCTGCTGATCGTTTCTGCGCTGGAAGACGCACGGATGAAGGAGCTGGCGGCCACCGCCAAGGACGTCGGCCTCGACGTACTGGTGGAAGTGCATGACAGCGCGGAACTGGATCGAGCGCTGAGCTGCCTGGACACCCCGCTGGTCGGTATCAACAACCGCAACCTGCACACCTTCGAGGTCAGCCTGGAAACCACCCTGGACCTACTGCCGCGCATTCCGCGTGACCGTCTGGTGGTGACCGAGAGCGGCATCCTCAATCGCGCCGACGTGGAGCTGATGGAGGTCAGCGGCGTCTACGCCTTCCTGGTGGGCGAGGCCTTCATGCGCGCCGAAGAACCGGGCACCGAGCTGAGCCGGCTGTTCTTCCCCGAGCGTAACCGCGTGGTGGCGGGTATCGATCCGGACTGATCCGGGTCTTTGCAGAGGGCATGAAAAAGCCGGCTTGCGCCGGCTTTTTCGTCTGTGGCTTCAGCGGGTGCCGAAGACCACCATCGTCTTTCCCTTTACGTGTACCAGGCCTTGTTCCTCCAGGCTCTTCAGTACGCGGCCGACCATCTCCCGCGAACAACCGACGATGCGACCGATTTCCTGGCGGGTGATCTTGATCTGCATGCCGTCCGGGTGAGTCATGGCGTCCGGCTGTTTGCACAGGTCCAGCAGGGTGCGCGCCACGCGGCCGGTTACGTCGAGGAAGGCCAGGTCGCCCACCTTGCGCGTGGTATTGCGCAGGCGGTCGGCCATCTGGCTGCCCAGGGCGTAGAGGATCTCCGGATCCTGTTGCGTGAGTTCACGGAATTTGGCGTAGCTCAGCTCCGCCACTTCGCATTCAGTCTTGGCGCGGACCCACGCGCTGCGTTCCTTTTCGGTGCCTTCCTTGTCGAACAGGCCCATCTCGCCGAAGAAGTCCCCGGCATTGAGGTAGGCGATGATCATCTCGCGACCGTCGTCATCCTCGATCAGGATGGTGACGGAGCCCTTGATGATGAAGAAGAGGGTTTCGCAGCGATCGCCCGCATAAATGATGGTGCTCTTGGCCGTGTAACGGCGGCGATGACAATGCGCGAGTAGCTTGTCCAGGCTCTTTATTTTTGGTGTGAGGGTAATTGCGACCATGCCCGAGTCCCGAAAAAGAAAAGGTAAGCCTTTGTGCAGCAGGCAAATTTCTAATTGTTGTCCGGCCCAGTGTGCCAGTAATCCGGCGCCAGCTTAACAGAGGCCCCTGAATCGACAACGTGATTTTGCGACGCAGCTGACACTTGGTTAGGAACTATTTCGGGCCCGGCATGGAAAAAGCGCTGTGATAAGCTACCGCACCTTTTTCCGAGCGGAGTCCTAGGCGATGAAAGCACGCATCCAGTGGGCGGGCGAAGCCCTGTTCCTTGGTGAATCCGGCAGTGGTCATGCCGTGGTGATGGACGGTCCGCCCGAGAGCGGTGGCCGCAATCTGGGCGTGCGTCCCATGGAGATGCTGCTGCTCGGCCTCGGCGGCTGCACCAACTTCGACGTGGTGAGCATCCTGAAGAAATCCCGCCAGCCGGTGGAGAGCTGCGAAGCCTTCCTCGAAGCCGAGCGCGCTGGCGAGGACCCCAAGGTCTTCACCAAGATCCACGTGCACTTCGTGGTCAAGGGTCGCGGCCTCAAGGAGGCCCAGGTCAAGCGCGCGGTGGAACTGTCTGCCGAGAAGTACTGCTCGGCCTCCATCATGCTCGGCCGCGCCGGCGTGGAAATCACCCACGATTACGAAATCGTCGAACTCGGCGCCTGAGCCCGGTTTTCCGATGGCCGGCTGGATGAAGACATCCGGCCATCATTTTTGCGCGGCAGACTCTGGCAGACGGCGCCCGTCGTCTGCATAATTCGCCCCCTTTCAGTTTCCGGGGCCGCGGGCTCCGAACCTACGACCACAATCGCCAACGCGAAGAGGTGTAAACCGTCCTACGCAGGAGTGTCGTGCGCTTCTGACGGGCATGCTCAACCACGCGGCAGAGCCGCACACGCACAAGAGAGCACACAACGGTGAAAAGCAAACTCAAGCTCCACGGGTTCAACAACCTGACGAAGACCTTGAGCTTCAACATCTATGACATCTGCTACGCCGAGACCCCCGAGGACCAGCAGGCCTACGTCCAGTACATCGACGAAGAGTACGACGCCGAGCGCCTGACCCAGATCCTCACCGACGTAGTCGACATCATCGGTGCGAACATCCTCAACATTGCCCGCCAGGATTACGATCCCCAGGGCGCGAGCGTGACCATCCTGATCTCCGAGCAGCCGGTGACGCCCACCGACAGCCAGATCGAAGAGTCTCCCGGACCGCTGCCGGAAACCATCCTGGCGCACCTCGACAAGAGCCACATCACTGTTCACACCTACCCGGAAATCCATCCGGTGTCGGGTATCGCCACTTTCCGAGTGGACATCGACGTTTCCACCTGTGGTGTGATCTCCCCGCTGAAGGCGCTCAACTACCTGATCCACCAGTTCGACTCGGACATCGTCACCGTGGACTACCGCGTGCGCGGCTTCACCCGTGACGTGGAGGGCAGGAAGCACTTCATCGACCACGAGATCAATTCGATCCAGAACTACCTCTCCGACGACACCCAGGACGCCTATCAGATGACGGACGTCAACGTGTACCAGGAGAACATGTTCCACACCAAGATGCTGCTCAAGCAGTTCGACCTGGACAACTACCTGTTCGGCGACGCGACCCGCAACCTGACGGTCGAGCAGCGCAAGGAAGTCGAGGCGCGCGTGCGCCACGAGATGCTGGAAATCTTCTACGCCCGCAACATGCCCAACTGAGGCTGTTCGACGCGGTAAACGGAAAGGGCGCCAATTGGCGCCCTTTTTTCATCCGCAGGATTCAGATTCGATAGGTGCTCTTGGTCATGACCTTCGATAGCAGCGTCATGCCGAACTTCACCGGTGCGGGGAAGCGCAGGCCTCCGGCTTCCAGCGCACTGGTGGCATGTTGCTCCTCGTCCGTGCGCATCTGCTCGAGGATGGCGCGGGACCTGGCGTCGTCCGCCGGCAACTGCTCCAGGTGCTCGTCGAGATGCTTGCACACCTGATCCTCGGTGGCGGCGACGAAGCCCAGGCTGACCCGGTCGCTGACCAGGCCGGCCACCGCCCCGACTCCGAAGGACAGTCCATAGAAAATCGGGTTCAGCAGGCTCGGGCGGCTACCCAGTTCGCGCAGGCGCTGCTCGCACCAGGCCAGGTGGTCGACCTCTTCCTCTGCGGCGTGCTCCATGGCGGCGCGTACCTCGGGCAACTTGGCCGTCAGCGCCTGCCCCTGGTACAGGGCCTGGGCGCACACCTCGCCGGTGTGGTTGATGCGCATCAGTCCGGCGATGTGGCGGGCGTCTTCGGGGTTGAGGTCGGCATTGGGCTTGCCATCGGCGGGGGACGGGCGGAACGGCTGACCGGTGAACGGCAGCAGGGTCCGCAGCGCGGCATCGGCCTGCAGGAACAGGCGGTCGGCGGGGGAATAGGAACGTTCGCTGGCCATGCGGCACCTCCGTGGGAATCCGACGGGCATTCTACCGCAAGGGGATGACCGAGGCTTGACCGGAGTCAGGCCCCGGGAAGCGGATCAGCCCGGTGGCCAATGCATCTGCCGCTGGCCAAGCACGTGCATGTGGATGTGATAGACGGTCTGGCCACCCTGGTGGTTGCAATTCATCACCACACGGAAACCCTCGTCGCAGCCCAACTCGGCGGCCAGCCGCTGGGCCGTATGGAGCATGTGGCCGGTGAGCGCCTTGTCCTCGTCCGTGAGGTGATTGAGGGTTGGCACGTGCTTCTTCGGGATCACCAGAAAATGCACTGGCGCCTGGGGAGCGATGTCGTGGAAGGCGAAGACCTGATCGTCCTCGTAGAGCGTGCGCGCGGGAATTTGCCCGGCAGCGATTTTGCAGAACAGACAGTCCACGGGAATTCTCCGGCCTGTTATAAGAACCCCGAGTTTAGCGGTGTGTATTTTCCCCGGCCAGCGTCGGTCAGCCTCACAAGGAGCCCCCAGTGAAGAACGATATCCACGACCTCGGCCTGGTGCTGGACTCGAGGGTCAAGCTGATCCTGATCGAATCCTGGGACGAGCGGCGGGTGCTGGAAACCCTCACCAGCCTGGCGGTCAAGCGTGGATTGGGTTTGTGCACCTGGGCGGTCAGCGAAGGATTGCAGCGCCTGGGGTTTGGTGGCGAGCGCCTGGGCGAGGATGACAGTCGCGAACCGGAGGCAGCTCTCAAACTGATCAAGGCCGACCCGCAGCCCAACCTCTACGTGATGTGCGACTTGCATCCCTACCTCAGCGACAACCCCAAGGTGGTTCGGCTGCTCAAGGAAGTCGCCATGGCCGAGGGCAACCACAAGCCTACGCTGGTGCTGGTGTCCCATGCCCTCAAGCTGCCGCCGGAAGTCCAGCGTTACGCGGCGCGCTTCGATCTGGCACTGCCGAGCGAGGATGAATTGCTCGGGATTGTCCGTGAGGAAGCGGCGCGCTGGAGCGAGCGCAATCGCGGGTCCCGGGTTCGGACTGACAACCGTACCCTGCAGCAGGTGGTGAAGAACCTGCGCGGCATGAGCCACGGCGAGGCCCGCGCCCTGGCGCGCAACCTGATTTGTGACGACGGCGCCATCACTCAGGAGGACCTGCCGGAGCTGAACAAGGCCAAGTTCCAGCTGCTGGACCTGGAGGGCGTGCTCAGCTTCGAACACGAGAGGGCACGCTTCGCCGAGGTCGGTGGCTTGGGCAACCTCAAGCGCTGGCTGGCTGACCGCCAGGTGGCGCTATTGGATGAAAAGGGCGTGGATCGACCCCGGGGCGTGCTGCTGGTGGGGGTGCAGGGCGGTGGCAAGAGCCTGGCGGCGAAGGCGGTCGCCGGACTCTGGGGGCTGCCGTTACTGCGCCTGGACTTCGCCTGCCTGTACAACAAGTTCTTCGGCGAGACCGAGCGCAATCTGCGCGAGGCCTTGACGCTGGCCGAGCAGATGGCGCCTTGCGTGCTCTGGATGGACGAGGTGGAAAAGGGCCTGGCCAGTGGTGACCACGACGGCGGCGTCAGCCAGCGGGTGCTGGGTACGCTGCTGACCTGGATGGCTGAGCGCAAGGCGCCGGTGTTCATGGTGGCCACCGCCAATGCCATCGACCGCCTGCCGCCGGAACTGCTGCGCAAGGGGCGCTTCGACGAATTGTTCTTCGTCGATCTGCCGCAAGCGGAGGTCCGTGCCGAGATATTTCGCATCCATCTGACTCGTCGCGAGTTGGACCCGGCGCAGTTCGAGTTGCACCAGCTGGTAGCTGCCAGCGATGGTTTTTCCGGCGCCGAAATCGAGCAGGCAGTGGTGGCCACGCTCTACGCGGCCCAGGCCCGGCAATGTCCGGCTGACCAGGCGCTGTTGCTGCACGAACTCAAGGGCACGGCGCCGCTTTCGGTGCTGATGGCCGAGTCACTGGCGAACCTGCGCGCCTGGGCGAACGGGCGCTGCGTGAAGGCCGATTGACCCCGCTCAGGGCTGGGCGAAGCGGTGGATGACGTGTCCCAGCAGACGACGCACCGCCCAGCGCGGGAACACTCGAGGGAGGAGGGCGGCCAGCCGGTTGCGCCAACCGGGGATGATGATGGCGCGGTTCCTTTCCAGGGCGCGGACGGCTACCAGCGCCACTTCCTCGGGGCTCATCATCAGCTTGCTGCCGTCCAGTTTCTCGACGCGCAGATGGGCGCCACGGAAGAACGCAGTGCGGGTCGGGCCGGGACAGAGTACCGAGACCTGCACGCCGCGCGGGCGTAGCTCTTCCCGCAAGCCTTCGGAGAAGCTCAGCACATACGCCTTGCTGGCGTAGTAATTGCTCATCCAGGCGCCGGGCTGGAATCCCGCCAGCGAGGCGACATTGAGGATCTGCCCGCCACCCTGGCGCGCCATCAGGCCCCCAATGCCGTGGCAGAGCCGGGCGAGGACGAGGATGTTCACTTCGATCAGCTCCTGCTCGCGTCCCCAGTCCTGGTCGACGAAGCAGCCGGAGGTTCCGAGGCCGGCGTTGTTCACCAGCAGGTCGATCTCCAGTTCCCCTTGCTCCAGGTCCATCAGCAGGCCGGAGACTTGCAAGGGCTCAGTGAGGTCGCAGTAGCGAAACAGCACGTCCACGCCGAAACGCTGGGTAAGCTCGCAGGCGATGCTCTCCAGTGCGTCCCGCTGGCGGGCCACCAGCAGCAGATGCCGTCCACGTCGTGCCAGGGCCTCCGCCAGGGCCAGGCCAATACCGCTGGAGGCGCCGGTGATCAAGGCATAACGGGGCATCTGGGAGTTCTCCGTGGAGGGGCCGGGTTGGACAGCTCCGGCCCCGGGGAGTTTGCTTACTGTGCGGATTCGCCTTCTAGGGCGGGAGTTTCGGCCGGCTGCTCGAAGCTGGCGGCATCGCCCATCTGGGCGCGCATCAGATAGTCCTGGTAGGCCGGGATCGAAACGGCGGCGACTATACCGATAATTGGCACGAGGATGACCAGCCAGGCCAGCACTATCACTGAGCGGCTGTTCGGCGGCGGCGGCGGACCGTAGCGATTCGGGCCCGCTGTTCCGGGCATGAAGAGCATCAGCAGGGCGAACACGCTGCCGACCACCGGGACGAAGTTCAGCAGCCAGAGCCAGCCTGACCAGCCGATGTCGTGCAGGCGCTGGACGCCGATGCAGACGCTGATCACCACCATGGCCACGCAGGCGGCCATCGTCAGCACGCCGGCCAGGGCGCTGGACAGGGTGAAGCTGCCGAGGATCACACCGCCCAGCGGCAGGAAAGCGAGCATCAGGGCCATGCTCCAGCCCAGATAACGAACGCGGCCGATGCGTCCCTGGGCACTGAGCACTTTCAGTTCGGCGTATTCCGGTAGCTGATCGCCCACCTGCGCTTGTGGTGGTGCATAGGGCGATGCGCTGTCGCTGCTGGTGATGGACGCCTTCACTTGCGCAGCTTCCTCGGTCAGTTGCGCCTGGCGAGCCAGATACTTGTCGATGATGATCCCGCAGGCCTGGCACTCCGAAGCCTTGGGCTGTTCATGGCCGCATTTCGGGCAGCGCATGGTGTCGACGGCAATCGCGGTTCCGGGGGGATTCGCTGCCGGGTGGTTGGCCGTGGTGCTCAGGCCGAGGCCGGCCGCCACCTCGTGCTCCTTGCGGACCTTGGCGCCGGCGCGCTGAAGCGCGGCGAGGTATTTGTCCGCCTCGGCTTCCGGCAGGTCGCGCTTGAGGGCGATGCTGCGCCCGCCAAACAGGCTGTCGATCTTGCCGGTATCGCTCTTGAACAGGCGGGCGAGGTTCTCCTTGACGGTTTCCAGGGCCACGCCGGGCATGGGTTCACCGTCGAAGACAATCTTGTAGCGGGCTTCGGTCATGCGGCCATCCTTGTCGGCGACAGAAAGAGATGATGGCACAGCGTAATTGCGCTCCGGCCCAGGGTACAAGCGGCTTGGCGCACAAAATACGCAGGCTTCTGGCCCGATGCGCCGGGTGCAGCAGCCCTGAACCGGGGCGTGGTTTCATCGAGTCCAGCGTTGCCCCAACTGGCCGGCCTTGTCGCGCGCGGCACGGTATTCCTGGTCGAGGCGGGCGATCAGTTCAGCCACCGTGGGCAGGTCGCGGATATTGCCAACGCCCTGGCCGGCGGACCACACGGTCTTCCAGGCCTTCGCCTCGTCGCTGACCGGCTTGAGCTTCTCGCCGTAGTTGATGTCAGCCTTGTCCATGAGGCGCTTGAGGTCATAGCCGGCCGCCTCGAGGCTCTGCCGCATGAAGCTGGCAGGTACACCGGAGACCGCCGGAGTGTGGATGATGTCGGCGGCGCGGGCGTCGAGGATCATCTGTTTGTAGCGGGTTTCCGCATCGCTCTGCTGGGTGGCGATGAAGCGGGTGCCGAGGTAGGCCAGATCGGCACCGAGCATCTGCGCGGCGAAGATCTCGTGGCCGTGGTTGAGGCAGCCGGCCAGCAGCAGGGTCTTGTCGAAGAACTGGCGGATCTCGGCGATCAACGCGAAGGGGCTCCAGGTACCGGCATGGCCGCCGGCGCCAGCGGCAACCGCGATCAGGCCATCCACCCCCGCTTCCGCGGCTTTCTCGGCATGGCGGCGGGTGGTGACGTCATGGAACACCAGGCCGCCATAGCTGTGCACCGCGTCCACCACTTCCTTCACCGCGCCGAGGCTGGTGATGACGATGGGCACACGCTTTTCCACACAGATCGCCACATCGGCCTGAAGACGGGGATTGCTGTGGTGGACGATGAGGTTGACCGCATAGGGGGCCGCATTCGCGTCCAGGCCCGACTCGATCTCTTCCAGCCAGGCGCGGAAACCGCTGCTTTCTCGCTGGTTCAGTGCCGGAAAGCTGCCGACGATGCCGCTATTGCAGCAGGCCAGGACCAGCCTGGGGTTGGACACCAGGAACATCGGCGCCGCCACGACCGGCAGGCGCAGACGTTGATCGAGCAGGGCGGGCAGGGACATCTGGCATTCCTCATGTCAGGTCAGAAGGGCTTGACCACCACCAGGATCACGATGGCGACCAAAAAGAGCACCGGAACTTCGTTGAACCAGCGGTAGAACACATGGCCGCGGCGGTTCTCGCCGCGGGCGAAGCGCTTGAGCAAGCCGCCGCAGGCGTGGTGGTAGCCGATCAGCAGCACCACCAGCGTGAGCTTGGCATGCAGCCAGCCCTGGCTCAGCCAGCCGGTATTGAGATAGAGCATCCAGAGGCCGAACACCAGGGTGGCGATCATCGAGGGGCCCATGATGCCGCGGTAGAGCTTGCGCTCCATGACCTTGAAACGCTCGCGGCTGGCTTCGTCCTCGGCCATGGCGTGGTAGACGAAGAGTCGTGGCAGGTAGAACAGGCCGGCGAACCAGCAGACGATGGCGATGATGTGCAGGGCCTTGAGCCACAAGTAGAGCATGGGGACGGTTTCCAGAGTGCAGATGGGCCCGATAGTAGAGGCTCGACCGGCCGCACGTCACCTCGGCGGTTGGCCCCTGGCCAATGCGGCCTTATCATCGGCAGCTTTCCAATCGGTTCTTTGAGGGGCAAGTGATGGTCAAGGTCGGAATCGTCGGCGGCACGGGCTACACCGGTGTCGAACTGCTGCGTCTGCTGGCTCAGCATCCGCAGGCGGAGGTCGCGGTAATCACCTCGCGATCCGAGGCCGGAGTGAAGGTCGCCGATATGTATCCGAACCTGCGCGGACATTACGACAATCTTGCCTTCAGTGTGCCGGACGTGGCCACCCTGGGGGGCTGCGATGTGGTGTTCTTCGCCACGCCCCACGGTGTCGCCCATGCCCTGGCCGGCGAACTGCTGGATGCCGGTACCCGGGTGATCGACCTCTCCGCCGACTTCCGCCTGCAGGACGCCGAGGAATGGGCCAAATGGTACGGCCAGCCCCACGGTGCACCTGCGCTGCTGCCGGAAGCCGTTTACGGCTTGCCGGAAGTGAACCGCGAGGCCATCAAGGGCGCGCGCCTGATTGCGGTGCCCGGTTGCTACCCGACCGCCACCCAGTTGGGTTTCATCCCGCTGCTCGAGGCCGGTCTGGCGGACACCAGCCAGTTGATCGCCGACTGCAAGTCCGGCGTCAGCGGCGCTGGCCGTGGTGCCAAGGTGGGTTCGCTGTTCTGTGAAGCCGGCGAAAGCATGATGGCGTACTCGGTGAAGGGCCACCGCCACCTGCCGGAAATCAGCCAGGGATTGCGCCGTGCCGCCAATGGTCCCGTTGGCCTGACCTTCGTGCCGCACCTGACCCCGATGATCCGCGGTATCCATGCCACCCTGTACGCCAACGTGGCGGACAAGAGCGTCGACCTGCAGGCCCTGTTCGAGAAGCGCTATGCCAATGAGCCCTTCGTCGATGTGATGCCGGCCGGCAGCCATCCGGAAACCCGCAGCGTGCGGGGTGCCAACGTCTGCCGCATCGCCGTGCACCGTCCCCAGGGCGGCGACCTGGTGGTGGTGCTGTCGGTGATCGACAACCTGGTCAAGGGCGCATCCGGCCAGGCGGTGCAGAACCTCAACATCATGTTCGGCCTCGAGGAGCGCCTGGGTCTTTCCCACGCCGCCCTGCTGCCCTGATGGTGCGCTGCGCCGGTGGCCTGGCCACCGGCGCGGCACTTCGATCCATGGAACGGGTCGAAACGCTTAATAGTTGACCAGTTTTCTAGGGTAAGCGGATAATGCCTCGCCTTAGCGCAGTATGGCGGCGTCGAGCCGGGAGAGTTGCAGCATGAGCGTCGAAACCTTCACCCCTTCAGCCCTGATGTTCACCGAAGGTGCGGCCAGCAAGGTGAAGAACCTGATCGATGAAGAGGGCAATCCGCGCCTGAAGCTTCGTGTCTTCGTCACCGGTGGTGGCTGCTCGGGCTTCCAGTACGGCTTCACCTTCGATGAGGACGTGGCGGACGATGACACCATTGTCGAGCGCGACGGCGTCAGCCTGGTCGTCGATCCGATGAGCTTCCAGTACCTGGCAGGTGCTGAAGTGGATTACCAGGAAGGCCTGGAGGGATCGCGCTTCGTGATCAAGAATCCCAACGCCTCCACCACTTGCGGCTGTGGCCAGTCGTTCTCGATCTGATCCCGCATTCGTACAGAGAAACGCCGTGCCCTTGGGCGCGGCGTTTTCGTTTGTGCATCAGGCGGGATAGATCGCGCCGAGGATGCGCAGGCCCCTGGCGCCAGTGACACTGGGGCGATTGGTGGGAATGCCTTCCAGGCAGCAGTGGGCGAGCCAGGCGAAGGCCATCGCCTCGACCCAGTCGGGGTCCACGCCGAACTCGGCGGTGCTGCAGACGCGGGTGCCAGGCAGCAAGTCAGCCAGGCGCAGCATCAACTGGCGATTGTGAGCGCCACCTCCGCAGACCAGCAGGTCATCAGTCCTGGGCTGCGCCGCACGTAGCGCCTCGGTGATGCTGCGGGCGGTGAGTTCCAGCAGGGTGGCCTGCACATCCACGGGCTTGAAGAGCGGCAGGCGTGCCAGATGGGACTGCAGCCAGCTCAGGTTGAACAGCTCGCGACCGGTGCTCTTCGGCCCCCGGGTGGTGAAGAATGCGTCGCCGAACAGGGTGTCCAGCAGGCGCTGCTGCAGCGTACCGCTGGCGGCCCAGTCACCGTTGCGGTCGTAGCTCTCGCCACGCTGGAGGTGAATCCAGGCGTCGAGCAGGACATTACCCGGGCCGCAGTCGAATCCGTGCACGGGTTTGCCTGGCTCGATCAGGCTCAGATTGCTGAATCCACCGACATTGAGCACGGCGCGATGGCTGTTGGCGTCGCCGAACAGCGATTCGTGGAAGGCTGGAACCAGAGGCGCGCCCTGGCCCCCGGCAGCGACATCGCGGCGGCGAAAGTCGCCAACCACGCTGATGCCGGTGAGCTCGGCCAGCAGGGCAGGATTGCCGATCTGGATGGTGAAGCCGCGCGCCGGCTCGTGGCGAACGGTCTGGCCGTGGCTGCCGATGGCGCGGATATCCTTCGCCCCCAGGTTGTTGCGTACCAGCAGCGCATTGATGCCGGCGGCGGCCAGTTCGACCCAGCCATTTTCCGCCAGGGCGGCGCGCGCCAGCTCGTCGGGACCGGACGCGCAGAGCGCCAGCAGGTCGCCCCGTAGCGAGGCGGGCATGGGAATGTAATGGGTGTCGAGGAGGGTGACGCGGTCGGTCTGTTCGACCAGGGCGATGTCCAGGCCATCAAGGCTGGTCCCGGACATCACCCCCAGATAGCGCGGCATGGGTCAGCGCTTGTTCAGGGCCAGCATGGTGGCCTTTTCCTGGTCCATGCGCGCCAGCAACGGCTTGGTCATCTGCAGGAAGCGCTTCTTCTCTGCAGCCATCAGCGGGTCGGCCATCGGCAGCTTCACGCCAAGCGGGTCGACGTGCACGCCGTTCACCTGGAACTCGTAGTGCAGGTGCGGGCCGGTGGATAGACCGGTGGTGCCCACGTAGCCGATGATCTGTCCCTGCTTCACACTGCCGCCGGTACGGATACCCTTGGCGAAGCCCTGCATATGGCCGTACAGGGTCTTGTACTTGCTCCCGTGCTGGATGATCACCGCATTGCCGTAACCGCCGCGACGACCGGCCAGGAGGACCTTGCCGTCGCCGGTGGCCTTGATCGGTGTGCCGCGGGGAGCAGCGTAGTCGACGCCCTTGTGGGCGCGGAGCTTGTTCAGGATCGGATGGCGGCGACCATTGGAGAATCGCGAGCTGATGCGGGCGAAGTCCACCGGCGTGCGGATGAAGGCCTTGCGCATGGCGGTACCGTCACCACGGAGGTAGGTGGCGGTGCCCTGCTTGTCGACGTAGCGGACCGCGGAGAAGGTCTTGCCACGGTTGGTGAAGCGCGCGGCGAGGATTTCCCCGCTGCCGACCTTCTTGCCGTCGACCACCTTCTCTTCGTAGATCATCTCGAACTCGTCGCCTTCGCGGATGTCGAGGGCGAAGTCGATGTCGTAGCCGAAGATGTTGGCCAGGTCCATGGTCAGGTCATGGGACAGGCCGGCGCGCTTGGCGGAGAGGAACAGCGAGCTGTCGATCACGCCGCGGGCATAGGCCGAGCGAAGTTCCGGCTTGATCATGTCCCGCTTGAAAGCGTAACCCTTGGCGGATTTTTCCAGGTGGACGCTCTCGAGGCCGCTCAGCTTGGTGCTGATCCTCTCGAGCTCACCGCTGGGAGTCAGCTTGAATTCGAAGCTCTGGCCAACCTTGAGACGGCCGAGTTGCTTGGCGTCCTTGCTGCTGGCGAGGACGTCGTGCATAACGTTGGCGGACAGGCCGACCTTGGCGAACACGGTAGACAGAGTATCGCCATTGCCCACGGTCACAGTCTTGAGGCTGGGATCGACAGGCGTCTGGGTGGTGGCGAGGTCGGTGGTTTCTTCTTTCTTCTTGTCCGCGTCTTTTCCGGCGCTGTTCTGGTTCTCGGCTGGGTTCTCGATCTTGGCGAATGGCGAGATACCCTCATCCCCGGTGACTGATCCTGGTCGAAGGTCGTCCTTCTCCTGGATCACCATCTCGGAGCCGTTCTCCAGCTCCAGGTTGATGTAGGTCTTCTTCGCCTCGACCTCGCGAGACGGGAACACCAGCAGGGCCAGGCTGAGCAGCGCAGCCACACCGCTAGCAGCCAGCAAATGGCTCTTCGGATACGGCGGCACTTTGGGTACTGATTGCGTCATGGCGTGTGGTGTTGTTTTGGAAGGTGAACTAACTGCCTAAAATATAATCAAAATCTGCCCTAGGCAACCTTGGATTGGTGCCTTCCGCTGACTGGCATCGGGGCAGGTGCAAAACTTGTAATTAGTTCGCGATCTTGTATGGTTGGTTCCCCTTTGTCTATCCAATGGTCAACGAGTCCTGTCATGAAGTCGGTTGAAGAGCAGCTGGCGCTGATCAAGCGCGGTGCGGAAGAGGTCCTGGTCGAGTCCGAGCTGGTGGAAAAGCTCAAGCGTGGCCAGCCGCTGCGCATCAAGGCCGGCTTCGACCCGACCGCTCCGGATCTCCACCTCGGCCACACCGTGCTTATTAATAAGCTGCGTCAGTTCCAGGAACTGGGGCATCAGGTGATTTTCCTGATTGGTGACTTCACCGGAATGATCGGCGACCCAAGTGGCAAGAGCGCCACTCGCCCCCCGCTGACTCGCGAGCAGGTGCTGGAGAACGCCGAGACCTACAAGGCCCAGGTATTCAAGATACTCGACCCGGCCAAGACCGAGGTCGCCTTCAACTCCACTTGGATGGACAAGCTGAGCCCGGCCGACTTCATTCGCCTGGCATCCCAGTACACCGTTGCACGCATGCTCGAGCGCGATGACTTCAGCAAGCGCTATGGCACCAATCAGCCCATTGCCATTCATGAGTTCCTCTATCCGTTGGTGCAGGGTTACGACTCCGTGGCGCTGCGTGCCGACGTCGAACTGGGCGGCACCGACCAGAAATTCAACCTGCTGATGGGGCGCGAGTTGCAGCGCGCCTATGGGCAGGAGTCCCAATGCATTCTGACCATGCCGTTGCTGGAAGGCCTGGATGGCGTCAAGAAGATGTCCAAGTCTCTGGGCAACTACGTGGGTATCCAGGAAGCGCCGGGGGTGATGTACAACAAGCTGGTCTCCATTCCCGATCAGCTGATGTGGCGTTACTTCGAGCTGCTGAGCTTCCGTTCCATGGATGAGATTGCGCAGTTCAGGCGTGATGTCGAGGCGGGGGCCAACCCGCGTGACATCAAGATCAAGCTGGCCGAGGAAATCGTGGCGCGTTTCCATGGCGAAGAGGCTGCGGCGACCGCTCACCGTTCCGCGGGCAATCGCATGAAGGAAGGCGAGCTGCCGGTCGACCTGCCAGAAGTTCAAGTGCCTTCCGCCGAGGACATGCCGATCGCTTCCGTTCTTAATAAGGCGGGCCTGGTGAAGAACGCCGCAGTCGCCCGTGACCTGCTGGGCTCTGGTGGTGTGCGCGTGGACGGTCAGGTGGTGGATCGTGGCTTCATCTTCAAGCTGGGTGCGACCCATGTTCTCCAGGCTGGAAAGAAGTCCTTTGCGCGGGTCTCGCTGGTTGCCGAATAAAAAGTTCAAGTAACTGTTGACGGCAGCTTTTGCATCCCTATAATGCGCACCACTTCCGGCGCAGTTGCCAAGCAAAACTCCTTGATAATCAACGAGTTAAGCGAATGGTGAGGGTGTCGGAAGGTTCTGCTTCGAAGTGTTCGCTTCTGGCGAATGAGGTGGAAAAAGAGGTGTTGACAGCGGGTTTGAACGCTGTAGAATTCGCCTCCCGCTGACGAGAAGAGTGAATCGGATCGGAGGCGCAAGCGGTTGAGTAGAAAAGAAAATTTCGAAAAACAGCTTGACAGTAAGAAGGGCTGCTGTAGAATGCGCGGCCTCGGTTGAGACGAAAGACTTGATCGAAACGCTCTTTAACAACTGAATCAAGCAATTCGTGTGGGTGCTTGTGAGGTAAGACTGATAGTCAACTGATTATCAGCAT